>CAIYOH010000032.1 GCA_903927745.1 uncultured Mycobacteriaceae bacterium
CACCCCTGCCCACCGGCAGGTGCCCGATGCGCCGAATGGTGCCGTCGTCCATGCCCTGGTGAACGAACGAAAGCATGTTGCCCTCGGGATCCCGCAGGGCCGCGGCACCGTACGCGGCCGACGTCAGCCCCATGGCCGCGGTGACGATCCGGTTCAGCGTGACGTCGAGGTCCAGATCCGACCCGATCTCGGCGAAGACGCGCAGCAGGTGCTCCATCTGGTCGCGCGCCGAGGGCAGCTGGTCGACCTCGCCGTACATCTTGCTGACCAGCCCGCGCTGGCCTAGTCCGGCGACAGCCGAGTTGCGTTCGTTGCTGGGCACGTGACCCGATACCTCCACGGTGAAGACTATCGGAATAACGCCATCTCTACCGGCGGGTCCGGTCCGCCGGCGGCGCCGACGGGCCGCCCGGCTGGCCCGACCACTGACTCAACCTCGACGCGAACACCGCCGCCTGAGTTCGCCGCTCCATGCCGAGTTTGGCCAGCAGCCGCGAGACGTAGTTCTTCACGGTCTTCTCGGCCAGGAACATCCGGGCCGCGATCTGCCTGTTGGTCAACCCCTCGCTGAGTAGTCCCAGCAGCGTTCGCTCCTGCTCGGTGAGGCCGGACAGCGGGTCGTCGCGCTCGGCGGCACCGCGCAGCTTCGCCATCAGCGCAGCCGCAGCACGGTTGTCCAGCAGGGACTTGCCGGCGCCCACCTCTTTGATGGCGTGGGCCAGCTCCATCCCCTTGATGTCCTTGACCACGTAACCGCTGGCCCCGGCAAGGATCGCCTCGAGCATCGCCTCATCGGAGGTGAACGATGTCAGCATCAGGCAACGCAGGTCGGGATGATCGGACAACAGGTCGCGGCACAACTCGATCCCGTTGCCGTCCGGAAGGCGCACGTCGAGCACGGCGACGTCGGGCCGCAACGCCGGGATCCTCGCCTTCGCTTCGGAGACCGAGCCGGCCTCGCCGACGATGTCGAGCTCAGGGTCCGATGCGAGCAGGTCGGCGAGTCCGCGCCGGACCACCTCGTGGTCGTCGACGAGGAACACCTTCACCATGAGCGAACCCCTCCTGACCGATTGAGCACCCCTAACGTACCGAACGGGCCGGTCTCAGTGCCGGACCACGAGCACCGAACAGTCGGGATAGCCCACAATCGGATGGCAGTTGGGCGTGGCCAGCCCGGCGATCCGGTCGGCGTCGGCACCCCCCACCACAGCCAGTTCGATTGCGCTGCCTGCCTTCTCCTCCAGCATAGCCGGCCGCAACCCGGTACCGGTGGCAACAGTCTGCACCGCCACGTCCGGGTAGCGGCGCACCCAGCTGTCCAGACGCCGATCGATCTGCCGCACGGTGGCGTGGCGGCGGCGCCCTTCCTCCATGGCCTGGTGCACCACGTCATCGTTGTCAGGGTCGTCGGTAAGGACAACGGCGATCACACCGAGCTCCGTCGGCGACCCATCGGGGTTGGTGCGGATGACCGCCACGGGGCAGTGCGCGCGGGCCACCAGCCCGGCGGCGGTCGGACCCAGCAACCCGTCGGACGATTTGCCCCGGCGGGCGGTTCCCACACAGACCATCGCCGCGCACACAGACTCATCGACCAGCACCTGCGCGGGATCCCCCGACATGACCGCCATATCGATCTCGACGTGCATACCGTCGTCCTGTGCCGCGGCGAGCGCTGCGTTCTGGGCCTGTACCAGCGCCATCTCTCCCCGCTCAATCTCCCAGTCGGAGGCGTTCTGCGAGTGCCGCGTCTCCCGCGGGGCCATCACGTAGACGAGGCGCAGCGGCAGCTGGCGGCCCACCGCCTCATCGACCGCCCACGTGGCGGCGTTCACCGCGGCCATCGAGCCGTTAACGCCTACCACCACCGACTTGGCGTCCACCTGGTTCATGTCGCTCCTGAATGACTGTGATCAGTTCCAGGTTAGAGCGGGATCGCGCCCCGCGGAGGGGCCGTTTGGCCCCATCTGGGAGGGAATTGCGGGGCAGATCCGTCAGATGTTCACGGGCTCGGTGACGGTTTCGAACAACCTCTCCACATCCCGACGTTCGCACGCCGCGGTACCCGGTGTCATCAACATCGCCGCGCCCGCCGCGATCCCCAGGCCGACGGACCTGGTCAGCGTCCATCCACGGCTCAGCCCCACGGTGATCGCGGCGACCATCGCATCACCAGCGCCCACACCGCTGCCGCTCGGCATCGGGATCGCCGAAAACCTCTGAGTTGCATGCCGCGTCACCAGCACGGCGCCCTCGGACCCCACCGACACCAGCACCACCTCCGCCCGGCCGCCGTCGATCAGTTCGTGGGCGGCGGCCACCTGCTCGGCCTCGTCAACCAGGGGTCGGCCGACGCATTCGCGCAGCTCCCGCACACTGGCCTTGAGCAGGAACACCCCGGAGGAGACGTGGCGCAAGCCGCCGCCGGAGGTGTCCAGAATCAGCCGCGCGCCCAGTTGCCCGCACATGTCGGCAACCTGCTGGTAATAGTCGTCCGGCACCCCGGGCGGCAGACTGCCGCTGGCCACCACGAATTCCGCCGACCGCGCGGCCATCCGCAGTTCGCGCAGGCAGCGCTGGTGCTCGCGCGCCGTCAGCTCGGGCCCCGGCAGCACAAACCGGTATTGCTCACCGGTGCTGATTTCGTTGACGGTGAAGCTCTCTCGCGTCGCCCCGGCAATCGGGATCATCGCGAAGGCGACACCCACCTCGTCGAGCAGCGCCGTGAGGTGCCCACCGTGTGACCCACCCACGGGAAACACCGCGAACACCGATTCGCCCAGCACGCGGGCGATCCGGGCGACGTTGATCCCCCCGCCGCCCGGGTCATAACGAGTCGCCCCGCAGCGCAATTTCCGCGTCGGCCGCACAACGTCGATACTCGTCGCGACGTCGAGCGCCGGATTCATGGTCAAAGTGACGATCCTCGGCCGGCTTGCCACCGCGTCGGCCGGGATGGTCATCCGCATTGACTCCGTCGTTTACAGGCCGCTGGGGTAGGTTTCCGGCGTTTCGCCGACGATCCACAGACTAGTGACCGCCAGGGGCTCGAGCGCCGCGGTCTGGTCGATGTGGATCATCGCGTCGAATTGGTCGGCCGGCCGGACATGGAAGTAGTGGCTCTGTCGCTCCGTTTCGGGCCGGTAGATCACACCGATGGCGCGCCCCAGCCGGACGGTGCTCAGCGGTTCGTTGGCCTCGGGGCTCAGCAGCGCCGAGGTCAGGAACGCGTTCTTACCCACTTCCTGACCCACCTCGTGCAGCAGTTCCTCGATGCTGCCGTCCAGCGCCGGTCGCACGGCCTTGCGCTCGGCGGCCCCGCCCCAGTCACTGGCCGCGGTGACCGTGCCCGAGTAGGTGCTGAACCCGATCAGGCGAGCCTGGTCGCCGAAACGCTGACGGACGAGCTGGCCGAGCGTCAGTTGCCCCTCGGCCCGCACCTCGGTCGCCCGCGCATCGCCGACGTGGGAATTGTGGGCCCACACCACGATCCGGGCGGACGGCACGTCCTGGTGGCGGTCCAGGTGCTCCAGTAGCGCTTCGAGGGTCTGCGCCATGTGCGTGTCGCGCAGATTCCAGGAGTTGACGCGCCCACCGAACATGGCCCGGTAGTACACCTCGGCGTCGCGCACCGTCTGCGCGTTCTGCTGGGCGTAGAACAGTTCGTCTTCGGCGAGCAGGCCGTCGCGGTGCGCGTAGGCCAATGCGTTGCGCTGGATCTCGACCAGCTGATCGATCGCTTCCCGCTCGCAGGAGGGGCCGGCGCCGAACGCCGCCGCATAGCCGTAGGCCTGCCCGTCGTCGGCCGCCGCGTGGTCGAAGCAGCCGTACCGCTCCCGGGCCCGCGCCGCCGCCTTCGGGTCGACGCGCTCGAGGTAGGCGATCACCTCCTGCATCGAGCGGTGCAGGCTGTAGAGGTCGAGCCCGTAGAACCCGGCCTGCGGCCCGCCGTCGGACGCGTGGCGCCGATTGTTGTCGTGCAGCCAGTCGACGAAGTCGCGGACGACGACGTTGCGCCACATCCAAGCCGGGAAGCGTTGGAAGCCGCCCAGCGCCTCATCGGCGCTGCGATCCTGGCTCGCGGTGGGTGTCGCGCCGCGCACGTAGCGGTTCACCCGATAGGCGTCGGGCCAGTCCGCCTCGGCGGCGACGGCGCAAAACCCCTTCTCCTCGATCAGCCATCTGGTGATCGCGGCCCGCGCCACGTAGAACTCGTGCGTGCCGTGGGAGCTTTCGCCGATCAGGACGATCCGGGCGTCACCGATCAAGTCCTCCAGGGCCTCGCGCGGCGGGACGCCACCGGGCGCGTCGATGGCCACCGCGGCGATCACCTCGGCCGGTGTGCGCGCCACCGGGGCGGACAGGCTCCCGGGGGCCGCTGGGGCCGCTAGCGCCATCGGGGTGGCCGTCGGGGTGGCCAGCAGCCGCCGCACCTCGTCGTCCTCGACCTGCCGGAAATCCCAGAACGACTCGCCGACCGCCAGGAACGGGGTCGGCATGCTGGCGCAGACGACGTCGTCGACGAGCCCGACGAATTCGCGGCACGTGGATTCCGGCGCCGCCGGCACCGCGATGACGATGCCGGCGGGTTCGGCGTCACGCAACGCCTGCACCGCGGCGAACATACTTGCGCCCGTGGCGACTCCGTCGTCGACGAGAATGACCGTCTTACCGGCGACATCGATGGGCGGGCGTCCGCCGCGATAGGCCGCCTCGCGACGGACGAGCTCGCGGCCCTCGCGTTCGGCGATGGCGCGCAGCTCCTGAGAGCTGATACGCAGACCGCGCACCACGTCATCGTTGACCACGACGCGGCCCCCGCTCGCCAGCGCCCCGAACGCGAACTCCTCGCGGCCCGGTGCTCCCAGTTTGCGCACGATGAAGGCATCCAGTGGGGCGTGCAGAGCGGCCGCAACCTCCCACGCGACCGGTATCCCGCCGCGCGCCAGGCCCAGCACGACCACGTCGCTGCGGTCGCGGTAAGCGCCGAGCAGCCCGGCCAGCACCCGCCCAGCCTCGCCGCGGTCGCGAAACACCCGCCGCGGCGAGCGCCGGGCGGTGCCTGTCGACTGCGAGCTCATCGGCAGCCTTTCGCGCCGATGGAGGACATCACCCGTTCGAGGATGAGTTCGTAGGTGTCGCCGTCTTCGACCAAGCGCTTCAGTCCCCGGTGGTGCAGGAAGCCGTCGAGGCGTCGGTCCAGGGGCCAGTCGGCGTAGATGTCGGCGGCGAACTGGCAGTTGAGGAAGTCGGAGGCCAGCGCGTCGACGTCCGCGTCGGTCACACCTGCGGGTTCATTTGCGGTGGAGGCCATGACAGTTCTTTCACGTGGCGTGTGCGTGCTCCCAGAGGGTGGCGTGCACCGCGGCGAACCGCGGCCGTGCCCCCGCTCCGACTATGGGGCGTACGCGCCGCACGCACCAGAGTCCTTGGTCCCCAGCGTCCGTCGCGGAGCACTCAACTTTGGTCCCTACGATGCGGGACCTTCGGCCGGCACCCACGGCCTTCCTGCTCCAATACTGTCGACGCTATGACGCACAGTAAGGACGGATCTGCGATCCTCTCGGTGAACGAATGCTGGGACCTGCTGGGGGGCGAGACGCTGGGACGGCTGATCACCAGCGTCGACGGTCACCCCGAGATATTCCCCGTGAATTACGCCGTGCAGCGGCGCACCGTGCTGTTCCGCACGGCCGAGGGCACCAAGCTGGTCAGCACCGCGATCAATAACCGTGTGCTCTTCGAGGTCGACGATCACAACGTCGCCGAAGGATGGAGCGTGATCATCAAAGGCAACGCGCGTTCGGTCCGCACGTTCGAGGAACTCGAGGAGGCCGAGCGGGCCCAGGTGTTGCCGTGGGTTTCTACGGACACACTCCACACGGACACACTCCACACGGACACACTGCAGTCGGACAAACCCCACTTCGTGCGCGTCATTCCCGAGACGGTCACGGGGCGGCGTTTCCGGTTCGGCGTGCCCCTGGGGGGCTAGCGCCGGGCCCACACAACACCGACGCCCCCCGGGAGAGTTCCCGGAGGGCGTCAGCGTGTCATTCCGGCGCAGGCCGGCTCGGCTCAGGCAGCGTGCGCGTGCTCCGACTCACCCTCCGACGCGGCGAAGGCCGGGTCGTCGGCGAAGGACTTCACGCGCGCGATCCGGTAGATCAGCAGACCGTAGAGGCACTTGGCCAGGATGTCGGCGATCGAATATCCACCCTGCTTCGCCACCCATGCAGCTGCTCCCGAGTGCGGGAAGTACAGCGGGATGATGTAGGCGATCGGGTAGACGCCCCAGGTCGCCAGCAGCAGCCAGCGGAGATTGCTGACCGTGGTGCGCACCGCGGCGGGCTGCCGGTCCAGCGACTTGGTCAGCTCGACGAACAGCACGTAGAGGATGTAGAGGAACGGAATCGTCGACAGCAACCCGAAGACGTTGCGGGTGCCGTTGTCGCCGCTGATCTCACCCGGGTAGCCCAGGGCGATCATCAGCGCCGACGCCGGGATCAGCCGCACCAGCAGAGATGCTTGCAGCTTCTTGGCCAGCGCCAGCACGACGACGAGCTCAGTCAGCAGCAGCGGCACCGTGAGCAGCCAGTCCACGTAGCGGTAGCCCTCGTTGAAGGACGAGCCCACCGCCTGCGCATACGTTCCGTGTCCGCCCACTGCCTTCGAGACGAAGGCCTCGTCGAAGGAGTTGAAAATACGGAAGTAGTGGTAGGCGGCGATCCCGGTCACTGTCGCGGAGATCACCAGGGCCTGCCGATAGCGGGGCAGAACCCGCCGCTGGGAGGCGAGGAGGAAAATCGTGGTGAACAACTGGGACGCGATGGCGAACGACAGGAAGTTGTACACCGTGTCGAACTGGGCTTGCGTCAGTTGATTAGGAATCATCTGTCAGCTTTCGGTGAGACGGAATGAGAACCGTACAGATGGTACAGTAAACAACAGAAAGCTCAATCCCCTCCTGCTGCACAATCTGGATCCATGCCGACTTTGTGCTGTATTCGAGTCGACTCCGTTCCGGCTTCGTGCCGGCGTCCAGAACCGTAAATGTGAGGATCGGTGCACGTCGTGAGGGGTCAGGTTCATAGGCCGGTCCGGGTACGTGAGGACGCCCGCGTGGCCCGAACCCGCGCCGACATCGCCCGGACGGCCCTGGACGTATTGACCAAAGAGGGTTCAGACGCCCTCACCCACGCGCGTGTCGCTGACGTCGCCGGGTACTCCAGAACGACCCTCTACAGCTACTGGCCCTCGCGACTCGATCTCGCGGCGGCCGCCCTCGGCATCCTGGCTGACATGCCGCAGTACGACCGCACCGGCGACCTGCGCACCAATCTGGTGGGGCAGCTCACGACGTTCAGGCAGGCGGTCGTCGACCACCGACTCGATCGGATCCTCGCCGCGATGGCACAGTGGGCGACCGTCGAGGCGATGAGCCAGCTCAGGGAAAGAATCAACAGCGAAGGCCAACGTCCGATCCGCGCAATCCTCGCGGAGGCGTTCGACGGCCCGGAGCTTGAAGCCGCGATTTCGATGGTCAGCGGCGTGGTTGCGTGCCCCGCGCTGATGTTCGGCACAGTCCCCGACGATGACGTGATCGAGGCCGCAGTGGACATCGTCATGAACAGCGCCGTCCTGAAGAGCGCCGGCTGAGCGTGGCGACTCGATCCCTGGACGGCGCGTCGGTCATCGTGACCGGCGC
>CAIYOH010000033.1 GCA_903927745.1 uncultured Mycobacteriaceae bacterium
CGGCGATGACCCCGCGGATCAACGAACGATTCCGCTCATCGTTCAAGAAGGCGATGACCTGTTTGGGGACGTAGCCGGCGTCGTCGGAGCGCGGCGAGGACCGCCCGCCGCCGTAGGTGGGCCGTATCAGCACGTACGGCTGATCGACCACGATTCGGCCGCGCAGCGGGATCCGAGTGGCGGGTATACCCAGCTTCTGCACGAAGCGGTGGGTGTTCTCCGACACGCTGGAGAAGTAGACGAGGTTGCGGCTCGTGAACGGATCCGCGATCTCCCCCGTGACAGTCATGGCACCACAAACCCTTTCCGATCGCCGACCGCCCGACGCCGATCAGGCGCTGATCGCCGACCCGGCGAGGGCCTTGATGCGGTCGGGCCGGAAACCCGACCAGTGGTCGTTGCCGGACACCACGACGGGGGCCTGGAGGTAACCGAGCGCCATCACGTAGTCGCGCGCCTCGGGGTCCAGCGTGATGTCGACCGTGTCGTAGGGCAGACCCTGCTGGTCGAGTGCCTTGTAGGTGGCGTTGCACTGCACGCACGCGGGCTTGGTGTACACGGTGATGCTCATGGGAATGCCGCTCCTTTGCGGGACTCTAGCGAGACTCTAGCGGGACTCTAGCGGGGAACTTTCGGGAACTTTCGTGCCAAATCGGGGACGCCGATCGGGCGGGACGGGCTGTGCGGCGCGAGGGGCTACCGGTGTTCCAAACACTACACCTAGTGGCCGATAAGATCTCTACCTACAAGATGTTCTGAATAACAATTCTGAAATTCCCTGGTCGTACGCCCCGCCGCGGACAGCGCACCGGCGTGTCGCACTTCACAACACGCCGACGACCTACTCCAGCCGACCCGGGGGCAGCGGCGCCGGGCTGGGGCGCAGTGCGCGCGTGAAAAGCACATTCACCCGCCGCATCGACATGCTGTAGGGCCACCACGCGAACCGTTTGAACGCGTACAGCGCCCGGATGTCCGGGGAGGTGTAGATCAGGTACCGGTTCCAGGCGACCCCGGTCAGGATCTTCGCGGCCGCGACGTCCGCCGACACCGCGTGGCCGGCGAAACGTTGCACCCAGCGGTCCACCCGCGGGTCGTCGCGGTCGACGCCCGCGATCTCGACCGTGTCGGCCAGCGGGGTGTTCACCGCGCCCGGCACCACCAGCGACACCCCGATGCGATGCTGGGCCAGGTCGAAGCGCAGCACCTCCGAAAGGCCGCGCAACCCGAATTTGCTGGCGCTGTACGCGGCGTGCCACGGCAGGGCGACCAACCCCGCCGCGGACGACACGTTGACCACCCGACCGCCCCGGCCCGCGGCCACCATGGGCGGCACGAAGGTCTCGATGACGTGGATCGGACCCATCAGGTTGACCGCGATCATCGTGCTCCACTGCTCGTGGGTCAGCCGGTCGACGGTGCCCCAGGCGGAGACGCCGGCGATGTTGAAGACGGCATCCATGCTCAGGTGCGCGGCGTGGATGTCGGCGGCGAACTCCAAAACCTGCCCGTAGTCGGCGATGTCGAGGGCCCGGTAGCGGGGCACCCGCGCGCCCAGGGCGCGGGCGTCGGCCACGGTCACCTCCAGGCCGTCTGCGTTGCGGTCGGTCAGATACAGCTCGGCGCCGTGGCTGGCCAGGCGCAGCGCCGTCGCGCGGCCGATTCCGCTGGCAGCGCCCGTGACAAGGCACCGCTTCCCCGCGAAGTACCGCTCGGATGCCCGCCGCCCCATGGCCGCGACGATACCGGCCCCGACCTCGCACCACGCCGCGCAAAAGGCAAACTTGACCGCCGTCAACTCGGTCACGAAGAATTCACCGACAACACGGACTACCGAGGAGTCATGATGACGGCCACCATCAGCACCCCCCACTACCTGCTGGATCAGGCGCGGCGTCGGCTCACCCCGTCGTTCAATAACTTCCCCGGCATGGGCCTCGTCGAACGCACGCTGCTCGACACCCGGTTTTCCGAGCGCACGCTCGCCGACCCGCCGCCCGGCAGCGGGCTCAAGCCGGTCGTCGGCGATGCCGGGCTGCCGTTGCTCGGCCACCTCATCGAGATGTTGCGCGGTGGACCGGACTATCTGATGTTCCTCTACCGGACCAAGGGTCCGTTGGTGTTCGGGGCCTCGCAGGTGCTGCCGAGCGTCTCGGCGCTGGGCCCGGACGCCGCCCAGGTCATCTACTCCAACCGCACCAAGGACTACTCGCAGCAGGGCTGGGTGCCGGTGATCGGGCCGTTCTTCAACCGCGGGCTGATGCTGCTCGACTTCGAAGAGCACCTCTTCCACCGCCGGATCATGCAGGAGGCATTCACCCGCACCCGGCTCGCCAGCTACGTCGAGCAGATGGACAAGGTCGTCTCGAAGGTGGTCGCGCAGGACTGGGTGGTCAACGATGCGCGCTTCCTGCTCCATCCGGCGATGCGGGAACTGACCCTCAACATCGCCTCCATGGTGTTCATGGGCCACGAGCCAGGCACAGACCGCGATCTGGTCACCAAGGTCAACAAGGCGTTCATCATCACCACCCGCGCGGGCAACGCGATCATCCGCTCCGGCGTTCCCCCGTTCACCTGGTGGCGGGGCCTCAAGGCTCGCACACTGCTCGAGAACTACTTCCGCGAGCGCGTCCGGGAACAACGCGGGAACGACGGCAGCGACCTGCTGTCGGTGTTGTGCCACAGCGCGGACGAGGATGGCAACACGTTCACCGATGAGGACATCGTCAACCACATGATCTTCCTGATGATGGCGGCGCACGACACCTCGACGTCCACCGCGACGACCATGATCTACTACCTGGCCGGCGATCCGGAATGGCAGGACCGCTGCCGCGACGAATCGAGACGGCTCGGCGACGGGCCGCTGGACATCGAGTCGCTGGAGAAGCTGGAATCGCTCGAACTGGTGATGAACGAGTCGCTCCGGTTGGTGACGCCCGTCCAGTGGGCGATGCGTCGGACGGTCCGCGACACTGAGCTCCTCGGCCACTTCCTCCCCCAGGGCACCAACGTCATCGCCTTCCCTGGGCTGAACCACCGCCTGCCGGAGTTGTGGACCGATCCGATGACGTTCGACCCGGCCCGGTTCGCCGAGCCGCGCAACGAGCACAAACGGCACCGCTATGCGTTCGCGCCGTTCGGGGGCGGCGCCCACAAGTGCATAGGCTCGGTATTCGGGACGTTGGAGATCAAGACGATCCTGCACCGCCTGCTCCTGCGGTACCGGCTCGAACTGCCCCGGCCCGGATACCGGGCGGAATGGGATTACGGCGGAATGCCGGTGCCCAAGGACGGCATGCCGATCCTGCTGCGCCCGCTCTGAGCGCACAGCGCTGCTCAGCAGGTGAGCAGCATGCACCCGGCGACGGGACCCCCGCCGACGGAGACGACACCGACGTGCGGGCGGTCCGCCACCTGCCGCTCCCCCGCGTCGCCGCGCAGCTGCAGGCATCCTTCGTGCAGCGCCCAGTAGCCGTGCATGCGCCCCGCGGAGAGTTGCCCGCCGTACGTGTTGAGAGGCAGAGCGCCGTCGTGGGCAATACGCGCGCCGCCCTCGACGTAGGGCCCGCCCTCTCCGTCGCCGCAGATGCCGAGAGCTTCCAGCCAGGCCAAGGTGAGAAACGTGAACCCGTCGTACAACTCGGCCACACCGAGATCGGCCGGCTTCAGGTCGGTACGCGACCACATGTGCGCGGCCGCGTCCGACATCGCCATCTTCGGATAGTCGTCGCGGTGGAACCAGCCGCCCGCGCCATCGGACCCGCCGATCGCCTCGACTGCTACCGCCCGGTGCGGACAGTCCGGGGCGTACTCCGCGTGCGACACCACCACGGCGACAGAGCCGTCGATCGGCACGTCGCAGTCCAGCAACCCGAACGGCGTCGACACCAGCCGCGCCCCGAGGTAATCGGCCATGGTCATCGGATCCCGATACACGGCAAGCGGATTGCGCGCCGCGTTGCGTCGCCCGTTCAGCGCGATCCAGCCGAGTTGTTCTTTGGTGGTGCCGTAAAGCTCCATATGGCGCCGACAGGTCAGCGCCAACCAGTTCGCGGCCGAGTACGCATGCGCGGCGACGAGGTCGTTGACGTCGTCCATGGCGCCGACGGCCGGTCGAGGCTCTCCCTCGGGTGTCTCGAACATACGTGCCAGCGGCGGGGCCGGTGCGTTCTCCTCGGCGTTCGCCGTGACGGTGCCGCCCAGCATCTGCACTGTGCGGTAGACCAGAACATGGCGAGCGCGGCGCTCAGCGACCGCGCGGCAGGCCGACATGACCGGGCTCAGCAGGCCGCCGGTGCCGAAGCCGGACCCGCAGTCCGGGGCGTCGATGCGGAGTTCGGCGGTGACGTCCTTCGGCGGCGTGTCGCCCAGCGTCGCAATGCCGTCGATATCACCCGCGCTCAGGCCCGCATCGGCGATCGCGGCGCGCACCGCCTCCATGGTCAGCTGCATACCCGCAATGCCCGTGCGACGGCCGATTCGCGACATACCGACACCGGAGAGGATCGCGTCCTTTTCGAACAGCGTCATCGGCTGAGCGTACTGTAATGGCCGTGCCAGCCGAGCCGAGCGCCCCGCTGCTCATCGAGCATTGCGACACCTGCGGGCGCTGGGTGCATCCGGCGAGCGGTCACTGCCGCGACTGCGGTGGCCCGCTGGTCGCCCGCCCGGTGTCGGGGCGCGGCACGGTGTTCACCTACACGGTGAACCACCACCCTTACAACCCGGAGATCCCGCTCCCGTACGTCATCGCCCTCGTCGAGCTCGCGGAGCAGGCCGGCCTGCGGGTGGCGGCCAACATCGTGGGCTGCGAACCCGAGTCGGTCACCTGCGGGATGCCCGTCGGCATACTGCCCGACGCGGGCAGCGGCGGCGCCCCGCAGTTCGGGCCGGCCTGACGCCCCGCCCGCGGGCTCAATTGATCAGCGGGTCGCGCGGCATGTGCAGAATCCGCTCGGCGATCTGGTTGCGGGTCACCTCCGAGGTGCCGCCGGCGATCGCCATGCCACGCGCGCCCATGATCATCCGGCCGGCCAGCGCCCCAGGCCCGTCGAACAGCACGATCTCGGGGCCGAGTAGGGCTGCGGACAGCGCCGCACCGTCGATCATGTGGTCGGCCACCTTGAGCTTGGTGATGTTGCCCTCCGGACCGGGACCCGACCCCTCGACGCTGCGGGCGGCGCGACGCAGGTTCAACAACCGCAGCGCGTGGTCCTCGGCGAGATAGTTACCGACCCGGACCTCCGCCCCGGCCAACCGCTCCCCGTTCTTCTGAGTCAGCGCGATCAGCTGCGCCGCGATGCCCTCGTAAAACGAGCCACCACCACCGATGCTGACCCGCTCGTTGCCGAGCGTCGCCCGCGCGACGGTCCAGCCCGCGTTGGGTTCTCCCACGACGTCCTCGTCGGGAACGAAGACGTCGTTGAAGAAGACCTCGTTGAATTCCGCACCGCCGGTGATCTGCCGCAGGGGCCGCACCTCGACCCCGGGGCCCTTCATGTCGATGATCACGGTGGTGATGCCGGCATGCTTGGGGGCGTCGGGGTCGGTGCGGACGGTGGCAAAGCCGCGGCTGCAGATCTGCGCGCCACTGGTCCACACCTTCTGCCCGTTGATCATCCATCCGCCGTCCACCCGGGTGGCGCGGGTCTTCACCGACGCGGCGTCCGAGCCGGCCTCAGGCTCGGAGAACAGCTGGCACCAGATCTCGTCCTGGCGCAGCGCCTTCTCGACGAATCTTTCGATCTGCCAATCGGTTCCGTGCTGAATCAGGGTCAGGATCACCCACCCGGTGATCCCGTAGTCGGGCCGCTTGATGCCGGCCGTGCGGAATTCCTCCTCGATCACCAGTTGCTCGACGGCGTCGGCCGCGAGGCCCCACGGCTTGGGCCAGTGCGGCATCACGTAGCCCGTCTGGATCAGTCTGTCGACCTGGGCCTGGCCCTCCAGCGCGGCGATCTCGGCGGCCTCGGCGCGCACGCGGGTGCGCAGTGCCTCCGCCTCGGGCGGCAGGTCCAGGCTGTTCTCCCGGGTGACGCCGGCCACGGTGCGGCCGTAGATGTCGCGGGCCGGCGTGTCACCGCCGATCAACGCAGCGAGTACCAGAGCGCGCCGCAGGTGCAGGTGCGCGTCGTGCTCCCAGGTGAAGCCGATGCCGCCGTGCACCTGGATGTTCAGTTCGGCGTTGCGTGCGTAGGCCGGTAGGGCCAGCGCGGCGGCCACGGCGGCGGCCAACCGGAACTGGCTCTCATCCTCCCCGGCGGCGCGCGAGGCATCCCACACCGCAGCGACCGCCGACTCGGCGGCCACCACCATGTTCGCGCAGTGGTGTTTGACGGCTTGGAATGTCGCGATGGTGCGCCCGAATTGCTCGCGCACCTTGGCGTACTCGACTGCGGTTTCCACGCAGTCAGACGCCCCGCCCACCGCCTCCGCGGCCAGCAGCGTTCGGGCCCGCGCCAGCGCCGACTCGCGCGCCCCAACCAGCAGGTCATCGGCGGTGACGGTCACCCCTGTGAGGTGCACGCGCCCGGAACGCCGGGTCGGATCGAGATTGTTCGATGCACCCCCGGTGCAGGAGACCGACACACCGGCGCGGCCGGATTCCAGCACCAGGATGTCGTCGCCGGCGGCGATCACGAGCAGGTCGGCGAGGCCGGCGCCGAGCACGATCCCGGCGTCCCCGTCGGCTGTGCGACCGCCGGGACCGTCCACGACCCGGACAGCGCCGTCCAGTCCGATCCCCGCGGCGACCGTTCCGTCGGCCAGTCCCGGCAGCAACCTCGACTTCTGCTCGGCACTACCGTCTTTGGCGATCACCGACGACGCGATCACGGTCGGCACGAACGGACCCGGCGCTACCGCGCGGCCCAGCTCTTCGACCACCACCACGAGTTCGGGCAGCCCGTAACCGGAGCCCCCGTGCTCCTCGTCGATGTGCAGACCGAGCCAGCCGAGCTCGACCAGGCCGTGCCAGAAGGCGGGCCGCGTCTCCTCGGGGGCGTCGAGCAGCGACCGCGCCGCCAAGCGCGCCTTCTGCGCGGCCAGGAACGAGCGGGCCACCTCGGCAAGTTCACGGTGGTCGTCGGTCAATGCAATACCCACAGGGGCCTCCTCGCGCAGCGTGGCTGTTTCGTGCGTGGCTTTTACGCGACTGTACTGAATACCTACTTCGGCGCGAACCGCTGCCCGGCGTCCAGACGGATGCACTGCCCGTTGAGCATCGGGTTGTCGACGATGGCCGCCGCGAGCTTCGCGTACTCGATGGGCCGACCCATCCGCTTCGGGAAGGCGGCGTCCTTGACCAGCGCTACAGCCATCTCGTCGGGAACCATCGCGGTGATCCCGGTCAGGAAGAGGCTGGGTGCGATGGCGAGCACCCGGATGCCGACCGACCCCAGGTCACGGGCCATGGTCAGGCACATCCCGGCAATCGCGGCCTTGGCGGCGGTGTAGGCGACCTGCCCGATCTGCCCCTCGAAGGCGGCGATGGACGCGGTGTTGATGATGACGCCCCGCTCTCCCGTCTCAGCGTCCTCGGGCTCGTTGTTGGCCATGTGCGCGGCCGCCAACCGGCTGATGTTGAAGGTGGCGATCAGGTTGAGGTCAACGACCGATCGGAAGGATTCGAGGTCATGCGGACCGGTCTTGGTCAGGGTGCGCTTGGCGATGCCGCCGCCGGCGGTGGTCACCACGACGTGCAGGCCACCCAGCTTGTCGACCGCCGCCTGCAGGGTCTGCTCGGTGCCCGTGAAG
>CAIYOH010000034.1 GCA_903927745.1 uncultured Mycobacteriaceae bacterium
ACAGAGGACAACGTGGACATTTCGGCTGTGAACCAGGCCCCGCCGGGTCGGCTGGCGCGCCCGCTCCTCACCACGATCCTCACCACGATCCTCACCACGATCCCCACCACGATCCCCACCACGATCCCCACCAAGATCCCCACCAAGATCCCCACCAAGGGCGTCACCAAGATCCCCACCAGGGTCGTCACCCTGATCGCCGCCGCGGCGCTGGGGGCGTTCGGGATCGTGGCGTGCTCATCGAATCCGCCCAGAACAGCGTCCCCACCCGCCACACAGGCAGCACCGGCGACCTCCGCGGCTCTCACCGCTCCGCCCGGTCCCGACGCCCTCACCGCGGTGCTGGCCCGGCTGGCCGACCCGAACGTCCCGCCTGGGGACAAGGCGCCCCTGATCGAGGGCGCAACCCCGGACACCGCGGGCACAATCGACAAGTTCATCACCGCGCTACACGACAACGGCTACCTGCCAATAGGTTTCGCCGCGACCAACATCGCGTGGTCGGAGACGACGCCGACCCATGTCATGGCCACCGTCACCGTTAACACCGCGCAGCAGAGCCACCCGAACGTCACGTTCCCCATGGAGTTCACGCCATGCCCGGGGGGCTGGCAACTCTCGCGGCGAACCGCCGACATGCTCTTGGCCATGAGCCCGTCACCCGCGCCGCCGGCACCCGGGACACCCCAACCGACCCCGGCTCCCCCGGCTCCCCCGCGTTGACCAGCGGGATGTGGATCGGCTGGCTCGAGTTCGACGTGCTGCTCGGCGATGTGCACTCGCTCAAGGCGAAGCGATCGGTGATTCGTCCCGTCGTCGCCGAACTGCGGCGCACGTTCGCCGTGTCGGCAGCCGAGACGGGCTCGCACGAGCTTCTCCGAAGGGCGGGCATCGGCGTGGCCCTGGCCTCCGGTGACCGCTCCCACGCCGTCGAGGTGCTCGACGCGGCCGAGCGACTGGTCGCCGCCCACCCGGAGTTCGAATTGCTGTCGGTGCGACGCTCTGTGCTGCGCAGCGACGACCTGGAGTGAGGGGGCCGTTCGGTCGCTCAGCCGTCGCGCCCCACCCGTTTGCGGCCCAGGGGCGCAGGGGCGACGACGCCGGGCGCGAGCCGCCGCGTGCTCACCAGGAAGGCGGTATGGCCGCGCATCGAGTGCTGGGGCCGCACCGCGAGGCCGACGACGTACCAGCCGCGCTGCATGGTCTCCCATGCCCGGGGTTCGGTCCAGCACTGCTGGGTTCGCACCGCCTCCACGACCCGCGACAGCTGCGTCACGGTGGCCACGTAGATCATCAACACCCCCCCGGCGACCACCAGCCGGGCAACCGACTCCAGCACCTCCCACGGGGCGAGCATGTCCAGAACGGCCCGGTCGAAGGAGCCGTCGGGCAGGTCGGAGTCGGCGACGTCGGCGACGACCAGGTTCCAGTTGTCGGGTTCGTGGCCACCGGAGAACACCGACACGTTGCGACGCGCGTGCTCGGCATGGTCGGCGCGATGTTCGTAGGAGACCACCCGGCCTCCCGGTCCCACCGCCCGCAACAGCGAGATCGTCAACGCACCGGAGCCGGCTCCGGCCTCCAGCACGCGGGCACCCGGGAAGATATCGCCCTCGTGCACGATTTGCGCGACGTCCTTGGGGTAGATCACCTGCGGTCCGCGCGGCATCGACATCATGTAGTCGACCAGGAGCGGACGCAGCACCAGGAAGAGCGCGCCGTTGCTGGATGTGACCACGCTGCCCTGGTCCAGACCGATCAGCGCATCGTGGGTGACGACGCCGCGATGGGTGTGAAACTCGGCGCCCTCGGTGAGCACGATCGTGTAGTGCCGGCCCTTGGCGTCGGTCAGTTGGACGCGTTCGCCCACAGTGAGCGGGCCGGTGTCGGACACGCACGTCAGCGTGCCAGCCGACGCGCCGCCCGGGTTGCCCGGGGTTGTCGGTGCCGCCGCCTAGGCTGCGGACCATGACTGAGCTGCCGGCGGATCGCCAGCCCCGGCCGGCGTCACGTCCAGCCCTGTCGCCGTCGCGGGCGGCGGATTTCAAGCAGTGCCCGCTGCTCTATCGGTTCCGCGCGATCGACCGGTTGCCCGAGGCGCCCTCGGTGGCGCAGCTGCGCGGGTCGGTGGTGCACGCGGCCCTCGAGCAGCTCTACGGCCTGCCGGCGGCGCAGCGCGGCCCCGAAACGGCGATGTCGCTGGTGGACCCCGCGTGGGAGAGTGTGATCGCCGCGGAGCCCGAGTTCGCCGACACGCTGGACCCGGCGCAGCGCGCCGAGCTTATGAGCGAAGCCCGCGCGCTGCTGTCCGGCTACTACCGGCTCGAGGACCCGACTCGCTTCGACCCGCAGTCCTGCGAGCAGCGGGTGGAGGTCGAACTGGCCGACGGCACGCTGCTGCGGGGCTTCATCGACCGCATCGACGTCGCTGCGGGAGGCGAGTTGCGGGTCGTCGACTACAAGACGGGCAAGGCGCCTCCCGCCGCGCGGGCGCTGGCCGAGTTCAAGGCGATGTTCCAGATGAAGTTCTACGCGGTGGCCCTGTTGCGGTCCCGCGGGGTGCCTCCCACGCGGCTGCGGCTGATCTATCTGGCCGATGGCCAGATACTGGACTATTCGCCCGACCTCGACGAGCTGGAGCGCTTCGAGAAGACGCTGATGGCCATGTGGCGCGCCATCCAAACCGCTGGCCGCACAGGCGACTTCCGTCCGAGCCAGTCCCGGTTATGCGACTGGTGCCCCCACCACAAGCACTGCCCGCTATTCGGTGGCACCCCGCCCGCCTATCCGGGATGGCCGGATGTCGCGGTCGCCACCCCGACGTCGCGGGCGGCCGAGCCCGCCGCGTAAGGCCCGTCGCTCCCGCTACAGGTGGGCTGTCGCGGCGAGGACGACGAAGCCACCGAGGATGGCGATCGCGTCCTCAAGCATGGCTATCGGCAGGTCGGGCCCATAGTTGTGCGCCGCCAGCAACCGGCGCGCGTGGTAGCCGCTCAGCGTGCCGATGACGGCGCCGATCACGCCCGCGCCCAGTGAGCTGAAGGTGTAGTGCCACGCCGCGCCGATAACCGCACCGGCGAAGGCACCCAGGACGAACCGGATAGCGAACGACGGGACCGTGATGCGGGGCGGGGTCCTGGGGAGTTTGTCGGCGATCAATTCGCCGACCGCGAGCACTGTCAGGACGATGACCGTGCTGGTGGTGGCCACCCAGGAGGCCCAGGTGCCGTGCAGGTTGATCCATCCCAGATGGGCCGCCCACGCGACGACGGCGGGGGCCGCCATCGACCGCAGGCCCGCGACGACACCGATCAGCATCGCCAGCAGCAGCACAAGAGCATGTGTCACAGGAAAACCCTCCTGAGGGACGAAGTCTTGGGAGTCCTAGGTCTTCGGCGGCTCGAGCGCCCGAGGGGACGCTAACACAGCCGCCACGTGTCGATCAGAACCGCACGTGTCGATCAGAACCGGAAGAACCTGACGTCGGACGCCAGGATCGCCTTCGCGCCGATAGCGGCCAGCTCGTCCATGATCTCGTTGATGCCGCGGCGGGGCGCCAACGCGCGAACCGCCACCCAGTCCGGGTCGGCGAGCGGGGCGATGGTCGGTGATTCCAGCCCCGGGGTGATCGCCGTAGCCCTGTCCAGCACCGAGCGTGGGCAGTCGTAGTCGAGCATCAGATACTGCTGACCGAAGACCACGCCCTGCACGCGGGCAACGAGTTGGTCGCGCGCCACGCGGGTCCCGCCTTCGGCGACGGCGCCGGCGCCGTCGCTGTCGTGACCGGCGCGCTCGATCAGCACGGCCTGCGAATCACACAGCGGCTCACCGAAGGCCACCAGATCGTGCAGGCTCAGCGTGCGTCCGGACCCCACCACGTCGGCGATGGCGTCGGCCACACCGAGCTGCACCGAGATCTCCACCGCACCATCGAGCCGGATGACGGTTGCGTCAATACCGCGTTCGGCCAGGTCTTTTCGCACCAGGTTCGGGTAGGCGGTCGCGATCCTTTTTCCGGCCAGGTCGGCCGTCGTCCAGCTCCGGCCGGCAGGGCCGGCGTACCGGAAGCTCGACGAACCGAAACCCAGGGCCAGCCGCTCACGCACCGGCGCGTCAGAATCGGCCACCAGATCGCGCCCGGTGATACCGAAATCGAGCTGCCCCGAACCGACGTAGATGGCGATGTCCTTGGGCCGCAGGAAGAAGAACTCGACCTGGTTGACGGGGTCGATGACCGTCAGGTCCCTGGGATCGGTGCGCCGCCGATAGCCGGCCTCCGCAAGGATCTCGGTCGCCGGCTCACTGAGGGCGCCCTTGTTGGGAACCGCGACCCGCAACATGCTCACAGTTTCCGATACACGTCGGCGAGGGACAGGCCCCGGGCGATCATCAGTACCTGCGTCCAATACAGCAGCTGGCTGATCTCTTCGGCGAGAGCCTCATCGGGCTCGTGCTCGGCGGCCAGCCACACCTCACCGGCCTCCTCCAGGATCTTCTTGCCCAGCCCGTGGACGCCGCCGTCCAGCGCTGCGACGGTGGTACTCCCCGGCGGGCGCGTGCGGGCGCGCTCGCCGAGTTCGGAGAACAGATCCTCGAAGGTCTTCACGGCGAGCGATTGTCCCACGCCACGACCAGCAAAGTCACGGCGTTTCCGCTGGGCGGGCCGTATCCCGCCGGTCGCGAGGGTGCGCAGAATGCCAATGTCGACGGCGTGTCGGTGCGCAAACACGCACGCTCGCGAGGGGTAATGACTGACGCAGGGCTCAGTCCTCCGGGTTGTACCCGAGGTTGGGGGCGAGCCACCGCTCGGCCTCCTTCAGGGTCCAGCCCTTGCGTTTGGCGTAGTCGGCAATCTGATCCTGGGCCATCCGGCCCACCACGAAGTACTGCGACTGCGGGTGCGAGAAGTACAAGCCACTGACGGCAGCACCAGGCCACATCGCCATCGACTCGGTCAGTTCGATGCCGGTCCGCTCCTTGACGTCCATCAACTCCCAGAGCGTCGCCTTCTCGGTGTGCTCCGGGCAGGCCGGGTAGCCGGGCGCAGGGCGGATGCCCACGTACTTCTCGCCGATGAGCGCCTCGTTGTCCAACTGCTCGTCGGGCTGGAATTCCCAGAACTCCTTGCGTACACGTTGGTGCATCCGTTCGGCGAACGCCTCTGCCAGCCGGTCGGCGAGGGATTCCAGCAGTATCGCGTTGTAGTCGTCGCTGGCCGCCTTGAACTCGGCGGTCTTCTCCTGGCTGCCGAGCCCCGTGGTGACGGCGAAAGCGCCGACGTAGTCGGCCAGACCGGTGTCCCTGGGCGCGATGTAGTCGGCGAGCGACCGGTTCGGTATGCCGGCCCGGTGCTCGCCCTGCTGGCGCAGGTTGTGCAATGTGGTCCGCACCTGGGTGCGGGTCTCATCGGTGTACACCTCGATGTCGTCACCGACCGCGTTGGCCGGGAAGAACCCGATCACCCCATTCGCCGTCAGCCACTTCTCCTTGATCAGGGTGTCGAGCATCTCATTCGCGTCGTCGTACAGCTTGCGGGCAGTCTCGCCCGAGACCGGGTTGTTGAGGATGTCGGGAAACCTGCCCTTCATCTCCCAGGCGTTGAAGAACGGCTGCCAGTCGATATATTCGCGCAACTCAGCGAGGTCGTAGTCGCAGAATTCCCGCACGCCGAGGCCCTGGGCGGGCACCGGCGGCGTGTAGACATCCCACTCGATCGGCGTCCGATTGGCGCGGGCCTTCTCCAGCGTCAGCATCGGCCGCTCGTTCTTCTCGGCGTGCCGTTCGCGAAGAGATGCATAGTCGATCGCGGTGGCCTCCAGCAGGGCCGGACGCTGCTTGTCGTCGAGGAGTGCCGCAGCAACCGGCACGGAGCGGGAAGCATCCTTGACCCACACCACCGGACCGCTGCGACGCGGCGCCACCTTCACGGCCGTGTGGGCCCGCGAGGTGGTCGCGCCACCGATCAGCAGGGGGATCTGCAGCCCTTGACGCTCCATCTCGACGGCGACGTTGACCATCTCGTCCAGCGACGGGGTGATCAGGCCGGACAACCCGATGATGTCGGCGTTGTGCTCCTTCGCCGCGTCCAGGATCTTCTGGGCGGGGACCATCACACCGAGGTCGATCACTTCGAAGTTGTTGCACTGCAACACAACACCGACGATGTTCTTGCCGATGTCGTGCACGTCACCCTTGACGGTCGCCATGATGATCGTGCCGTTGGTGTCCTTGCTCCGCTCTCCCTCTTGGGCCCCACCGCCCTGGGAGGCGCCGGACTCTTGCTTCTCCGCCTCGATATACGGCAGCAGGTACGCCACGGCCTTCTTCATCACCCGGGCTGACTTAACGACCTGGGGAAGGAACATCTTGCCCGCGCCGAAGAGATCACCGACCACGTTCATACCGTCCATCAGCGGGCCCTCGATCACCTCGATCGGGCGCCCACCGGCAGCGGCGATCTCGGCCCGCAATTCCTCGGTGTCAGCGTCGACGTGGGCGTCGATCCCCTTGACCAGCGCGTGCGTGATCCGCTCGCGGACTCCGAGGCTGCGCCACTCGGCTGCCACCGGGTCCTTTGCCCCGGTGCCGTCGTCTGAGCTGTTGAACCGCTCAGCGATCTCCAGGAGCCTGTCGCCCGCGTCTTCGCGACGGTTCAGGACGACGTCCTCGATTCGCTCCCGCAGCTCGGGGTCGATCGAGTCGTAGGGCACCAGCGCACCGGCGTTGACGATGCCCATGTCCAGGCCGGCCTTGATGGTATGGAACAGGAAGACTGCGTGGATCGCCTCGCGGACAGGGTTGTTGCCGCGGAACGAGAACGACACGTTCGAGATACCGCCGGAGATATGCACCCCGGGCAGATTCTCCTTGATCCAGGAGCAGGCCTCGACGAAGTCGATCCCGTACGTCGCGTGCTCCTCGATACCGGTCGCCAGCGCGAAGCAGTTCGGGTCGAAGATGATGTCCTCGGCCGGGAAGCCGACCTCCTCGGTCAGGATCCGGTAGGCGCGCCCGCTGATCTCCTTGCGACGCTCCAGGTTGTCGGCCTGACCCTTTTCGTCGAAGGCCATCACGACGACGGCGGCGCCGTATTTGCGGCACAGCCGTGCCTCCCGGGTGAACTTCTCCTCGCCCTCCTTGAGGGAGATCGAGTTGACGATCGGCTTGCCCTGCACGTTCTTCAGACCCGTCTCGATGACCTCCCACTTGGAGGAGTCGATCATCACCGGGACGCGGCTAATATCCGGCTCGGCCGCAATCAGCTTGGTGAACCGGTCCATCGCGGCGACACCGTCGATCATGCCCTCGTCCATATTGATATCGATGACCTGCGCACCGACCTCGACCTGCTGCAGGGCGACCGAGAGGGCGCTGTCGTAGTCCCCGGCCTTGATCAGGTTGCGGAACCGGGCGGAACCGGTGATGTTGGTGCGCTCACCGATATTCACGAACAGGGAGTCGTCGGTGATGTTGAGCGGCTCCAGGCCCGAGAGCCGGGTGGCCACCTCGATCTTCGGCACCTTGCGAGGCGGTGTGCCCTCGACGACCTTGGCGATCTCGGCGATGTGCGCCGGCGTTGTTCCGCAGCAACCACCGACCAGGTTGACCAGGCCGGCCTCGGCGAACTCGGCGATGTAGCTCGCCTGATGCTCCGGGGACTCGTCGTACTCGCCGAAGGCGTTGGGCAGCCCGGCGTTCGGGTAGCAGGAGATGAAAGTGTCTGCAATTCGCGACATCTCGGCGATATAAGGCCTCATCTCCGGCGCGCCCAGGGCGCAGTTGAGGCCGACCGCGATCGGCTTCGCGTGCCTGATCGAGTTCCAGAATGCTTCGGTGACCTGGCCGGACAACGTCCGCCCGGACGCATCGGTGATGGTGCCCGAGATGATCACCGGCCACCGGCGTCCGCGTTCCTCGAACAGTGTCTCGACGGCGAACACCGCCGCCTTGGCGTTCAGCGAGTCGAAGATCGTCTCGATGATGAGGAGGTCGGCACCGCCGTCGACCAGGCCGTTGACGGCTTCGAGGTAGGCGGCGACCAGCTGGTCGTAGGAGACGTTGCGGGCGCCGGGATCGTTGACGTCCGGCGAGATCGACGCGGTCCGCGTCGTCGGCCCGAGGGCCCCGGCGACGTAGCGGGGCTTCTC
>CAIYOH010000035.1 GCA_903927745.1 uncultured Mycobacteriaceae bacterium
CACCGCGGCGGCCAGGTCGGCCACGAAACGCTCGGTGCCGACGGGATGCGGATCGTCGACGGCGCGGCCGCGATGCCAGGGGGCATCGTAGGTGTACACGGTGCCCAACCGCGTCAGCCACGGTAGCTGACGCGACCAGGTGGTGCCCCGGCCCATCAGGCCGTGGAGCAGTACCAATGGCGCACCCTGTCCGCCGCGGCAGGTCAACAGATCAATCGCCACGCTCACCATCCTGCCGCCATCTCACCAGCTATCGCGCTGCTCTGTTGCTGCTATCTTGCTGCTATGGCGCAAGTGGTCAAGATCAACGCAATCGAGATACCCCCCGACGCCGGCCCGGAGCTGGAGAAGCGGTTTGCGCACCGGGCGCACGCGGTCGACAACCAGCCCGGTTTCCTCGGGTTTCAGCTGCTGCGGCCCGTCAAGGGCGAGGACCGCTACTTCGTGGTGACCCGGTGGGAGTCCGAGGAGGCGTTCGAGGCGTGGGCGCAGGGGCCTGCTATCGCCGCCCATGCCGGCGAGCGGGCCAACCCGGTGTCCACCGGGGCGTCGCTGATGGAGTTCGAGGTTGTGATGGACGTTGCCGGTTCCAAGCCGGCGGTCTGACGGGCGGTCGGCCCGGAGCCGCACCGTCGCGCTCTTCGCCACCACCGTAGTGATCGCGATCCTGACGCCCGGGTGCGCCCCGCCGTCGCCGCCGGCGGCCAATCCGGTTCGCACGATCGACACCCGGACCCCTCCCGGGGTGCGGGCCCAGCAGACGGTGGACATGCTCAATTCGGACTGGCCCATCGGGCCGGTCGGAGTCGCCACCCTTGCGGCGCCCGACGAGGTGGACTCCATCAACACCGCGATGGAGCGCCTCTGGTGGGACCGTCCGTTCACCCTGGCCGGCGCGGACATCCAGGCGAGTGCGGCGTCGTTGCACCTGGTCTCGTCCTACGGCTCCCGCCAAGACATCCGGATCCACACCGACGACGACGGGCGGGTCGACCGGTTCGACGTGGAAACCCAAGCGCCCCAGATCTCGTCGTGGCAGGACCTCGATGCGGTGTTGGGCAACACCGGGGCCCGCTACGCCTACCAGGTCGCCAAGGTCAATCAGGGTCACTGTGATCCGGTGGCCGGCACCAACACCGGCGAATCCCTGCCGCTGGCATCGATCTTCAAGTTGTACGTGCTGCACGCCTTGGCGACCGCAGTCAAGGACGGGTCTGTGTCGTGGGACGACCAGCTGACGGTCACCGACAAAAGCCGGGCGGTCGGCTCCTCCGGCCTGCAACTCGCCCCGGGCGCCCACGTTTCGGTTCGCAAGGCCGCCGAGAAGATGATCGCCACCAGCGACAACATGGCGACCGACTTGCTCATCGGCAGGATGGGGACGCATGCCATCGAGCGGGCGCTCGTCACAGCAGGTCATCACGACCCGGCCAGCATGACGCCGTTCCCCACGATGTACGAGTTGTTCTCCGTCGGATGGGGCCAACCGGATCTGAGGGATGAGTGGAAGCAGGGGTCTCCGCAGGTGCGTGCCGAGCTGCTGGCGCAGGCGAATTCGAAGCCCTACCGGCCCGATCCGATTCGGGCCCACTCACCGGCATCGTCCTATGGCGCCGAGTGGTACGGAACCGCCGGCGACATCTGCCGGGTCCATGCCGCGCTGCAGGCCGACGCCGTCGGCGCCGCCGCACCGGTCCGACAGATCCTGTCCGCGGTGCCCGGCATTCCGTTGAGCCACACTGTGTGGCCCTACATCGGAGCCAAAGCCGGTGGCCTGCCCGGGGACCTGACGTTCAGCTGGTACGCGATCGACAACACCCGCCAGCCCTGGGTGGTCAGCTTCCAACTGAACTGGCCCCGCGATCACGGGCCGTCCGCGACGGGGTGGATGCTGCAGATCGCCAAGCAGGCCTTCGCGCTGATCGCGCCCCGGTAGCTGACAACCGCAGCACCCGGAGGCACGCGCTGGATCTCCCAGCCCGGCAGGTCGTCCAGAGCAGCGAACTGCCTAGGCCTCGTGGGCTCCGGCCTTGGCGAGATCCGGCTCGACCGGCGGCTTGCGGGCACCGGTGAACGTGAACACCGCGTCCTCGGCCGGTCCCTCGCCGTCCCAGTTCTCCACGTCGACCGTGACGATCTGGCCGGGCCCGATCTCGTCGAAGAGGATCTTCTCGGAGAGCTGGTCCTCGATCTCGCGCTGGATGGTGCGCCGCAGCGGTCGGGCGCCCAGCACCGGGTCGAAGCCCCGCTTGGCCAGCAACGCCTTCGCCTTGTCGCTGAGCTCCAGGGCCATGTCCTTGGCCTTGAGCTGGACCGAGACCCGGTTGATCATGAGGTCGACCATCGTGATGATCTCGTCGCGGGTCAGCTGGTGGAAGACGATGATGTCGTCGATACGGTTGAGGAACTCCGGCCGGAAGTGCTTTTTGAGCTCGTCGTTGACCTTCTGCTTCATCCGCTCGTAGTCGTTTGCTCCGCCGCCCTGGGTGAAGCCCAAGCCGACCGCCTTCGAGATGTCGGAGGTGCCGAGGTTGGACGTGAAGATGAGCACGGTGTTCTTGAAGTCGACCGTGCGGCCCTGGCCGTCGGTGAGACGACCGTCCTCGAGGACCTGCAGCAGGCTGTTGTAGATCTCCTGGTGGGCCTTCTCGATCTCGTCGAACAGCACCACCGAGAACGGCTTGCGCCGCACCTTCTCGGTGAGCTGGCCGCCCTCCTCGTAGCCGACGTATCCGGGCGGGGCACCGAACAGCCGCGACGCGGTGAACCGGTCGTGGAACTCGCCCATGTCGATCTGGATGAGCGCGTCGTCGTCACCGAACAGGAAGTTGGCCAGCGCCTTGGACAGTTCGGTTTTCCCGACGCCGGACGGCCCGGCGAAGATGAACGAGCCCGACGGGCGCTTGGGGTCCTTCAACCCCGCGCGGGTGCGCCGGATGGCCTTGGAGACGGCCTTGACGGCGTCTTCCTGCCCGATGATCCGCTTATGCAGTTCGTCCTCCATGCGCAGCAGGCGGGTCGTCTCGGCCTCGGTGAGCTTGAACACGGGGATGCCGGTCCAGTTGCCCAGCACTTCGGCGATCTGCTCGTCGTCGACCTCGGCGACCACGTCGAGATCGCCTGAACGCCACTGCTTCTCGCGTTCCGCCCGTTGCGCCACGAGTTGCTTCTCCCGGTCACGCAGGCTGGCCGCCTTTTCGAACTCCTGCGCCTCGATGGCCGCCTCTTTCTCCTTGCGCACACCGGAGATCTCCTCTTCGAGCTCGCGATAGCTGGGCGGTGCCGTCATGGTGCGAATGCGCATGCGGCTGGCGGCCTCGTCGATGAGATCGATCGCCTTGTCCGGC
>CAIYOH010000036.1 GCA_903927745.1 uncultured Mycobacteriaceae bacterium
ACGCTGGTTTCACGCTCGGCTCCCAACGAGAAGCTGGCTTCACGCTGGGCTCCCAGTCCCCAGCGTCACGCCAGAGTGACCGCCGACGCCGAGCGTCACGCTGGAGTGGCGCGCGTGCGCGAACGTGAAGCTGGTTTCACGCTCGGCTCCCAACGTGAAGCTGGTTTCACGCTGGGCTCCCAGTCCCCAGCGTCACGCCAGAGTGACCGCCGACGCCGAGCGTCACGCTGGAGTAGCGCGCGTGTGCGAACGTGAATGGCCGGGGCGGTAGTGCCAGAAAGTGCCGGCCGGGAAAGCCGTAGGACGACCGTGTGTCAGTTCGTGGGGCCGGCCGGAACGGGCTGACCGGGCGCAAGCCCGCCAGCCGGCTCCGGGCCGGTCGGCTGGCCCTTACCGCCGGGCGTGCCGGCCATGCCAACGATCGGAGCGCCGACGGGCAGCGGAGCAAGGATCGGAGCACCGGCCGCCGCCACCGGTCCGAGCGCAATCAGCGGAGCACCAGCCGGAACGATCGGGGGGACCGGGACCGGTGGAATGAGCGGTACTGGGGGAATGAGCGGTACCGGGGGAACGAACGGAACGCCGAGCGGGATCGGCGGAACACCGGCCGGGACCGGCGGCCCCAGCGCGACCAGCGGAACACCAGCCGGCACCACCGGAACGACGATCGGACCGGGCGCAATCAGCGGCACACCAGCCATGCCGACGAGCGGCGCGCCTTCCACGCAACCGGCGCCGGCCGCGACTCCATCGGCGCCGACCGGCGCTGCGGCAGCAGCGCCCACTGCACCTGCCTGCGACTCAATGCACCCGGCGCCGCTGGTTTTCAGCGGGGTGGCGGCCGCATCCGGGCTCAACGCGATGGCGGCCCCGCACAACGCTGCGGTGGCCGCCACTTTGAAGTTGACCCGACCAAAGACCGTCTTCACCGTCGACTCCTCGTTTTCGGCTTTCGTTGGCGCTCCGTATCGGATTGCCGACGGACACAATTGTCAGAGGCCAACAGGGGATCCGGCCCGCGGCGCACCGCGCCGTTGCCAAATGGTGATCTTCGGGTGCCGTCAGCAGCGACTGGTGCGGCAGAAACCCGCCGCAAACCCGCCACAGACCCGCCGATCGAGTCCCACTAGGCTGACTGCTGGCGCTGATAAGCCGACATGGCGACGCATGGGAGAGGCACGTGACGGTCCGGGTAGGCATCAATGGCTTCGGCCGAATCGGTCGCAACTTCTACCGGGCCCTCCTGGCCCAGCAGGAGCAGAGTCCGGGCAGTTCGGGGGCGGACGTCGAGGTAGTCGCTGTCAACGACATCACCGATAACCACACGTTGGCTCACCTGCTGAAATTCGACTCGATCCTGGGCCGGCTTCCCTACGACGTCAGCCTGGACGGCGAAGACACCATCGTGGTGGGTGAGCACCGGATCAAGGCCCTCGAGGTCAGGGAGGGTCCGGCGGCGATGCCGTGGAGCGATCTGGGCGTCGACGTGGTGGTTGAATCCACAGGGCTCTTCACCGACGCAGCGAAGGCCAAGGGCCATCTGGACGCCGGGGCGAAGAAGGTGATCATCTCCGCGCCCGCCACCGACCCTGACATCACGATCGTCTTAGGTGTCAACGACGACAAGTACGACGGCAGCCAGAACATCATCTCCAACGCGTCGTGCACCACCAACTGCCTGGCGCCGGTGGCCAAGGTTCTGCACGACGAGTTCGGTATCGTCCGCGGCCTGATGACCACCATCCACGCCTACACCCAGGACCAGAATCTGCAAGACGGGCCGCACCAGGATCTACGGCGCGCGCGCGCGGCGGCGCTCAACATCGTTCCGACATCCACCGGTGCGGCCAAGGCGATCGGTCTGGTCATGCCCGAACTCAAGGGCAAGCTGGACGGGTACGCGCTGCGGGTGCCGATTCCCACGGGTTCGGTCACCGACTTGAGCGTCGAGCTGTCCAAGGGTCCCGGTGCGGAGGAGATCAACGCGGCGTTCAAGGCCGCCGCCGAGGGCAGGCTCGAGGGCATCCTCAAGTACTACGACGTCCCGATCGTGTCCAGCGACATTGTCACCGACCCGCACAGTTCGATCTTCGACTCGGGCCTGACCAAGGTGATCGGCAACCAGGCCAAGGTCGTCTCCTGGTACGACAATGAGTGGGGTTACTCCAACCGTCTCATCGACCTGGTCGCCCTAGTCGGCAAGTCGCTGTAAGCCGTGTCTCCGTCCTCTCTGCATACGCTGTCTGAACTTCTCGCCGAAGGGGTTTCGGGACGCGGGGTTCTGGTGCGCTCGGACCTCAACGTGCCGCACCACGGCGATCCGGCCGGCCGGGAAACCATCACCGACCCGGGGCGGATCACGGCGTCGGTGCCGACGATCAAGGCCCTGCTCAACGCCGGTGCCAAGGTGGTGGTGGTCTCCCACTTGGGTCGTCCGAAAAACGCGTCCGACCCACATCTGTCGCTCGCGCCCGTCGCCGCGGTGCTCAGCGAACAGCTGGGCCGTCACGTGCAATTGGCCGGCGATGTCGTCGGAGCCGATGCGCTGGCTCGCGCTGAGGGGCTCACCGACGGCGATATCCTGCTGCTGGAGAATATCCGTTTCGACCCGCGCGAAACCAGCGACGACGACGGCGAGCGCTTGGCGCTGGCCCGTCAACTTGCCGAACTAGTCTCGCCGGGAGGGGCATTCGTCTCCGACGGCTTCGGGGTGCTGCACCGCAAGCAGGCCTCGGTGTACGACATCGCGACCCTGCTTCCGCACTACGCCGGAAAGCTGGTAGCCGATGAGCTGCGAGTGCTCGAGCAGTTGACCAGCTCGACCGAGCGGCCCTATGCGGTGGTCCTCGGCGGCTCCAAGGTGTCCGACAAACTCGGTGTCATCGAGCAGCTGGCGACCAAAGCCGACAGCATCGTGATCGGTGGCGGCATGTGCTTCACTTTCCTGGCGGCGCAGGGCTGTTCGGTAGGTACGTCGCTACTGGAACACGACATGATCGACACCTGCAGGCGGCTGCTCGACACCCACCACGACGTCCTGCGCCTGCCGGTCGACATCGTGACGGCCGCGGAGTTCGCCGCCGATTCGACGCCGGAGGTCGTCGCCACCGATGCGATCCTCGATGGTCGGATGGGCCTGGATATCGGCCCGCAATCGGTCAAGCGTTTCTCGGCGCTGCTCGCCAACGCCAAGACCATCTTCTGGAATGGCCCGATGGGAGTCTTCGAGTTCCCGGCCTTCGCCGAGGGCACCAGGGGTGTCGCCGAGGCGATTGTCGCGGCGACGGGCAAGGGCGCCTTCAGTGTGGTCGGCGGCGGCGACTCCGCGGCCGCGGTGCGTTCCCTCGGCATCCCGGAGGGCGACTTCTCGCACATCTCCACCGGCGGTGGCGCGTCGCTGGAATTTCTCGAGGGCCAGACGCTCCCGGGCGTCGAGGTACTTGGCGCTCCCCAGCCCCGTGGGGGCAATGCGTGAGCCGCAAGCCGCTGATCGCCGGCAACTGGAAGATGAACCTCACTCACTTCGAGGCGATCGCGCTGGTGCAGAAGATCGCCTTTGCGTTACCGGACAAGTACTACGACAGGGTCGACGTCACGGTCCTGCCGCCGTTCACCGACCTGCGCAGCGTGCAGACCCTGGTCGACGGCGACAGGCTGCGGCTGACTTACGGCGCCCAGGACCTCTCGCAGCACGACGCCGGTGCCTACACCGGCGAGGTCAGCGGCGCGTTCCTGGCCAAGCTGGGCTGCACCTTCGTCGTCGTCGGCCACTCCGAGCGGCGCACTTACCACGGTGAGGGGGACGCCCTGGTGGCTGCCAAGGCGGCCGCCGCCCTGAAGCACGGACTGACCCCCATCGTCTGCATCGGGGAGCACCTCGACGTCCGCGAGGCAGGCAATCACGTCGAGCACAACGTCGAGCAACTGCGCGGATCGCTGGCTGGGCTGTCCGGCGAGCAGATCGGGGCTGTCGTCATCGCCTACGAACCGGTGTGGGCGATCGGTACCGGGCGCGTCGCCAGCGCCGCGGACGCCCAGGAGGTGTGCGCGGCGATCCGGACCGAGCTCGCCGCCCTCGCGCCGCCGAAGGTCGCCGCCACCGTGCGGGTGCTCTACGGCGGCTCTGTCACCGCCAAGAACATCGGGGACCTCATCGCCCGCGATGACGTCGACGGGGCGCTGGTCGGCGGGGCCTCCCTGGACGGCGAGCAGTTCGCGACGCTGGCCGCGATCGCGGCCGGCGGGCCCTTCCCGTAGGTCGCAGCCGTGAGATGTCGACCGCACCGGTAAGCTGCGCGTTATGGAACTGGCCCTGCAGATCACCCTGGTCGTCACCAGCATCCTGGCGGTGCTGCTGGTGCTCCTGCACCGCGCCAAGGGCGGCGGCCTGTCGACGCTGTTCGGCGGGGGTGTTCAGTCGAGCCTGTCGGGGTCGACGGTGGTGGAGAAGAACCTCGACCGGCTGACGCTGTTCATCACCGGCATCTGGCTGGTGAGCATCATCGGCGTGGAGCTGTTGATCAAGTACCGCTGACCCCGTGGGCCGGCGGTCAGTGCGCCGGCCGGTTCCGCAGTCGGTCTAGCACCCCGCGCACCGCGTGTTCGGTGGCCGACAGCGGTGACATCACCGTCTCGCCGACCTTCACCAGGTAGTCGATCCGCTCGACGACGGCCTCCAGCGGCTCGACCAGGCTGATCAGCCGGTTGGAGAGGTTGTCCAGACTGGACAGGGTCCCTTCCAGATGATCGAGACCACCCTCGAGGCGCCCGACGGTGGCGTTGAGCGCCGTCAGCGAGTTGTTCAGTTCCTTCATGGTGCCGCCCAGGCCCTCGAGGACCCCTTCGACCTGCTCGACGGTTTTGTCGGCGTTGAGCGCGGCCTGGGTGAGGGTCTTGATCCGGTTTCGTTCGTGTCCGCTGCGCGGCGTGCTGTCGACCATGGCGTCAATTATGTCCCGTGCGGCGACGGGTGCGGGTGGGCGGGAAGCGCCGCCGCTGCCTGCTCGTCGAGCAGCCACAGCGTGGTCTCGAGCCCGACGGCTCCGGCGGCCGGTATCGAGACGGCCGCGGCGCCGCCGACCGCGGCGGCCACCGCCTCGGCTTTGGCCGCCCCCGACACCATCAGCCAGACTTCACGGGAACGCCGGATCGCCGGCAGCGTCAGCGTGATTCGCTGCGGCGGGGGTTTGGGGGAGTCGTCGACCGCGACCACCATGCGGGTGGTTTCCCGCACAGCCGGGGTATCGGGGAACAGGGAGTTGATGTGGCCCTCGGGCCCCATTCCCAACATGTGGACGTCGAATCGGGGAGTCGGCTGGCCGGGTTCGGCGTGGGCAGCGAGCAGGTGTTCGTAGGCCAGTGCCGCGGCCGGCAGATCGGGGCCGAACTGCCCGTCACTGGCCGGCATCGGGTGCACGTTGCCGGGGGGAATGTCGATGTGGTCGAGTAATGCGTCCCGCGCCTGCTTGTCGTTGCGCTCGTCGTCATCGCCGGGTACGTAGCGGTCGTCACCCCAGAACAACTGCACTGCGGCCCAGTCGATGCGGCCCGCATGGTCGCCGAGGGCTTTCAGCAGCCCGATCCCATTGCTGCCGCCGGTGAGTACGACCGTTGCGCTGCCGCGGGCCGCGATGGCGCCGCGGATGGTGTCGGCCAGTCGGGTGGCCGCGGAATCGACCAGAGTTGCACTATCCGGGAAAACCTCGACGACGGTGCTCAACCGTAGTGCACCTTCTCGATACCCTCGAGCGCCAGCTGGTAGATCTCGTCGGCGTCGAGGCGGCGTAAGTCTTCGGCGAGGCATTCGCCGGTCTCCCGGCGCGGCAGGGGAAGGAGGGCGTCGGGTTTGGCCGTGCGGCTCAGCGTGGCTGTCCGGCCGTCCTGCGGTCGGCTTAACACGATTGTTTCGGTGTTGCGGGTCAGTTCGACCTTCAACTCACCGAACACCCGGTGAACCGGGCCGTCGATCCGGCTGGCCAGCCAGCCCGCGAGGATGTCGAGCGCAGGCTCGGTTTCCAGCCCCGAAACCACTGCCGACACGATTTTTTCGTGGGGCGGCTGGTCGACAGTGGAGGCAAGCAGGGCCCGCCAATAGGTGATGCGGGCCCAGGCCAGGTCCGTGTCGCCGTCGGTATAGCCCGGGAGTCGGCTTTTGATCGCCGCCAGTGGGTCGGTGCCGTTGGTGGCGTCGGTGATACGCCGAATCGCCAACGCGCCCAGCGGGTCCTGCGCGGGACGGTCGGGTGCGTTGCCCGGCCACCAGACCACTACGGGGATGTCGGGCAGCAGGAAGGGGGTGACCACGCTGGCGGCATGGCCGGCCAGTGGTCCGGACAGCCGCAGTATCACGACTTCACCGGCGCCGGTGTCGCCGGCGGCCCGCAATTGCGCGTCCAGGCGGGCTTTGTCGGCGTAGGCATCTCCCCGCATGGTCACGATGATCCGACTGGGGTGTTCCTGGCTGGCGTCGTTGGCTGCCTTAAGGGATTCCTCGAGTACCTCGTCGCTGTCCGGAGCGATGATGAGCGTCAGCACCCGGCCCATCATGGCGGCGCCGGTTTTCTCCCGCAGTTCGTTGAGCTTCTTGTTGATGGCGTTGGTCGTGGTGGCCGGCATATCGACAATCATTGACGCCGCTCCTTTGAATCCTGCTCACTGCTGCGCATCACGGCCGCCGCCATTCCCGGCCGGTGCGCCGCAGCATCTCGAACGACGACTCGGGCCCCCAGGTGCCGGCCTCGTAAGCTTCGGGCTTACCGGAGGCCGCCCAGTTCTCGAGGACGGGATCCAGTATCTGCCAGGCTAATTCGACCTCTTCGCTGACCGGGAACAGGGACGGCTCGCCGAGCAGCACGTCGAGGATCAGCTGCTCGTAGGCTTCCGG
>CAIYOH010000037.1 GCA_903927745.1 uncultured Mycobacteriaceae bacterium
ATCCGACGCGGGGATACAGCTCGCCAGGGTGCCACTCGACCTTGGCCACCACCCGCCGGGCTTTGCTCCAGGACCCGGCCCGATAGCTGAAGCTGGCGTAGTAGCGCCGCACCTCATGCGGCGGGCGACCGACGGGGCGCTTGAGCAGCCAGCCGATGCGCTGCTGTAGCACGGCATTCGCGGGCAGCCGGATCGTGTACTTGTACCCCTCGGCCTCCAGTAGCTCGTATATGTCCGGATTGGCGAAGGCCGCGTCGGCGCGGAAGTACCGGCGCTTCATCCGGCCACGGTAGCGGCCAATCACGGGTTCCAGCACGTCGCGCCAGCCATCGGCGCTGTGGACGTTGCCGGGCCGCAGCGCGCACCGCTCCAGGTCGCCGAACTGGTTGAACAGGAACAGCGGGTGATAGCAGGTGCAGCCGAAATGGCCGTTGTAGGCGCTGTCTTCCTGGGCGCCATGCGTTTTACTGACGCTGCTGTCCATGTCGAGCACGATGACGGACCCGGGATTGCGGGCATGAACCCGGTCGATCCAGGCGCCCGAGAGGTCTGCCAAGGCGGCGAGGTTTGCCTTGCTGGTCAGCCAACCCGTCTCGAACCGGCCCATCTGGCTGGTCGAGGCGGCCCTGCGATCCAGCCCGCCGCGATCGACCACAGCCCGCATCGCCGGGTCATGTGCAAGGCGATCGGCGTCGTTCACATCCTCATACCCGGCGAGACGTCCGAAAACTGACTGCCGCAACAGCCCGGCCAGCAAATGCCGGGTGTTCCGGCCGCTTCGGCATTCCGATAGGGCGCTACCGGCCAGGTCGGTCAGCCCGAGGGCGTCGTCGAGTTCCCGGTAGGCCAGCAGCCCGGCGTCGGAGGTGATCCGGCTGCCGTGGAACTCCAGCCTCAGCCGACGGTCGAAATCGACGCGCAGGACGCCGTCATCCGATTCACCCGCTGGCTGGTCCATCGCGCCGTCACCGAAGAAGCCTCAACCTATTGAAAACGTATCGTAATTCCGTCGATTCTGGCCAGAATATTCTAAGTCATCTGGGAAATCCGGGGCAAAGACTCGGCAGCCAAAAAGGAAGCTGATCGCCTGAAGTAGCGCATGCCTTATGAGCGAGGGTCGGACGGCCACCCATGCCGTCTGCATGGCGGCGACGGATTCGCTCAGCGGCGCCGATCGCCCGTCGGTAAATCACCCGATGAGTAAGCGTAAGCCGACCGTCACCTTGCATTGACGGTGACGGATCGCTGAACTCGCGGGCATGACGGACGACGCGACGGCGGCGGGATCACTCGCAGGCGACTCATGCCGAATTATTGGCGCAAGAAAATCTCCCGTGATCGATTTTCATTGCGGTCCAGCCAGGGATGGCGATAACCGTCCAAGGTGATGGGTCTGCCACAGCTATGCGGTCGGCATTTCTAAATTCCGTGCCGGACTTCAGCACCAAAATAGCCGAACCAATTCAGACTGGATCACCCCTCGGGGGCAGGCCACACGTTCGCGCTAAGCGGCGTCGGGCGACTCCGAGTGTGCGCAGCACTGCGCCGCTGCGCTAAAGCGCGCCCGGCGAGCGCCGCGACCCCGAACGCTAACAGGCCCAGCGTGCCGGGCTCCGGCACTGCGGCGACTTGACCGAAGCCGCCCGTCCCCGCGCTGCTGGGCCCGTGGAACACGAGCGTTGCGGCGCCCTCCACCGTCGTGAACTGGAGCACGGCGTCGCGGTACACGGACGGGTTGAGGGAGTTGGGATCGGAGAGCGTGAACGTGCCCACCCCGCTCAGCAGGTCGTAGAACGAGCCGTTCAGGGAAAGCGCTATGTCCCAGAACCCGCTGTAGACGATCCCGATCTCGCTCGTGCCGAGCCCCCCTGCGAAGATGAAGTCGCCGGCGTTGCTCATGTAGCCGAACTCACTGCCTAACGGTCCGCTGAAAGTGGCGGTCATGTCGAACACGATGTCGGTTGTCTCGACGCCTCCGGAGAGCGGGAGCGGCACGCCGACGTACGCGGGAAGCTTATTGAACCCTGGGCCAAGATCCGGGACCGTGCTGGACGCCACGAGGTTCTGCTTCAGCAGCGCCTTGTCGGCGTCGTTGAACTTGAGCGTGCCGGTGACGGCCTCTCGCTCTTCCTTGGTCATGTTCGACATCTTGTCGAGCGGCTTGTTCGCGTTGTGGTCCGTAAGGCCGGTGACCTTATGAAACACCTCGTGTGCGGCGGCCTCCCCGATGCCATCGGTGAGCTTCTGATCCTTGTACCCGCGCGCTGTGAACGTGCCGGCGAAGACGAGCGAGGCACCGCCATCTGCTCCCGCGTCGCCATAGAGGCCGCGGCCCGGGAATCCGTTCGCGCCGACGACGATGTTGTACTTGCCCCCAGCCCCCTCCTCGACGTTGACCTTTCCGGGGCCGACGGCGTCGTTGTAGTTGTCCTGGATGCTCTTCAGCACCGCCTTCTTCTGTTCGTCCGTCAGGCCGCTCGGCATCATCGTGACGTTTTGTCCGTCGCTCGTTGTGTAGTTGCCGTCCGGGCTGAAGTTGACCTTGATAGAGACCGGATCGGCGGCGACGACCGGGAGCGCGCCGAGGAGGCACGAGGCCGACACGAGCAGGGCGGCGAGATAAGCACGGCACATCGGTATGCTCCTCACATGGCAAGGGCCGGCGCGGCACATGAGGCAACGGCGGGCGCGCGAAACGCGGCGGCTCGTCGATAGAGAGGCGATCTCGACCGGCATTCTCCAGATGACTGCCCTATCCGGTCTACCGATATGAAACGAACCGCGCAGCAGCGCCGCGCGCAAACCACAATAGCGAGAGCGAGAAAATCGCGGTGCGGGACCGTCAGCCATGCCGTTTCCTCAGCAAAACACCACTTTCGAGCCGAGGGAGGCCCTTCCGGCGACGGCGCAAACGCACCACTCGACCCGACCACGGGGTTGAAGTACGTGTCCGGCAGGTCCGGCGGCGCACCTGGTCGACCGAGGATCGGCTCCAGCAGGCGGGAACGGAATATGCGTAAGAGCGCCAGCCTTGGGCTGGTGCCAGTACCCGGCTTGTAGAGAGCGGTTTGCGCTCGAAGTCACCAAAGGCGGGCCGACATCATGGTCAGCGTCCTGCGATGGCGAGTCGCCCATCTACGCGATCGACGGAGTACTCCTCGGTGCCCACTGTCGCGCGGTACTCCGAATGAACCGGCAAGAGTACGGCAGGAAGTGGGTTTGAAGCAGCATGATTGTGGGCCAGGATCGATGGCTTGCTCGCGCCGAATAGGACGTTCTCATCGAAATCGGCCGCCCAAACGCCCGACACGGGCACGTAGCCAGGATCGAAGAATGTATCGGCCGGCACCATTGCCCCATTTAGTTTCTTCACGAGAGGACGGTGCTGAAGGCCACTCCATGTCGTCTTCAGCGTGTCGCGGTCGATGTGGATGCTGAACGGGCCAACTGCCAGAGTTACCTCAACCGCGAACGGATACTGGCTAATCCCGGAAATCTGTGGAAATCGATCTCTCAGCAGACGGCCGTTCACCGCGATAACGTAGCCATCGTCGGGTGCGACAACGCCCTTCGCGAGATATCCGGTTTCGGGTCGGCCCGGTTTGCCTGTGAGCTTCTCAAACTTCTCCTTAATCGCCGATGTCCATCGCAGAATAATTTGCTCGTGGGGCAGCGACACAACGCCTTCGGTCCGGGTCAACCAGTCTGTGGGGATCCCCTTCGGTTCCGGGCACACAACTTCAATCCAAACGCGCCGCCCGCCATGTTCGATAAGAAAGTCGGGCCCACTCGGCTTCCTGCTCGGCGCCAAA
>CAIYOH010000038.1 GCA_903927745.1 uncultured Mycobacteriaceae bacterium
ATGGGGCTGTTCGGCCTGCCGTTCCCGGAGGAATACGGCGGCATGGGCGGTGACTACTTCGCGCTGTCGCTGGCCATCGAGGAACTCGGCAAGGTCGACCAGTCGGTGGCTATCACGCTGGAGGGGGCCGCCAGCCTCGGCGCGATGCCCATCTACCGGTTCGGCACCGAGGAGCAGAAGCAGAAGTGGCTGCCGGGCCTCACATCCGGGCGGGCGCTTGCCGGCTTCGGGCTCACCGAAGCGGGCGGGGGTTCGGACGCCGGGGCCACCCGCACCACCGCCCGCCTCGACGGCGGCGAGTGGGTGATCAACGGCAGCAAGCAATTCATCACCAACTCGGGTACCGACATCACGTCACTGGTCACGGTCACCGCGGTGACGGGAAGCCTCGCCGACGGCAAGAAGGAGATCTCGGCGATCGTCGTGCCCAGCGGCACGCCGGGCTTCACGGTCGAGCCGGCTTACAACAAGGTGGGCTGGAATGCCTCCGACACCCATCCCCTCAGCTTCGACGACGCCCGGGTTCCCGAGGAGAACCTGCTCGGTGCAAGGGGGGTCGGGTACGCCAACTTCCTGTCGATCCTGGACGAGGGCCGCATCGCGATCGCTGCGCTGGCCACCGGGGCCGCGCAGGGCTGCGTCGACGAGAGCGTCAAGTACGCGGGGGAGCGGCAGTCGTTCGGCCGGCCGATCGGCTCCTATCAGGCGATCAGCTTCAAGATCGCGCGGATGGAAGCCCGCGCCCATGTGGCGCGGACGGCTTACTATGACGCGGCGGCAAAGATGTTGGCAGGTAAGCCCTTCAAGAAGGAGGCGGCGATCGCGAAGATGATCGCGGCGGAGGCGGCTATGGACAACGCCCGCGATGCCACACAGATCCACGGCGGCTACGGCTTCATGAACGACTACCCGGTGGCGCGTCACTACCGCGACAGCAAGATTCTCGAGATCGGCGAGGGCACCACCGAGGTGCAACTGATGCTGATCGCGCGGTCGCTGGGGCTGCGGTGAGCATCGCCGACGACGTCGGAAAGTCGGTCGTCCAGCGGGGCCTGTGGTTCGAGGAATTCGAAATCGGCACCAAGTACCTGCACCGGCCGGGCCGCACCGTCACCGAAGCCGACAACGTGCTGTTCACCACGCTGACCATGAACACTCAGTCGCTGCACCTCGACGCCGCGTGGGCCGCCGGGCAGCCGGGATTCCGTGGCGAGCGGCTGGTGAACTCCATGTTCACCCTCTCGACGATCGTCGGGTTGTCGGTGTCGCAGCTGACCCTGGGCACCATCGTGGCCAATCTCGGCTTCTCCGAGGTGTCATTCCCGAAGCCCCTGTTCCACGGCGACACCCTGTACGCGGAGACCGTGTGCACCGCCAAGCGCGAGTCGGCGAGCCGGCCCGGCGAGGGAATCGTGACCCTCGAGCACATCGGGCGCAACCAGGACGGGGAGATCGTCGCCCGCGCCGTCCGCAGCACGCTGGTGCAGAAACAGCCCGTGACCCACTCGGACGCTGCGGCGATGCCATGAACCTGCGCGACGCCGGTCCGGGATGGTTGTTCTGCCCCGCTGATCGCCCCGAGCGTTTCGCCAAGGCCGCTGACGCCGCTGACGTGGTGATCCTCGACCTGGAAGACGGTGTTGCGCGGGCCGATAAGGACGCCGCGCGTACCGCGCTGCGGGAGACGCCGCTGGACCCCGATCGCACCGTGGTGCGGGTCAACGCCACCGGAACCGGCGAGCTGGCCCGCGATGTGGACGCGCTCGCCGGCACCGCCTACACCACGGTGATGTTGGCCAAGACTGAGTCGGCCGAGCAGGTGCGGGCGCTGGCGCCGCTCGACGTCATCGCGTTGATCGAGACGCCCCGCGGCGCGGTGTGCGTCACCGAGATCGCCGCCGCCGAGAACACCGTTGCGATGATGTGGGGCGCCGAGGATTTGGTGGCGACCCTCGGCGGGAGCTCCAGCCGGCGCGCCGACGGCCCCTATCGGGATGTCGCCCGCCATGTACGGTCGGCGACCCTGCTCGCGGCGTCGGCATTCGGCCGAATCGCCCTCGATGCCGTTCATCTGGATATCCGTGACATCGAGGGGCTGCGCGCAGAGGCCGACGACGCGGTCGCGGTGGGATTCGACGCGACCGTGTGCATCCACCCCAGCCAGATCCCTGTGGTGCGCGCGGCCTACCGACCCAGCGAGGAGAAACTGGACTGGGCGCGACGGGTGCTGGCCGCGGCCAAGTCCGAACGCGGTGTCTTCGCCTTCGAAGGTCAGATGGTCGACTCGCCGGTGCTCAAGCACGCGGAGATGATGCTGCGGCGGGCGGGTGCGGCCGACTCTGTGTGAGAGCGTGACGGTGTGACCGGCAGCGGTAGTGCAGAGAGCCCCTCGGCCCGCCCGGATTTGGCCGTGGTGGTGCGCGAGTGGGGCCGGATCGGCTGCCTGGGCTTCGGCGGTCCGCCGACCCACATCAGGATGCTGCGAGACCTCTGCGTGGAGCGCATGGCGTGGCTGAGTCCGGTCGAATTCGAAGACGCCGTCGCCGCCTGCAACCTGTTGCCGGGCCCGGCATCAACCCAGTTGGCGATCTTCTGCGCCTGGCGGGTGCGGGGCCGTGTGGGGGCGTTGCTGGGCGGAGCGGCGTTCATCGCTCCCGGCTTGATCCTGATTCTTGGGTTGGCCGCGGTGTTCCTGCAGGGGTCTCCGCCTCGGCTGGTGTTGGCCGCCGGCGCCGGCGCCGGGTCGGCGGTGGCCGCCGTGGCGGTGCACGCGGCCGCCGGGTTGGTGCCGGCCAGTTGGGCTCGCGCCCGCAGCGGTGGCCGTGCACAGTGGTGGCGCTGGCCGGTGTACGTGTTGGCCGGGCTGGTGGCGGCGGCAACCATGGGCCCGTGGGTGGTGGGGGTTCTGCTGGCGTGCGGGATCATCGAGGTCGCGGTGCGTGGGCGTGGTCGCCCGGGCGTGGGGCCGCTCTCGGCGGTGCCGGCGCCGCTGCTGGCGATCGGTTCGCTGAGCCTGCCCACTTCGCTAAGCCTGCCCACATTGGTATCGCTGGTGTGGGTCGCGCTGAAGGTAGGCGCGCTGTCCTACGGCGGCGGCTTCGTGATCGTGCCCTTGATGCAGAACGACGCGGTCCGTGTCCACGGCTGGATGAGCGCGGGGCAGTTCCTCAACGCCGTCGCGCTGGGTCAGATCACGCCCGGACCGGTGGTGCAGACCGTCGCGGTGGTCGGTTACGCCGCCGCCGGCCTGGGTGGTGGTGTGCTGGCGGCGCTGGTCGCCTTTAGCCCGTCGTTCCTGTTTGTGCTGTTCGGGGCACCGCATTTCGAGCGGCTGCGCACGAACGCCACCGCGCGCGCGTTTCTGGACGGCGCCGGGCCGGCCGCGATCGGCGCGATCCTCGGGTCGGCGGTCACCCTGGCTCGCGCGCTGACCCAGCCGTGGCAGTTCGCGGTGCTGGCTGTCGCGGGGCTGCTGCTGGTGGTTCTGCACCGCAATGTCGTCGTCACCCTGCTGGGCGCGGCGCTGGCGGGGATGATTATCGCGTGAGCATGGACGGGAACATGGACGTCGTGAAGGGCATTCTGGACGCCCACGGCGGGCTGGACCATTGGGCGACGCTGTCGACGATCGACGTGGAGATGTCGGCATGGGGTCTGCTGTTCACGGCGAAACGTGTCACCCCGATCCACCACAGCCGCCTCACGATCAGCACACAGTCGCCTGAGGTGGTGATGCACGACTTCCCATCACCCGGACTGCGCGCGATCCTGCACGGCACACACAGCGTCGAGATCCGTGACGCTTCGGGGAGGGTGCTGTCCAGCCGGGCCAACCCCCGCGAGGCGTTCCGGCGCCCACGGCGGCTCGTGTACTGGGATGCCATGGATTTCGCGTACTTCTCCAGCTACGCGATGTGGGGCTACCTGACCCTTCCGTTCCTGCTGCTGTATCCGGGTGTGCAGTTCGACATCACCGAGATCGGTCGCGCCGAGGGCGGCCGCGCCGGCGGAGGAACTCGTCTGGAGGTCCGGTTCCCGCCCGACCTGCCGGTGCATTCGGCGACCCAACAGCTATATTTCGACGACGCCGGCCGGTTGTACCGGCACGACTACACCGCGGAGGTAGTCGGCGGCTGGGCGAAGGCGGCCCACCTGTGCCGGGACTACCGGCAGTTCGGCGGCCTGTGGCTGCCGACGACGCGGCGGGTGTATCCGAGGGGGCCGTTCGGCCGGCCGCTACCGGGCCCCACGCTCGTGGCCGTTGACATCCATGACGTGCTATTTCCGTTGCGCGGCGGCCAACCTGGCGGCGAATTCCGGTGATTGAATAGACGCCGCCTGCGGTCCGAGTTCCGTGCGCATCGCGCTCCGGTGCTGCTCGTCGTCCGCCGACCCCAGGCTGGCGGTGGCGCGCATGGTTGCCTTGGTCGCCAGCACCACCTCCCGCGGCGCCGCGGCGGGGCCCGCGGCCAGTTCCAACGCGGCGGCGAGCGCGTCATCGGCCACCGTGAGTGCCAGGCCGTGGTGCACGGCGGATTCCGCGTCGAAGCGCATGCCGAACAACAGGGCCGCCCGGGCCACCTGCGGACCGACCGCCCGCTGCAGCATCCAGGTCGCGCCGCCGCCGGGATGGATTCCCAGCTTCTGGAACCGCGCGTCGAATACCGCGGCAGGACCGGCGATCCGCACGTCGGCAGCCAGCGCCAGATTCAGCCCCGCGCCCACGGCCGCGCCGTTGACCGCGGCGATGGTGGGCAGGCGGCACGCGCCGACGGCCATGAAGCCGTCGTAGAGCTGCTGCAGGCCGGTCTCTGCCGCTCCGCTGCCCGCGGCGGCGAGGGCGGCGAGATCCGCGCCCGCGCAGAAGGCCTTACCGGCCCCGGTCACCACCACGGCGTGCACGCCGGGATCGTCCTCGGCTTGCGCCACGGCCGCGCGCAGCCGCTCTGACATCTCTGCGGTGACGGCGTTGCGCCGCTCGGGGTCGTTGACGGTGATGAGGGCGACCCGGTTGTCGACGGTGTACAAGACGGGGTTGGGCTGGGCCATCGGGTTCCTCCAGTGTCGGGTGGATGATATCGCGGTCACCGCACTCCGGCGGGCCGCACTATGAGCGTCGGAATCAACCTGATGTTTATTGCTGAGGGCCGCTCAGTGACTGTTCAGGCGTGATTTCCGCATGCTGGGGACCGCACCCGCGACGTTGAGGCACGCGGCTGACCCGGGTTACATCGTGTTGCAAATCAGCCGGACTGGGTCGACCAGCGGCTGCACCGCCGAGCTTCCGGGAGTAGCGCCATGTCCGTCCTCACCGTTGACACCACCGCACCGACCGACGTCGAGAACAGGATTTTGGCTGCCGCCGACCGCGTGGCCGATCAACTGCGCGCCACCGCCGCCAAACGCGATCGGGCCAACGGCAGCCCGCGCGAGGAGGTCGAGCTGCTCCGCAGCAACGACCTTCTGCAGGTGCAGGAGCCACCCGAGTACGGCGGATCCGGTTTCGATTACGCCCAGGCGGCCCAGGTAACCCGTCGCATCGCAAGAGGCGACACCTCGATCGCCCACCTGCTGGGCTACCACTACGCCCAGACCCGGATCGCCACCCTGTTTGGGACACCCGCGCAAGCCGACGCCCACTCACGCCGCAACGCAAGAGAAAAGCTCTTCTGGGGAGGTATCCAGAACCCCCGTGGCGGGTCCGCCCTGGTGCTCACGCGCGACGGGGGCGGGTTCCGACTCAACGGCAGCCGCACCTTCGCCAGCGGCGCGAGCCTGGGCGATCAGCTCTCGGTGACCGCGGCGCTGGACGGCGAGCTGGTCTTCCTGTCCCTCGACACGCGCGGTGGTCGGCAAGGCTTCACCTTTCTCAACGACTGGGACAACATCGGCCAGCGGCTGACCGACTCGGGTGGGGTCCGCGTCGTCGACGCGCGCATCGAGCATCACGAAGTACTCGGCGAGGAGCCGTTCATCGGCGGCACCCTGACCCCGTACCAAACTCTGGTGACACCACACTGGCAGCTGGCATTCGTCAATTTCTACGTCGGGACCGCCGAGGGCGCTTTGTCCGAGGCCCTGGAGTGGACGAAGGCCAACGCCACACCGTGGGAAAGCTCGGGCGTCGACCGGGCGACGGACGATCCGTACATCCTGCACACCGTCGGCGAGTTGGTCAGCGACGTTCGGGCGGCGGCGCTGCTGGCCGATCGGGCCGGCGACGCGCTGCAGGCCGCATTGGCCATCGGTCCGGCGCTCACCGAAGACCAACGGGCGGAGGCGGCCGTGGCCGTCTACGAGGCCAAATACTTCTCGACCAAGGTCGGCCTGGACACCGCCAGTCGGCTGTTTGAGATCCAGGGTGCCCGCGCGACGACGAGCGCTTACGGATTCGACCGGCATTGGCGCAACCTGCGCACCCACACGGTGCACGATCCGGTGGCCTACAAGGCCCGCGAGGTTGGGGATTGGGCCCTCAACCGTCGCCATCCCGAGTTCTCGCTGTACCGCTGAGCCAGGACGCACACCGAATGCCAACCGATCCCGCCATCACACCGCTGCGCTTCGCCTATTGGGTGCCCAATGTCAGCGGCGGCCTGGTGACGTCAACCATCGAGCAGCGCACCGACTGGAGCTACGACTACAACGTCACCCTCGCCCGCCTGGCCGAGGACGCCGGCTTCGAGTACGCCCTGACCCAGGTCCGCTACACCGCCAGCTACGGCGCTGAATTCCAGCATGAGTCAACGAGTTTCAGCCTGGCCTTGCTGCTGGCCACCGAGCGACTCAAGGTGATCGCCGCGGTGCACCCGGGGCTGTGGCAGCCCGGCGTGCTCGCTAAATGGGTGGCGACGGCCGACCACCTCTCCCACGGCCGAGTGGCGGTCAACGTGGTCAGCGGCTGGTTCAAGGACGAGTTCATCCAACTGGGCGAGCCGTGGCTCGATCACGACGAGCGCTACCGGCGCAGCGCCGAGTTCATCCAGGCACTGCGGGCCATCTGGACCGAGGAGCGCGCCAATCTCGCCGGTGACTTCTACCGCCTCCGCGACTTCAGCCTTAAACCCAAGCCGTTGTCCTGGCCGGGCCGGCCCCATCCTGAGATCTTCCAGGGCGGCAACTCCACCGCAGCTCGCCAGAACGGCGGCCGCTACTCCGACTGGTACTTCTCCAACGGAAATGACTTCGCCGGGGTGACTGAGCAACTCAACGACTTGCGCCACGTAGCCCGGGAGGCCGGCCGGACCGACGGCCCCCGGTTCGGCCTGAACGGATTCGTCATCGTGCGCGACTCCGAAACCGAGGCGCGTGAGGTGCTGCGGGAGATCATCGCCAAGGCCGACGTGCCGGCCGTGCGGGGATTCGGGGCCGCCGTGAAGCAGGCGGGGGCCGCCACGTCCGACAAGCGCGGTATGTGGGCGAATTCCAGCTTCGAGGACCTAGTCCAGTACAACGACGGGTTCCGCACCCAGCTGATCGGCACCGCGGAGCAAGTCGCCGAGCGGATCGTCGCATACCGCGCGTTGGGTGTCGACCTGATCCTGACCGGATTCCTGCATTTTCAGGAGGAGGTCGAGGCATTCGGGCGAAAGGTGCTGCCGCTGGTGCGGGAAATGGAAGTCGCCGCGGGTCTCGATCCCGTCGCGGTACCCGCCGCGCCGGCGCTGTTGTCGTGAGGCGTTCGGCGCCGTCGACCAACCGAACACCCACGTGGGTCGTTGACTGGGTGTAAGTATCCCCGTTGCACCCACGTATCGACCAGCCCACGCGTCGACAAATCCGCTGGAACACGCTGCGGGATGGGCCCGGCAAGGGCATGCTCACGGCCCTGGCGCCGGGCTATAGTTCACCCAGGCACCGACGAGTGAGGGGCCGATGATGCGGAATGGCCACCGGGATGTCCCGACGCTTCGGGGGCAGTGGCGTTGAAGACCGAATTCACCGCCGATCAGAAGCGCGCCCTGGGCATCTTCACCGTGCTCGCGCTGGTGGGCGGTGCCTATTTCCTGAGTGGATATTTCATCCTGATCGTCATGGCCGCGGTCACCGCCTACCTGTTTACGCCTCTTTTCACTCGATTCACACGGCGATTCAGCGCCGGCCGGTCGGCGGCTTTCACACTTGTGGTGGCGCTCGCCGTGGTGATCATTCCGCTGACTCTGGTGATCCTCCTCGCCATCGCCCAGGTCACGCGCATGGTGAGCAACGTCGCGAGTTGGGCGGCGACGGCGAATCCGGGGGCTCTCGGCGAGCAGGCGCTTGAGTTCGTCAATCGAACATTGGCGCGGGTGCCGTACCTGCACACCACGGTCACGGCAGAGTCGTTGAAACACATCATCACCACGGTCGGTCAGAACGCCGGCCGCTGGCTGTTGCACTTGCTGCGAGACGCCGCCGGCAGTGCGTTCGGGGTGATCACCGCGTCGATCATCTTCCTGTACGTGTTCCTCGCGTTGCTGGTGCACCGGGAGAAGGTCCTCACATTGATCCGCCAGCTCAACCCGC
>CAIYOH010000039.1 GCA_903927745.1 uncultured Mycobacteriaceae bacterium
CTATGAACTGATCCGCCGCGGCGGCGGGATCGGCGTCGCGGCCATGTGCGCGGGCGGCGGCCAGGGTGGCGCCGTCGTCATCGAAGTCTGAGATGAACGATGACGACCTGGCCGCACGACTCGCCAGTGACGCGGGTCGGCTGCTACTCGGGGTGCGCCAGGAATTCGCCGACGCCGAACCCGCCGAGCGGAAAGCGGCGGGCGACAAGCGATCTCACGACTTCCTGATGGCCGCGCTCGCCGCCGAGCGGCCCGGGGACGCGGTGTTGTCCGAGGAGGGCGCCGACGACCCGGTGCGGTTGCGCTCCGAGCGGGTGTGGATCGTCGACCCGCTCGACGGCACGCGGGAGTTCTCCGAGCTCGGCCGCGACGACTGGGCGGTGCACGTCGCGCTGTGGCAGGCCGGCGAACTCATCGCGGGCGCGGTGGCGCTGCCCGCCCAAGGCGTGACGTTGGCGACCCCCCGAGTTGACTCGCCCCCCGCGGCACCGGAGATGCCGCGCATCGTGGTGTCGCGCACCCGGCCGCCGGCCATCGCGCTGGCTGTGCGTGACGCGCTGGGCGGGGTCCTGGTGGAAATGGGCTCCGCGGGAGCCAAGGTCGCGTCGATCGTGCAGGGGTTGTCCGACGTCTACGTCCACGCCGGCGGTCAGTTCGAGTGGGATTCAGCCGCGCCGGTCGCGGTGGCCCGGGCTGCCGGTTTGCACACCTCCCGCATCGACGGGTCGGCCTTGGCCTACAACCAGCCGGACCCGACGCTGCCCGATCTGGTGGTCTGCCGCCCGGAACTGGCCGCGGCGGTGCTCGCGGTCACCGGGTGAGGCGCACCGTCAGCGGGTGGGCGGTTTCCAGGCCACAATGCGGTCGGCCAGTTCGGGGCCGGCGTCTTCCTGGATGAAGTGGCCGGCATTGATGCGGGCGTGCGGTTGGCCTGCGGCTCCGGGGATGTGGTCGATCAGGGCGCGGTCCGCCCGCCCCAGGATGGGATCGCGGGCGCCGAAGACGGCCAGGCACGGCTTCTCCCAGTGCCCCAGCGCATCCCACGCCGCGCGGTTGGCCGGGATCGCGGGATCGTTGGCCGAGGTCGGCACCAACTGGGGGAATGCGCGGGCCCCGGCCTGATAGGACTTGTCCGGGAAGGGCGCGTCGTAGCCGGCCCTGACTTTGGGCGGCACTCGGTGGACCGTGCCGAATCCGACGATGCGACCGCAGGGCAGCACCGGAGAGTAGCGCGCGAAGGCGCGCCACACGTGGAACGCGGGTGGGGTGGGTTGGTGCGCGGTCGGCAGCGCGCCGTTGGCGACTACCAGGCGCGCGAAGCGGTCCGACTGCTCGGCGGCGATGCGAAGTCCGATCAGCGACCCCCAGTCCTGCACGACCACCGTCACGCCCCTGAGATTCAGGTGCTCGAACCAGGAGGTCACCCACTCGACGTGGCGCAGATAGGTGTAATCGGCGAAGTCGGCGGGCTTGTCGGAGCGCCCGAAGCCGATGAGGTCGGGTGCGAGCACGCGGTACCCGGCGTCGACCAGTGGCGGGATCATCGTGCGGTAAAGGTAGCTCCACGTGGGCTCGCCGTGCAGGAGCACGATGGGCGGTCCCGCCGTCGGGCCCTCGTCGAGGTAGTGCATGCGCAGCGGCCCGGTGTCGCTGGCCGTCACCTCGACGTAGTTCGGGACGAACGGGTAGCCCTCGAGGTTGTCGAATCGGGATTCCGGGGTCCGTAGCACTCGCATGGTGTCAGCCTAGGGGTCGGCGCGATGTCGTCCCGTGTGTGAGTCATTACACTCACTTGTTTATGGCGATCCGGCGCGCTGTTCTGCTGATTGCCGACATCGGTGGCTACACGCAGTACATGCACTGGAACCGGATGCATCTGGCTCACGCGCAGCTGACTGTCGCGCAACTGTTGGAGTCGGTGATCGACGCTGGCAAGGGTCTCAAGCTCGCGAAGCTCGAGGGCGACGCCGCATTCTTCTGGGCGCCCGACGGCGATGCTAATATCGTTGTCTCCCAGACATTGTCGGCGATCCATCAGTCGTTTCTGTCGCGGCGGGAGCGATTCGTCGCCGACGCCTCCTGCGACTGCGCGAGTTGCTCGCAAATCGCCCGCCTGTCGCTCAAGTTCGTCGTCCACGAGGGCGAGGTGGCCGAACAGCGGGTCAAACGCAACACCGAACTCGCGGGCATCGACGTCATCCTGGTCCACCGGATGCTGAAGAACTCGGTCCCGGTGGTCGAGTACGTGCTGATGACCGATCCCGTCGCCGTGTGCCTCGGGGAGCCGCTGCGCGCCCTGTGCACGCCCTTGAACCACGACTTCGACGGCATCGGGGAAACGTCGACCCACTACATCGACATGGCGACCTGGGCGGTGCCACCCGCGCCGCCGGAGCGCAATGTCCTTCGTCGGCTCCGGGCGATGGCGGCGCTGGAGTTGGGCAGCCTGCCGTACATGCTGGGCGCACGGGAGTCCGCCCGCGGTTTCCGCAACCTGGGCCGGGGCGCTCAGCCCGACCGCTGAACGGCGCGCCCCATGCGCGACACTGCCTCTGCGAGGATGGCGCGCGACGTCGCGAAGTTCAACCGGACGTGGCCGGCGCCGCCGGGGCCGAATACGTGGCCCGAACTGAGCGCGACACGCGCGTGCTCGAGAAACCAGCTCGCGGGCCCGGACACGTCGGACACCACCGCCAGCCCGCTCGGGGCCGCATCGTCGAAGCCGAGCCTGCGGCAGTCCAACCACGCCAGGTAGGTGCCCTGGGGCCCGTGGCAGGTGACCGCGGGAAGGTGTTCGGCGAGAAGATCGCCCAGCAGCGCCCGCTTTTCGTCCAAGCCCCGCAGCAGGGCGTCCAGCCAGTCGCCGCCGGTCCGGAACGCCTCGGCGTGCGCGATGACGCCCAGGTGACTCGGGCCGTGGCTGACTTCCTCGGGCATGCGGGCGAGGTCGTCGGCCGCCTCGGGGCCGGCGATGGCCACCGCGGCCTTGATCCCGGCGAGGTTCCACGCCTTGGAGGCCGACATCAGGGCAAAGGCGTCCTCGGCGCCGGGGACGCTCAGATAGGGGACGAACCGCGCGCCCGACAGGATGAGCGGGGCGTGAATCTCGTCCGACACCACCCGGACACCGAACCGGCGGGCCAGCGCCGCGACCGCGGTCAGCTCGTCGACGGTGTGCACCGAGCCCGTCGGGTTGTGCGGATTGCACAGCAGGTAGGCGACTTTGCTCGACGAAGCGCGGGCGCGGGCGAATGCCTCTTCGAGGGAATCCAGGTCGATGCGGCCGTCCGCGCCCAGTGGGGCGTCGACCACGCGGCGGCCGTCGTGCGAGACGAACGCGTAGAACGGTGCGTAGACGGGCGGGTTGACGACGACGGCGTCGCCGCGGTCGGTGACCAGGCGCAGCGTTTCGACGGCGCCCTGCATCACGTCGGGGACGATCGCGGTGCGGCCGACCTCGAGGTCGTGCCAGTGCCACCGCCGGGCGGCGAACTCGGCGAGCGCCTCGGCCAATGCGGTACCGCTGGCGTATCCGGTGTCGCCGATGTCGATGGCCCTGCGCAGGGCCTCGGCAACAGTGGGGGCCAGGTGGACGTCCATCTCGGCGACCCACAGCGGCAGCACGTCGTCGGGAAATTGGCGCCACTTCGTGCTGGTGCGCGCACGCAGCTGCGCCAGCGTGAGTTCCTCGAGGGGGTTCGGCGTCACTCGGGCAGACTAAGGCCTCCGGTACCCCCGCCACCCCCGCGAGCGTGAAACTAGCGGGACACTCGAGCGCGACCGTGAAGCCAGCGGGACACTCGAGGCTGCGGGGTTCGGCTAGGAGTCGCTCGTGTCCACCAGCACCGCGCCCTCGGGCTGGTTGCCCAGCGTCTGCAAGGAGACGTCGCCGCCGCGCGCGGTCAGGCGAACGATCTCGGCCACCTGCGCGGGGGCATCGCACTGCACGTAGTGGTCGGCGCCGGGGACCACCCAGTAGCGGTTGGTCCCGGGCTTGTTCTTCAGATAGGTGTGCCACACGTGGTTGGGGACACGCAGCGGGGCGACGTTGTCGTGCAGGCCCCACACCAGCGTGGTGTTGACGTGGCTTGCCGACAGCGCTTCGAGCCAGCCGGTTTCGCCGTCGGCGCGCTCGTTGAGGTACTGGATCGTGTCGGGCAGCACGCGGACGCCGTCGTTGTGGGCGAAACACTTGGCCAGCGCGGCGATCTCGGGGTCGTCGAGTGTCCGCCGCGGTATGAAGGTGCTGAACCCCATCCCGGCCGCCAGCGCTTCGGGTGTGGTCGCGGCGGCTGTGGCCCGCGCCGTCTCGGGGTTGAGTAGCGCCGTCTGGAAGACGGTGAGGTTGGACAGCGGCAGGAAGATGTTGGCGTTGGTCATGATCAGGTCGACGGGCGGGGCGGGCTGGGCGAGAGCCGCCAGCAGGCCGACGGCGACCATGCCGACGCTGCTGCCGCGGTCGTGGGTGAGCATCCGGTAGTCGTTCAGCCTCCACACCTCGGTGATGGCGTGGACGAGCAGGCGCGCGTCGTCGTGCAGGGAGTAGACGTGGGGTTCGGTGGGTTTGTCGGACAGCCCGTAGCCGGGGAAGTCCAGCGTGTAGATGTCGAACTCGCCGCCGAGTTCGCGGGTCAGCGCGAAGTAGTCGATGCTCGAGGTGGGAAAGCCGTGCACCAGCACCAGGGCAGGCGCGCCGGGTGTGCCGCACCGTCGGGTGAACACCGACAGCTCCCGGCCTTCGTTGGCGGCGGTCGTCGACCGCCAGCGCAGTTCGGTGCCGCCGTCTTTCCACTCCGTGAAGATGTCCAAGCCGACAGCATCCCAGAATGGATCGCGGATGAACACGCAGACCCCGTTCGACGGCGGCGCGTATCGGATTATTCCGGCCCGCGGGCGACGGGGCGGTCGGGGACTGAACACCACTCCGACCACGAACCGGGGTACAGGGCCGCGTCGCGCCCGGCCGCCGCGAGCGCCGCGATCGTGACGGTGGCGGTGACGCCCGAGCCGCAGTAGACGGCCACCTCGCCGGCACCGGCCACGCCTCGTTGGGAGAGCAGCCCGGACAGCTCATGATCGTCGACGAACGTGCCGTCGGCCGTCAGCACCGTGGCGCTGGGCACGTTTCGGGCGCCGGGGATGTGACCGGCAACCGGGTCGAGGGGTTCGACGTCGCCGCGGAAGCGTTCCGGCGCGCGCGCATCGATCAGCGTGACGCTGGGCGCGCGGTCGGCGGTCACCGTCGGTCGATCCCCGGCATACAGGTTGTCGCGCGGCAACGTCACGTCGCCGGGCGGCGGATCCACCGGCCCGGCCTGCAGGTCGCGGGCCGCCGCCCGCCACGCGGGCAACCCGCCGTCGAGGATGCGGACGTCCTGTAGGCCGGCGGCGGTCAGTACCCACCACGCGCGCGCCGAACCGGCCCGGCCCCAGTCGTCGTACACCACCACCGGGACGTCGCGCCGGACGCCCCAGCGGCGCGCGGCGGCTTGGAGGTCGCGCCCGCAGGGCAGCGGGTGACGGCCCCGGCCGGTGATCGTGTGGTCGCTGAGGTCGTCCTCCATCGACACGTACACCGCGCCCGGCAGGTGGCCCTCGAGGTAGGCCGCGCGGCCGTCGGGCTGCGCGAGGCTCCAGCGCACGTCGAGAACGCTCACCGGACGGCCGGAGTCGACGAGCGTGGCCAGGTCGCCGGCCGTGATCAGAACCCGATCGCGAGCGTGCACCCCTGCCTCCTGACTGCGTCCGTAGCAGTTAAACGCCACACGAATTCACCGTTAACGGTGGGTTGATGTTTACGACGCCGGCCTCCACCCGGGAGCGGTCGGTTGCTGTCGAACCGGTACGCGGGGATACTCGAGGCATCGGTTTGTGAATCGTCGAGAGTGATGAGCGAAATGACCAAGAAAATCTCCCGGTGGTCCGTCGGAGCACTGATGCTGGCCATGGTGACGTCCCCGGCGCTCGCCCATGCCGACACCAGCACCGACGACATGGACTTCTACCAGCACCTGCAGGCACATGGCATCAACTTGGGCACCCTGCAGTACACCGTGAACGTCGCGATGACGCTATGCCAGGACCTCAACGCCGGCAACAGCCAGAAGGACGAAATCGCCGAGCTGACGAATTCGGGCCAACTGACCCAGGAGCAGGCCGAGAGGTTCGTCGGCGCAGCCACCGGGGAGTACTGCCCGGACAAGCACCCCGGAGCCAAGCCGTCAGGCTAGGACACGGCACGCCCCAGTTGACCTAAGTCCCACGGCTGTCGGGTCGAACGTCTCTAGGGCTCACATCTCGTCGGGCGAGATGATCAGTCGATGAAACTCCCCATAAGGAAACTGCCCGCCACGCTCACGGCGTTAGCGGCCGTCGTGCTGGCCACCATCGGCATCACCGCCGCCCCCGTCGCCTCGGCCGCCTACCCGACCATCGGCAAACTCGGCAGTGAGCTGACGATGACGGACACCGTCGGCCAGGTCCTGCTCGCCTGGACGGTGAGCGATCTCAAGCCCAGTAGCGACGCGACGCCCGGTTACACCCCGGCCGGCAAGCTCTGGGAGGCCACCGCCACTGTCCGTGCAGTCCGGGGCAGCGTCACCCCGGCGGTCTCGCAGTTCAACGCCGTCGCGCCCAACCAGGCCGCCTATCGGGTTCTGTGGTTCGTCGTCAGCCCGACCAACATCAGCGGGGGCACCATCCCCGACGGCGCGCAGTCAACCGGCAAAATCCACTTCGACGTGACCGGCCCTGCGCCCACCACTGTCACGATGAACAACGGGATGCAAGACCTCCTCATCTGGGGGCCGTAAACCGTTCTGGGAGGCCGTGAACCGCTGCGGGGTCCAACGAGGCCAGCATCCCGGCGGCGGCGCGGCACCAGGTGAAGTCCTCGGCGCGGCGTCGGGCGGACGTGCGACGGCGGTACTCCGGGCGACTGACCACTGCGCCAACCGCGTGAGCGATGGCCGCCGGATGGTTGTCGGCCGACGCGCCGCTGTCGGCGGTGACGATTTCGGTGAGCGCCGAGGTGCGCGACACCACGGCCGGAGTTCCGCACGCCAGCGATTCCAGGGCTGCCAGCCCGAACGTCTCGTGCGGGCCGGGAGCCAGCGTGACGTCGGCCGAGGCGAGCAGCCCGGCGACCGTCGTGCGATCGTCGACGAACCCGGTGAAGTCGACGGGCAACCGGGCGGCCTGGCGCTCGAGTCGGGGCCGCAGCGGTCCTTCGCCCACGACGACGAGCCGGGCGTCGACGCCGGCGTGACAGAGCGCCCCGAGCGCGTCGATGCTGCGGTCGACGCGTTTTTCGACTGAGAGCCGGCCACAGTGGACCAGCAGCAGTTGATCGGGAGATGCCCACCGGCGCCGCACCAGGGGCGAGTGTTGCCGTGGGTGGAACATCTGTAGGTCGACGCCGAGGGGCACGGTGACCACGTTCGTCGCGCCGATGCGGTCGAACTCTTCCCGCGCGAAGGCGGTGGTGCACACCACGGTGTCATAGTCGGCGGCGGTGCGTGCGTTGGCGAAGTCGGCGAACGTCCGCGCCATGCGGGGTGGAAGTATCTGCCCGACACAGCGATCCAGGCGCTCATGGGAGATCATCACCGTCGTGGCGCCGTGCTCGCGGCCCCAGCTTCCCAGCGACCGCAGCGTCAACCTGTCCGACACCTCCAACGCGTCGGGTCCCAATGTCCGCAGCAGCGCTGTGACCGATCTGGGAAGCACTGCGCGATAGCCCCCGGTGAACGGAATCAACCGTGCGGGCAGTGTGATTCGCGCCACGCCGGAGCGCAGGCGGGTGTGCCCGGGGCGACGGCCGGGGACTACCAGGAACACCTCGTGCCCGCTCGCGCAGTATTCAGCACCAAGCCGATCCACCGCCGTGCGCAGGCCACCGGACCGTGGGCCGTAGAAGTTGGCCACCTGCACCACGCGCATACCTCCACCAGACGCGGCGCGAATATGCGGCCGGCCATGGCGGACCGACGCGGGCTTGAACACTGCATGAATTCCGCCCGCCGCAAATACCGACCCCGCGTCGGCGGGCAACTGAAATAATGCAATAACCGGTTGCGCAATCAGGAAGGGAGCCCCGTGAAGGTCCGGCCTCTGCTGGCTATCGCCCTGCTCGCGTCGTCGCTCGCCGTGGGGTGTCACCTCCCGTCCCGGAATCCGCCGTCGACCACGACCCTGCAGGTCTCCATGGACGACGTGCTGCAGCACGGGGTCATCGCGCAAAAAATCACCCTCACGGTCGGTCAAACGCTCGTCGTGAAGTTGGGTTCGAACTACACCACGCCCTACCGGTGGAATCCGCAGATTCAGATCGCCGACCAGTCGGTGCTCACGCAGGAAAGCCACGAATTCGAACAGCCTGCCTCCGACGCGCTGGGCGCACCCGGCACCGAAGTGTGGCGGTTCAGTGTGCGCACACCCGGGACGACGACCCTCACCACGGCCTACGCCAGCATCGTCGGCCAGGACCCCAAACCGACCTGCACCTACTTCGCGACCGTGACGGTCCAGTCTGAATAGACCTGAGCCAGGAACTGCTCGACGGCGACCGCGGTGCGCGCGGCGCGGGCGGACCCGAGTATGTCGAAACCATGCTGAGCCAGAGGTAATTCGGCGTAGGCGACCGGCTGCGTGCTGACCTTTCGCAGCTGGTCGACGAAGCCGCGGGCCTGCTCGACGGGCACCAGCGAGTCGTTGCGGCCGTGCAGCACGAAGAACGGGGGAGCATCGGCCGAGATGTGGTTGACCGGCGACGCGGTGCGGTACGCCTCCAGGCTCGTCGCGGGCCGTTCTTTCATCACCGACTTCACCAGCAGCGCCGGCATCATGGGGTGCATTGCGTCGTTGAAGCGGGTGAAGTCGTAGACGCCGTAGAACGGCACCGCCACCTGCACCCGCGTGTCGGCGTCCTCGAACCCCGGCTGGAACTGGGGGTCGTTGGGCGTCAGCGCCGCCAGCGACGACAGGTGACCGCCGGCCGAACCGCCGGTGATGGCAATGAATTCGGGATCCCCGCCGTAGTCGGCGATGTGGTCTTTGACCCAGGCGAGGGCGCGCTTGACGTCGATGATGTGGGCGGGCCAGGTGTTGCGCGGGCTGTGCCGGTAGTTGACCGAGACGCAGATCCAGCCGAGCTCGGCGAGGTGGCTCATCAACGGGTGTGCCTGTCCGCGTTTGTTTCCCGTCGTCCACGCGCCACCGTGGATCTGGAACAGAACAGGTGCCTTCCCGCCCGGGTCGAGGTCGGGCCGCCGCCAGATGTCGAGTTGGTTGGCGCTGCCGAATTCTCCGTAGCTGATGTTGGCGTCGTGGACGTAGTCGCGGTAGACCCGCAACATCTTCAGCAGGCCGGGGTTCTTGGCGGTGCTCGCGCCGGTGCGGCGATGCGGCCCCAGGGCGTCGTCGAGAGCTTCACGCAGGGGCACGTCGGCCTTGTGGCCGGCGCGGCTGAAGTTCAGCAGGCCCGCCGCAGAGACGGCCGCCACCAGCACCGCGAGTGTGCGCGCCGGCCGGTTGAGGTAGCGGGCCGCCCATGCCAGCCCGCCGACCTGGCTCGTCAGGGTCTGCAATGGCAGTTCGGTGACCACCAGGCCGAATATCCACGAGAAGATCGAGGCGTATCCGCTGCGCGCCAGTGGTCGGTAGGCGTTGAGCGTCGATGTGGCCGTGACGGTCGTGACGATCAGAGATCCGAGCTGGCGGGCCCTGTGCCAGGAGACGTGTGGGGCTCTCGCGGTAGTCATGGTGGCCACTGTACGAGGCCCCCACGAACCGTATCCGCAACACCAGGCGCATCCGTCACACCAGCCACCGCGCGGACCACTGTGGACAAGATGGCATGCCGAAGTTCTGGTGACACACGTGATGGGTGTGACGAACTGTGCGGACGACGCGCGGCATCGCACGCTAGCGTTGAGCCGTGGTTCGCGGTAGGGAGTAGTGCATGACGTCGAGTTCCGCGGTGCCATCGCTGTCGGCGTCCCGCGATTCCCTGTTACGCCTGGCGATCCGTCTCGATGCCTCAGGCACTGGATTGCTGGGGATTGCCACCGCCGCGTTCGCCAATCCCCTCGCCAGGCTGACGGGGCTGACCCCGATGCAGGCTTCCGTGACGGCAGCGGCGTTCGTTGTCTACGGGTTCGCCGGCAACTTGCTCGCCCGTCGGCCCCGCATTCGACGGATCGGAACCGGGCTCAGTGCTTTCAACTTCGTGGGCACGGTAGCGGCCGTGGTCACAGCGGCCACCGCTGTTCTTCCCCTGACCGGCGCCGGACGTGCACTAGTGCTCGCCTGCGGCGTCTACACCCTGTTCTTCGGGCTCATGCAGTTGGTCGGCGTGCGTCGTATCCTCGCGGTCTGACACTGAGTTGCAGCGCCACCCTAGGCGGCCCGATCCTGTTCCAGGGCCTGCTGATAACGATCGAGCACGGTCTCGGCGACCAGTGGGTGCGCGCCCAACGGCTCCGCCATCGGGATGCCGTGGTCGTGCGCGAACGTCGCCACCTGGTCGGTGATGATCCCCGGCGCCAGAAACCAGGGCGCGATCACGATCCGGCGGGCGCCCTGGCGGCGCAGCGAACCCGCGGCGCGGGCGACCGTCCGCTCGCCGCGGGTGGCGAAGGCGGTCGCCGCACCGGCCCACCGGGTGCCCGACACCAGCGTGGATGCCACCGTCGCGGTGCGGGCGTTGGCCGCGGCGTCCGACGATCCGATCGCCACCACC
>CAIYOH010000040.1 GCA_903927745.1 uncultured Mycobacteriaceae bacterium
ACTTCCGTCTCGCCGCCCGCGAGGGAGCCGCAATTGGACTCCCCGAGCTGCACCTGGGGTCTGTTCCAGCATGGGGAGGAAGCGCCCGGCTGGTCCGCGCCATCGGGAGTACGCGCGCCATGAATCTCATCCTGCGGGCCAAGACCGTGTCCGGCCCCGAGGCATTGAGCATCGGTCTCGTCACCGAAGTGTGGCCCAGGACAGAACTGAAGCAACGGGCAATCGACTTGGCCGACGAACTGGCCGCACTCCCGGCAACCGCCATGGCGGCGATGCTGCGATGTGTGGTCAACTTTGACGACCGGACCCTCCAGGAATCGCTGAGGGATGAGCGCTCGGCCTTTCACACCACCCTCGGTAGCCCCGACATGCTGGAGGGCCTCACCGCATTCATGGAAAAACGGAAACCTGAGTTCAACCGGTCGCCCGACGAGTGAGGACGCTGCTCACGGCGCCCCGGTGAGGATGTCCTTCAGAGCCCCATGCGCGGTTCCGGCTTCCGACTCCAGCCACTGACCGATGACCCGTAGATCCGGGTGCGACGACGCCGACGGAACCTCGACGTCGAGGCAGCCGTCGAGGATTTCGCCGCTGCCCGCGTCCACCGTCACGGTCCGACCGGTCAGATGCCGCAGGCTGCCTTCACCGCAGCCGACGACGCACACCGTGTTCAGTTCGCGGCTCAGCACGGCGGCATGCGAGGTGGCGCCGCCGATCTCGGTGATGACCGCCTGGGCGACAAGCATTCCGCGCACGTCCGCGGGATCAGTCGTCGGCCGCGCCAGGATCACGGCGGTGCCGGCGCCGGCGAGATCCTCAGCGGTAGCAGCGTTGTCGACGACGATCCCGCAGGCCACTCCGGGGCAGGCCACCAGGCCGGCCGCCAGGACCGTCGCGCTTGCGCGCGCCTGCGGGGCAAGGCGCGGCCGAAGGAACACCCTGAGCTGATCGGGGGTGAGCATCGCCAGCGCGCCCGCTGGGGTCACGATGCCCTCGCGCTCGAAGGCGACCGCGTGGTGCACGGCTGCAGCGGCCGACCTGTTCGCCGACCGGGTCTGCAGCAGCCACAAGCGGCCGGACTCGACGGTGAACTCGATGTCCTGCACATCGCGCATCGCTCGTTCCAGCAGCGCCGCCGCCGCCATCAGTTCGGAGTGGACGGTCGGCAGGAGGTCGGCGAGGTCGGTCAGCGGCCGCGGGGTGCAGCGCCCGGAGACGACGTCGTCGCCCTGGCCGTGCGGTAGCCACTCGCCGAGTGGTTCGGAGCCCATACCCACAGGGTCACGGGTGCTCACCACGCCGGATCCGGACATGTCGTCGAGGTTCCCGAACACCATCGCCTGCACGGTGACGGCGGTGCCGCCGTCCTCGCCGATGCCGTGATGGCGCCGGTACGCCACCGCCCGGGGAGACGTCCAGGAGTCGAACACCGCGGCCACGGCCGCTTCTAGCTGTTGCCACGGATCCTCAGTGGGCTCCGCGCCGACGACCTTGCGGAACTGCGTGACGAAACGGCGGTAGGTGTCGGCCGCGTAGTCGGCGTCGCCCAGTTGGCGGAGCCCTGGTTCGATGCGGGCGTTGATGCCGAGATTGAGGACGGTGTCCATCATGCCAGGCATGCTGCACGCCGCTCCGGAGCGGACAGAGACCAGCAGTGGGCGATCGATATCGCCGAACCCGCGGTCCACTTCGCTTTCCAGTGATGCGATCCCGGCGCGCAACCCGGCCTTGACGTCATTCGCCAGGCTGTGGCCCGACGCGTAGTACCGGGCGCACGCATCGGTGCCCAGGACAAAGCCCGGCGGCACGGGCAGGCCGAGACCCAGCATCGCGTTGATGCCGAAAGCCTTACTCCCGATCAGGCCGGGGGTGGCATCCGGGCACCTACCGAGCTTCACAACTGACATCCGGGACCTACTCGACGCACTGACGTGGAGTCTTACAGTAGAGCGTTTCGCCCGGCGGATACGATCGGGCCGTGTCGCGCCCCGTGACCCCGCACCCGACGATCTGCCTGAACATGATCGTCAAAAACGAGGCGCACGTTATCCTGACCTGCCTCGATAGCGTCGCTCCCTACATCAGCTCGTGGGTGATCGTCGACACCGGCTCCGATGACGGCACCCAGGACGTGATCCGCCGGCACATGGACCGCCTCGGGGTTCCCGGCGAGCTGCACGAACGCCCATGGCGCAACTTCGGCCACAATCGGTCCGAGGCGCTGAGCCTCGCCCAGGGCCACGGTGGCTACATCTGGGTGATGGACGCCGACGACATGCTGGTCGGGACACCCGACTTCACCGGGTTGACGGCCGACGTCTACACGCTGCGCCTCAAGGCGCCCAACCTGCTCTTCTGGCGGCCACTGCTGTTCCGCGACGGGCTGCGTCTGCGCTACGAAGGCGTGGTCCACGAATACCTCGCCTCCGACACCCCGTGTGCGATCGAGCGCCTCGAAGGCGAGTATCACATCGAAATCAGTCACCTGGGCGCACGAAACCTGGATACGCAGAAGTATGTGCGCGACCGGGACTTGTTGCTGGCAGAGATTGACCGCAACCCACAAGACGCGCGATCGGTCTTCTACCTGGCCCAGAGCTACTTCTGTCTGCAGGATTGGACCAACGCGCGCGACTGCTATGCGCGTCGTGTCGAGCTCGGCGGCTGGGACGAAGAGGTGTTCTGCTCGAAGATGCGGGTCGCGGAGTCGATGACGAAACTCGGTGCCGCCTGGCCGGACGTTCAGGACGCCTACCTCGGGGCGTGGGAGTTTCGGCCCACCCGCGCCGAGCCGTTGCACGCGATCGCCCGCCATTACCTGCTTGATCAGCGCTACGCGCTGGGCTACCAGTTCGCCAAGCTCGCCGCCAACATCCCTTTCCCGGACCAGGACAAACTCTTCGTCGACGCGGACGTCTACGCATGGCGCGCCATCGACGACCAGGGGGCCTGCGCATTTTTCCTCGGCAACCAGGGCGAGGCAGTCACGCTATGGCGGGCGCTGCTTGCCCGGGCCGACCTCCCTGAGGGGGACCGGCAACGGATCGCGGCTAACTGCGACTCGTGCGGGCCTCAGTTCGGGGGCGCCGGGGTCATCGACCCGATGAAATAAGTCTCGCGCCCCGTCGGGTACCCGCCGCCGTCGGTGGCGATGTGAACATGGTCGTAATGGTTGAGCGTTTCGTTTCTGAAGTTCGCGGTCCAGCTTCCCGCGCCGACGCCCGGGTAGATCTTCTGCCGCCAGATCACATGGTTGATGCCCCACAGCCTCGCATTCGCCAGGGCGTACCCGGCGATCTGGTCGCCGAGTTCGATGCCTTCGGGGGTGTCATGATTCGGGATCATCACGTCGATCGCCAACCCTTTCGGGTGCCAGGGCAGGGGATCCTCCCGCCACCCGTAGATGGTCGTGATCTGCGGGAAGAGCACGCTGATGGTGCGGGCCGCCCAGATCGTTTTCACCTGCAGGCGATCCTCGGACGCGACACCGGCGGACAGCGCGAGCTGGAACTGCTGGGCGGCGACCGGTGCGTTGGCCGCCAGCG
>CAIYOH010000041.1 GCA_903927745.1 uncultured Mycobacteriaceae bacterium
CAGGGCCACGGCGAGGTTGTAGATCGCCGACGGGCCCTGGATCTGGTCGATGACCCACAGCCGGGACTGGGCGAACGACAGCGGGATGACCTCGGGCCGCTCGCCGGCCGTCAGCGGCGCCAGGCGGTCCTCGTCGCCGCCGATTCGGGGCGCCAACTGGGCGACGGTGGGCGCCTCGAACACGACCCGCACGGGCAGTCCGGCGTCGAGGGCGTTGTTGACGGCGGCCACCAGGCGCATCGCCGACAACGAGTCGCCACCGAGGTCGAAGAACGAGTCGTCCACCCCGACGCGTTCGGCGCCCAGGACCTGGGCGTAGATGCCGGTCAGGATCTCCTCGGTGAGGGTGCTCGGGGCGCGGTAGCGGCCCGTGTCCTGGTAGTCCGGTGCGGGCAGGGCGCGGGTGTCGAGTTTGCCGTTGACCGTCAGCGGCAGCGTCTCCAGCGCCAGCACCGCCGACGGCACCATGTACGGGGGCAGCCGCTCGGCCAGGGCGGCGCGGAGCTTGGCCGGTTCCGCGGTTCCGGTGACATAGCCCACCAGGCGTTTGTCGCCGGGGCGGTCCTCGCGGGCGATCACCGCCGCCTGGGTGACGCCGTCCAGCCCGGCCAGCACGGCCTGCACCTCGCCGGGCTCGATGCGGTAGCCGCGGATCTTGACCTGCTCGTCGGCGCGCCCGAGGTAGTGCAACTGCCCGTCGGCGCGCCAGCGCACCAGGTCCCCGGTGCGGTACATGCGCGCGCCGGGGCCCCCGAACGGGCTGGCCACGAACCGCGACGCGGTCAACCCCGCCCGGCCAAGATAGCCGACGGCCACCCCGTCGCCGGCCACGTACAGCTCCCCGAGCACCCCCATCGGCACCGGCCGCAGCCACTCGTCGAGGACCATCAGTGCGGCGGTGGAGACCGGCGCCCCGATCGGCGCCGCCCCCGAGCCCACCTGCAGCGGTGCGCTCATCGACGCGTAGACCGTGATCTCGGTGGGGCCGTAGGCGTTGATCACCACCCGGCCGGGCGCCCACTGGTCCACCACCTCGGCCGAGCAGGCCTCGCCGCCGAGTAGCACCGCCACCGACTCCAGGCCCTGCGGGCGCAGCGCGGTCACCGCCGACGGGGTTTGGGTCAGCACATTGACCCGCTCGCTGATGAGCAGGCGGTGGAAGTCCTCGGGGGAGCCGACGATAGCGTCGGGCACCACCACCAGCCGTCCGCCGCCGAGCAGTGCGGCCCAGATCTCCCACACCGAGAAGTCGAAGGCGTAGGAGTGGCACTGGGTCCAGACCTGCTGCGCCGGTAGGTGGGTGGGTGTCGACTCGGCGAGGTGGGCGAGGTTGCGGTGCGTGACGGCCACGCCCTTGGGGGTGCCGGTGGTGCCCGAGGTGTAGATCAGGTACGCGATGTCGTCGGGGGCGGCGGCGGTGACGGCGGTGACGGCGGCGCTGGACTGCGCGCCCACAGCGGGGTCCCCGAGGTCGATCAGCGCCAGGTCGCGCCCGGCCAGCCG
>CAIYOH010000042.1 GCA_903927745.1 uncultured Mycobacteriaceae bacterium
CAAGCGGCATCCACGCGGTGTGCTGCGCAGCCTGAAGGTCGGCGCGCGGTCGATGTGGGCCAAAGCGACCGGCAAGAACCTCGTCGGCATGGGCCGGGCGCTGATCGCGCCGCTGCGGATCGGGCTGCAACGGGTCGGCGTACCGGTGCTGCTCAACACCGCGCTCACCGACCTCTACGTCGAGGACGGCGTCGTCCGCGGGGTCTACGTCACCGAGGTGTCCGACACCGCCGGGGCGGTACCGACTGACCCGCGGTTGATCCGCGCCCGGCGCGGGGTGATTCTCGCCTCCGGCGGGTTCGAACACAACGAGCAGATGCGGGTCAAGTACCAGCGCGCCCCCATCACCACGGAGTGGACCGTGGGCGCTGCGGCGAACACCGGTGACGGCATTCAGGCGGGCGAAAAGGCAGGCGCGGCACTGGCGTTGATGGAAGACGCCTGGTGGGGTCCGACGGTGCCGTTGGTGGGCGCGCCGTGGTTCGCCCTCTCCGAGCGCAACTCACCGGGTTCGATCATCGTCAACATGTCCGGCCAGCGGTTCATGAACGAATCGATGCCCTACGTCGAGGCCTGTCACCAGATGTACGGCGGTGAATACGGTCACGGGGACGGGCCGGGCGAGAACATTCCCGCCTGGCTGGTGTTCGACCAGCAGTACCGGAACCGCTATATCTTCGCCGGACTCAGCCCGGGACAGCGTATTCCACGCAAATGGATCGATTCCGGCGTCATCGTCCAAGCCGACACGCTCGAGGAACTGGCCGCCAAGACGGGTCTGCCGGCTGCAGATTTCGCGGCCACGGTGCAACGGTTCAACGGGTTCGCACGCACGGGCGTCGACGAGGACTTCCACCGCGGCGACAGCGCTTACGACCGCTACTACGGCGACCCGACCAACAAGCCCAATCCCAACCTCGGCGCCCTCGCCCACGCGCCGTACTACGCCGCCAAGCTGGTACCCGGCGACTTGGGCACCAAGGGCGGCATCCGCACCGACGTCAACGGACGCGCCCTGCGCGACGACGGCAGCGTCATCGACGGCCTCTACGCCTCGGGCAACGTCAGTGCGCCGGTGATGGGACACACCTATCCCGGCCCCGGCGGCACAATCGGGCCGGCGATGACCTTCGGCTACCTGGCGGCATTGCACATCGCGGCCGGGCGCTAGGGTGCCGATCGACGTCGACGTCGCGCTCAACGCTGAGCTCGATCCGATCGACTTCACCTGGGGCAGCAGCGATGTGCAGCTCTATCACTTGGGGCTGGGCGCCGGCGCCGACCCTCTCGATGCGGGTGAGCTGCGCTACCTGGTGGACGACACGCCTCAGGTGCTGCCGACGTTTGCCGCCGTGGCCGCCACCTTCCACGCCACCAAACCGCCGACTGTGCAATACCCGGGCATCGACATCGAACTGAGTAAGGTGCTGCACGCCAGTGAGCGAGTCGAGGTGCCCGCGCCGCTGCCGCCGTCGGGGTCGGCGCGCGCGGTCACGCGGTTCACCGACATCTGGGACAAGGGCAAGGCCGCGGTGATCTGGAGCGAGACGACGGTGACAGCGCCCAACGGTACGCACCTGTGGACGCAGCGGCGGTCGATCTATGCCCGCGGGGAAGGCGGATTCGGCGGCGACCGCGGCGCGTCAACCTCGGACGCGACCCCGGACCGCGCGCCCGATCTGGTGGTCGCGATGCCGATCCTGCCACAGCAGGCGCTGCTGTACCGGCTCTGCGGCGACCGCAACCCGCTGCACTCCGATCCCGGGTTCGCCGCCGCCGCCGGCTTTCCTCGGCCCATCCTGCACGGATTGTGTACCTACGGCATGACCTGTAAGGCGATCGTCGACGCGATGCTCGACGGCGACTCAGGCGCGGTGGCCGCGTACGGCGCGCGCTTCGCCGGCGTCGCGTTCCCGGGTGAAACCCTGACTGTCAACATCTGGAAGGACGACGGCC
>CAIYOH010000043.1 GCA_903927745.1 uncultured Mycobacteriaceae bacterium
ATCACCGACACGTTGGCGGAGTTGACGTTGGTGACGTAGACCTCCCCGGCGTCGGTCGTCCCCGCCGGCGCGACGGCCACCCAGACCGGGCCGGCGCCGACGCCGATGGTGGCGATCACGGCGTTGGTGACGGGGTTGATCACCGACACCGTGCCGCTGCGGTAGTTGGTGACGTAGACCTCCCCGGCGTTGGCCGTCCCCGCCGGCGCGACCGCCACCCCATCCGGGTTGGTGCCGACGCCGATGGTGGCGATCACAATGCCCGAGGGGTTGATCACCGACACGGTGTTGCTGCCGGCGTTGGCGACGTAGACCGGGGTTACGGCAGCCGCCGCAGCCCCGACGGCACCAGCAGTGCCGGCGTTGCCGTACAGCAGCCCGCCTTTGCCGCCCAGGCCGCCCGCCGCGCCGCCTGAACCGCCGACCCCCCCAGAACCACCGTTACCGATCAGGCCCGCGTTGCCCCCGTTACCGCCGGCCTGGCCCGGCGCCCCCGACGAGCCGTTGGCGCCGTTACCGACCAGCCAGCCCCCCGACACCCCGTTGGCGCCCGTGCCCGCAGGCCAACTCACCCCGTTACCGAACAACGGCCGCCCCGTCAAAAACTCGATCGGCGAGAAATACGGCAGATTAGGTCCCACCACCGGCGTCCACGACGACTTCAGGGTCGTCCCCGCCGCCACCAACGACACACTCCTAGCCTCGGTCGCCGCATACGCCCCACCGGCACCCGACAACGCCTGCGCGAACTGGCTGTGGAACGCAGCAGCCTGCGCCCCGGCGGCCTGGAACGCCGCAGCGTGGGAACGAAACAACGCCGCAATCCCCGCCGACACCTCATCGCCGGCCGCCGCCACCACCGACGTCGTCACCGGGGCAGCCGCCGCGTGCGCCTGATCGATCACCGCGCCGATACGGCCCACCGCGGCCGCTGCTGAACCCAACCCACCGACATCCACCAGCAACGCCATCGCGAAGTCCTCCTACAGCGAACGAAGCGCGGACCTGGCCAGACTGACCGGGCATCGAAATCGACGAAACGCTACGGACCCACGCTGTGTGGTGTCAACCACGCCCCAGGTGGGGCACTGGTCACACTAACAGGCACTCCAGTCGCATCCACGACTTTCCGGTACGACAAACCAGAGGTATCGGTATGGGCGGGCCTTCCCGAAAAGCTGCCACAGGAAACCCGCCCCACCACGCCGCACGAGGTGACCCTGGACTCGTCCGATGACCTCAGTCCGCCGACTCCGCCAGCACCCGGTACACCGTTGCCCGGCTGACCCCCAACGCCGCGGAGATGGTGGTGACCGGCCCACCGGAAGCCTGCATCCGCCGCGCCAGGGCCGCCTTGGCTGGGTCGAGGGCTTTAGGGCGGCCAATGGCCTGCCCGCGGGCGCGGCGAGCCTCACGGGCTGAGGACCGCCGTTCCCGGCCCAACTCCAACTCAAGCTCAGCCAGGCTGGCCAGCACCCCGGCCACCATGCGCCCGGTGGCGTTGGAGGTGTCGATGCCCTCGCGCAGGGAACGCAGCACGATGTTGCGCTCACCCAACTCGCGGATCGTGGTCATCACTTCTGCGGCGTTGCGGCCCAGCCGGTCGATCCCGACCACGACGATGGCGTCACCGGGGCGCGCGTAGTCCAGCAGGGCGGCCAGGCCGGGGCGCTGCTCTCGGGTCGAGGTGCCTGAGAGCTTGTCGGTGTAGACGCGCTCCGTGTCCACCCCGGCGGCGGCGAGGGCATCGAGTTGTTGGTCGAGGGACTGGTGGCCGGTGGACACCCGTGCGTAGCCGAGGTGGACCCCGGTCGCTGTGGCGGTTGCGTTCATGAGTCCAGCTGCGACAACTGTTTTGAAGCAACTTTTGCGACGGTGCAACCTGGACCGTCCTGTGCCGCATCGGACGTCAGTACCCAGTGTCCGAATCTAAGGTTGCGCAACGGATGCTCGGTCACGCCAGCGCGGCTATGGCCTTGGACGTGTACGCAGATTTGTTCGAATCGGACCTTGATGCAGTCGGGGAATGTGTCCAAAATGTGGCCACGGCGGGTTCAGTCGGGCTAATTCTGTTGCTATAAAGGGCTTTTAGCAGCGGTTATGCCGGTAGGCGGCGTAGTGCCCTCGGTGAGATTCGAACTCACACTGTACGGGTTTTGAATCCGTTTCCTCTGCCAGTTGGGATACGAGGGCCCTGTTCGGCCTCTCACCTTAGAGCCAGCCTCCGACCACCGGCGATTCGGTGTCGGCCACAATGGCGGTCATGACTGGCCCCACGACCGACGCCGGCGCCGCCCCGCCGCACCGGGTCCTGATCGCGGAAGACGAGGCACTCATCCGCATGGACCTGGCAGAGATGCTGCGGGAAGAGGGGTACGACATCGTCGGCGAGGCCGGCGACGGCCAGGAGGCCGTCGAACTGGCCGAGCTTCACAAACCCGACCTGGTCATCATGGACGTCAAAATGCCCCGTCGTGACGGAATCGACGCGGCGGCGGAGATCGCGAGCAAGCGGATCGCGCCGATTGTGGTGCTCACCGCGTTCAGCCAGCGCGAATTGGTCGAACGCGCCCGCGACGCCGGAGCGATGGCCTACCTGGTGAAGCCCTTCACCATCAGCGACCTCATCCCGGCCATCGAATTGGCTGTCAGCCGGTTCAGCGAGGTCACCGCATTGGAGCGTGAGGTGGCGACACTGTCCGAGCGGCTGGAGACCCGCAAGCTCATCGAGCGCGCCAAGGGCGTGCTGCAGGCCAAGCAGGGCATGACCGAGCCCGAGGCGTTCACGTGGATCCAGCGCGCCGCCATGGACCGTCGGACCACGATGAAACGGGTGGCCGAAGTCGTGTTGGAAACCCTGGACGCCCCAGACGCCTAACGCCGAGCGTGCGTGTCTGCTCAGCGACACGCCGCGTACCGCGTGCTTTTGCGCACGCTCGCGCACGGGAGGAGTGCACGCTCGCGAACGTGAGAGGGCTCCCGGCTCGGGCAAGGGTCAGCGGGCGACGATCACCGACGAGCCGTGTCCGAACAACCCCTGGTTGGCGGTGACGCCGACGGTGGCGTTCTCCACCTGCCGACCGGTGGCCTGACCGCGCAGCTGCCAGGTCAACTCGCAGACCTGCGCGATCGCCTGCGCGGGGATGGCCTCGCCGAAACACGCCAGCCCGCCCGACGCGTTGACGGGCACGCTGCCGCCGAGGGTCGTCGCGCCGCTGCGCAGCAGCGCCTCGGCCTCACCCTTGGCGCACAGCCCCAGGTGTTCGTACCAGTCCAGCTCCAGCGCGGTGGACAGGTCGTACACCTCCGCCAGGCTCACGTCCTCGGGTCCGATGCCCGCCTCGGCGTAGGCCGCGTCGAGGATCTGGTCCTTGAAAACCCGGTCGGGGGCGGGTACGACGGCGGTGGAATCTGTTGCAATATCGGGTAATTCGGGCAGGTGCTGCGGGTAGCGCGGGGTGACTGTGCTGACCGCGCGCACCGACGGCACCCCATCGAGGGAGCCGAGGTGTTGGCGGGCGAACGCCGCGCTGGCCACGATCAACGCCGCCGCGCCGTCGGAGGTGGCGCAGATGTCGAGCTGGCGCAACGGGTCGGAGACCACCGGGCTGTCGAGCACGTCCTCCACGGAGGATTCCTTGCGGTAGCGGGCGTACGGGTTGTGCAGGCCGTGCCGGGAGTTCTTGACCTTCACCTGCGCGAAATCCTCGGCCGTCGCGCCGTACAGATCCATCCGGCGCCGCGCCAGCAGCGCGAAGTACACCGGGTTCATCGCACCGATCAAGTGGAACCGCTGCCAGTCGGGGTCGTTCTTGCGTTCCCCGCCGACCGGGGCGAACGCCCCCTTCGGCGTGGTGTCGGCGCCGATGACCAGCGCCACGTCGCAGAAGCCGGCCAGGATGTGGGCGCGGGCGCTCTGCAGCGCCTGCGAGCCGCTGGCGCACGCCGCGTAGCTGGAACTGACCGGTACGCCGTTCCAACCCAGCTTCTGCGCGAACGTCGACCCGGCGATGAAGCCCGGGTACCCGTTGCGGATGGTGTCGGCCCCGGCGACGAACTGGATCTGCCGCCAGTCCAGGCCAGACTCCCCGAGCGCGGCCCGGGCGGCGACCACACCGTATTCGGTGAAGTCGCGGCCCCATTTGCCCCACGGGTGCATTCCCGCGCCCAGGATGTAGACCGGTTCAGGACTCATACGGCAATCCTCCACGCGTGCACGATCCGCTGCACACCGTCGTCGCCGGTGAACAGCGGCATGGTGGTGAGTTCCATGTCCATGCCGACTTTCAGGTCCTCGGCCAGCGTGCCCTCGATCACCTTGCCCAAGACGATCAGGCCCTCGGTGGCCAGTTCCACCGCCGCGATGGCGAACGGCTCGAAGGGGTCCGCGGCCGGGTAGGGCGCCGGCGGGGGATACCGGTTCTCGGTGTAGCTCCACAGCGTCCCCCGGGTCGACAGGGCGACGGACTCGAGGGTGTCTGAGTCGCAGGCCGGGTTGGGGCAGTTGTTCTCGCGCGGCGGGAACACGTAGGTGCCGCACCGGCCGCATCTGCTGCCGATCAGGTGGGGGACGCCGGCGGCATCGGTGGCGAACCACCCCGCGATCGCCGGTTCCTGGTGGATGGCCTCAGGCACCGGCTCAGCGTACCCGTGCCTACAGTGAGAGCCGTGACCGCCGCGACAACCGTCAAGCCCACGCTGATGCTGCTGGATGGCAATTCGCTGGCGTACCGGGCGTTCTACGCGCTGCCCGCCGAGAACTTCAAAACCCGCGGCGGGCTGACCACGAATGCGGTCTACGGCTTCACCGCCATGCTGATCAACCTGCTGCGCGACGAGGCCCCGACGCACGTCGCGGCGGCGTTCGATGTGTCGCGCCAGACCTTCCGTTCGGAGCGCTACCCGGAGTACAAGGCCACCAGGTCGGCGACCCCCGATGAGTTTCGCGGCCAGATCGACATCACCAAGGAGGTGCTGAACGCCCTGGGTATCACCGTGCTCGCCGAGCCGGGATTCGAAGCCGACGACCTCCTCGCGACGCTGGCCACCGAGGCCGAGAATGAGGGGTACCGGGTGCTGGTGGTCACCGGCGACCGCGACGCGCTGCAGTTGGTCAGCGACGACGTGACGGTGCTCTACCCGCGCAAAGGCGTCAGCGAGCTGACCCGCTTCACCCCGGAGGCCGTCGTCGACAAGTACGGGCTGACGCCCACGCAGTACCCCGACTTCGCGGCGCTGCGCGGCGATCCCAGCGACAACCTGCCCGGCGTTCCCGGCGTCGGCGAGAAGACCGCCGCCAAGTGGATCGTCGAATACGGTTCGCTGCAGGCACTTGTCGACAATGTCGACTCGGTGCGCGGAAAAGTGGGCGACGCGCTGCGCGAGAACCTGTCGGGCGTGGTGCGCAACCGGGAGCTTACCGAACTCGTCAAAAATGTGCCGCTCGCCCAGACGCCCGACACTCTGCGGCTGTTGCCCTGGGACCGCGACCACATTCACCAACTCTTCGACGACCTGGAGTTCCGCGTCCTGCGGGACCGGCTCTTCGAGACCTTGGGCGCCGCCGCGGGGCGAGCACCCGAGGCCGAGGAGGGATTTGACGTCCGCGGCGGCGCACTCGTGCCGGGCGCGCTCGGCCAGTGGGTGGCCGAGCACGCCGGCGACGGTCGCCGCGCCGGGCTGGCCGTCACCGGAACCCACCTGCCCTACGGCGGGGACGCGACCGCCGTCGCGATCGCCGGCGCCGACGGCGAGGGCGCCTACATCGACGCGATGACATTGACGCCCGACGACGATGCCGCGCTGGCGGTGTGGCTGGCCGATGCGGCGAAACCCAAAGCGCTGCATGAGGCGAAGCTGGCCATCCACGACGTGACGGGCCGCGGCTGGACGCTGAACGGCATCACCTCTGACACCGCATTGGCGGCCTACGTGGTGCGCCCCGGACAGCGCAGCTTCACCCTCGACGACTTGTCGCTGCGCTATCTGCATAGGGAATTACGGTCGGAATCAGCAGAGCAACAACAACTGTCGCTGCTCGACGACGTGGACGGGGTCGATGAGCAGGCCGTCCAGACGCTGGTCCTGCGAGCCCGCGCGGTGGTCGACCTCGCCGACGCGCTCGACGCTGAGTTGGGACGTATCGACTCCACCGCCCTACTGACCGATATGGAACTGCCGGTGCAGCGGCTGCTCGCGAACATGGAAAGCGTCGGCATCGCCGTCGACCTCCCGTTGCTGACCGAGCTGCAGAGCCAATTCGGCGGCGAGATCCGCGACGCCGCCGAGGCCGCCTACGCCGTGATCGGCAAGCAGATCAATCTGGGCTCGCCGAAGCAGTTGCAGGCGGTGCTGTTCGACGAACTCGAGATGCCCAAGACCAAGCGGACCAAGACCGGCTACACCACCGACGCCGACGCCCTGCAGTCGCTGTTCGACAAGACCGGGCACCCCTTCCTGCAGCACCTGCTGGTGCACCGCGACGTCACTCGCCTGAAGGTCACCGTGGACGGGTTGTTGAACGCGGTCGCCGACGACGGCCGCATCCACACGACGTTTAATCAGACGATCGCGGCGACCGGCAGGTTGTCCTCGACCGAACCGAACCTGCAGAACATCCCGATCCGCACCGACGCGGGCCGGCAGATCCGCGACGCGTTCGTCGTCGGCCAGGGGCCAGACGGGCCGATGGCCGAGCTGATGACGGCGGACTACAGCCAGATCGAGATGCGGATCATGGCGCACCTGTCCAAGGATGAAGCCCTCATCGAGGCGTTCAACACGGGGGAGGACCTGCACTCGTTCGTCGGCTCCCGCGCGTTCGGGGTGCCGATCGAGGAGGTCACCCCTGAACTGCGGCGCCGGGTCAAGGCGATGTCCTACGGTCTTGCCTACGGGCTGAGCGCCTACGGGTTGGCGGCACAGCTGAAGATCTCGACCGACGAGGCGAAGATCCAGATGGACCAATACTTCGCCCGATTCGGCGGGGTCCGAGACTACCTGATGGACGTGGTCGAGCAGGCCCGCAAGGACGGCTACACCTCCACGGTGCTCGGCCGTCGCCGCTACCTGCCCGAACTCGACAGCAGTAATCGGCAGGTGCGGGAGGCCGCCGAGCGGGCGGCACTCAATGCGCCCATTCAGGGCAGCGCGGCCGACATCATCAAGGTCGCCATGATCGAGGTTGACAAGGCGATTGCCGGGGCAGGACTTGAGTCGCGGATGCTGCTGCAGGTGCACGACGAGCTGGTGTTCGAGATCGCGCCCGGTGAGCGGGAGCAGGTCGAGGCGCTGGCGCGGGAGAAGATGGGCGGTGCCTACCCCCTCGATGTTCCGCTCGAGGTGTCCATCGGCTACGGCCGCAGCTGGGACGCTGCGGCGCACTAGAAGGCGCACTAGAAGGCGCACTAGAAGGCGCACCAGAGGAGTCGCCGACCTGTGCGCGCCGACCAGTTTGGCCAGCGTGCACCCCGTCGAGTAACCTCGGAGGGTAAATCCCAGCTTGTCCCTACGACCCAACCTGTCCGGAGCGCCCCAACAATATGTCGAGTCCCACCGTCACCTCGCCGCAAGTAGCCATCAATGACATCGGCACCAGCGAGGATTTTCTTGCCGCAATAGACAAAACCATCAAGTACTTCAACGACGGCGACATCGTCGAAGGCACGATCGTCAAAGTTGACCGGGACGAGGTGCTCCTCGACATCGGCTACAAGACCGAAGGGGTCATCCCCGCCCGCGAGCTGTCCATCAAGCACGATGTCGACCCCAGCGAGGTCGTTTCCGTCGGCGACGAGATCGAGGCCCTGGTTCTCACCAAGGAGGACAAAGAGGGCCGGCTCATCCTGTCCAAGAAGCGCGCGCAGTACGAGCGCGCCTGGGGCACCATCGAGGCGCTCAAGGAGAAGGACGAGGCCGTCAAGGGCACCGTCATCGAGGTCGTCAAAGGCGGCCTGATCCTCGACATCGGGCTGCGCGGCTTCCTTCCCGCCTCGCTGGTCGAGATGCGCCGCGTCCGGGACCTCCAGCCGTACATCGGCAAGGAGATCGAGGCCAAGATCATCGAGTTGGACAAGAACCGCAACAACGTGGTGCTGTCCCGTCGGGCCTGGCTCGAGCAGACCCAGTCCGAGGTGCGCAGCGAGTTCCTCAACCAGTTGCAGAAGGGTGCCGTCCGCAAGGGCGTCGTCTCCTCGATCGTCAACTTCGGCGCCTTCGTCGACCTCGGCGGGGTGGACGGCCTGGTGCACGTCTCCGAACTGTCCTGGAAGCACATCGACCACCCGTCCGAGGTGGTTCAGGTGGGCGACGAGGTGACCGTCGAGGTGCTCGACGTCGACATGGATCGCGAGCGGGTGTCGTTGTCGCTCAAGGCGACTCAGGAAGACCCGTGGCGGCACTTCGCCCGCACCCATGCCATCGGCCAGATCGTGCCGGGCAAGGTCACCAAACTGGTTCCGTTCGGGGCGTTTGTCCGCGTCGAGGATGGCATCGAGGGGCTGGTGCACATCTCCGAGCTCGCCGAGAAGCACATCGAGGTGCCCGACCAGGTGGTTACCGTCAACGACGACGCGATGGTCAAGGTGATCGACATCGACCTGGAGCGCCGCCGCATCTCGCTGTCGCTGAAGCAGGCCAACGAGGACTACACCGAGGAATTCGACCCGGCGAAGTACGGCATGGCCGACAGCTACGACGAGCAGGGCAACTACATCTTCCCCGAGGGCTTCGACTCCGCGACCAATGAGTGGCTGGACGGATTCGATGCCCAACGCACCACGTGGGAGGCCCGCTACGCCGAGGCCGAGCGACGGCACAAGGTGCACACCACGCAAATGGAGAAGTTCGCCGCGGCCGAGGCGGCCGGGCACGACGGGGTTGAGCCCCCGCAGGAGAGCGACGACGGTGACTCGCCGGACGACGAGGCCACCGGGTCGCTGGCCAGCGACGCCCAATTGGCGGCGCTGCGAGAGAAGCTCGCCGGTAACGCCTAACCCGCATCCACGCCATGCTGCGTATCGGTCTGACCGGCGGCATCGGCGCCGGAAAGTCGGCACTGTCGTCCACGTTCGCGAGCTACGGCGCGGTGATCGTCGACGGCGACGTCATCTCTCGAGAGGTGGTCCAGCCGGGAACCGAGGGGCTGGCGTCGCTGGTCGACGCGTTCGGTAGCGACATCCTGCTGCCCGACGGATCGCTCGACCGTCCGGCGCTGGCCGCCAAGGCGTTCCAGGACGACGAGGCGCGCAAGCGGCTTAACGCGATCGTGCACCCACTGGTGGGCAAGCGCCGCGCCGAGATCATCGCCTCGGTACCGGAGGATTCGGTTGTCGTCGAGGACATTCCGTTGCTGGTGGAGTCCGGCATGGCACCGCTGTTCCCGCTCGTGGTCGTGGTGCACGCCGACGTCGAGGTTCGCCTGCGGCGATTGGTTGACCAGCGCGGCATGCCCGAGGAAGACGCCCGCGCCAGGATCGCCGCCCAGGCCGACGAGGGGCAGCGCCGCGTTGTCGCCGACGTGTGGGTGGACAACTCCGGCAGCCCTGAGGCGCTGGCCGAGCGGGCTCACGACCTCTGGATTCACCGCATCCTGCCGTTCGCGCGTAACCTCGGCGCGCACCGCATCGCGAGCCCTCCGGCGCGCCCGGTGCCGTATGACCCAACCTGGCCGGAGCAGGCGCGCCGCATCACAGCCCGCCTCGCGACGGCCTGCGGAGGGAAGGCCCTACGAATCGACCACGTCGGATCTACCGCGGTGCCCGGCCGTGAGGCCGAGGACGTCATCGACATTCAAGTCACCGTCGAGTCCCTCGCGGTGGCCGAGGAACTCGCTGCCGTTCTGCTGCCCGCCGGCTACCCCCGCACCGAGGACATCATGGCCGACACCGCCATGCCCGACGCCCGGAGCACCGTAAAGCGCTATGACCACGCCGGGGATGCGACATTGTGGGGCAA
>CAIYOH010000044.1 GCA_903927745.1 uncultured Mycobacteriaceae bacterium
GCACCGGAACCTGGGGGACGCAGCCCCGACGGCGCGCGCACCGCCGCCTTCTTCGACCTGGACAAGACGATCATCGCCAAATCCAGCACGCTGGCGTTCAGCAAACCGTTCTTCGACCAGGGGCTGCTGAGCCGCCGCGCCGTCCTGAAGTCGAGTTACGCCCAGTTCATCTTCCTGCTCTCCGGCGCCGATCACGACCAGATGGACCGCATGCGCGTCCACCTCACCAACATGTGTTCCGGTTGGGACGTCGAACAGGTCAAGGGAATCGTCACCGAGACCCTGCACGACATCGTGACCCCCTTGGTGTTCGCCGAGGCCGCGGACCTCATCGCCGCGCACAAGCTGTGCGGCCGTGACGTCGTGGTGGTGTCGGCGTCGGGGGAGGAGATCGTCGCGCCGATCGCCCGCGCGCTGGGCGCCACCCATGCCATGGCGACCCGGATGGTCGCCGAGGACGGCAAGTACACCGGCGAGGTCGGTTTCTACTGCTACGGCGAGGGCAAGGTCCAGGCGATCCGTGAGCTGGCCGCCCGCGAGGGCTATCTGCTGGACCACTGCTACGCCTACTCCGACTCGATCACCGACCTGCCGATGCTCGACGCCGTGGGTCACCCCACCGTGGTCAACCCCGACCGCGCATTGCGTAAGGAAGCCACCGAACGTCGTTGGCCGATAGTCACTTTCACCCGGCCAATCTCCCTGCGAGACCGTATCCCGGCGCCGTCGGGCGCCGCGATCGCGACCACCGCCGCGGTGGGTGTCAGCGCGCTGGCCGCAGGTGCGATCACCTACTCGCTGCTGCGCCGCTTCGTTCTTTAGAGTCAACTGCCGCAATGGATTTTGTTTCGCAATTGACTCTTGCCGTGCCACGAATCGAGGAGTAGAAAGAGAGACACGGAAGCTCGGTACGGCCTAGGCCGATCCGGAAGAGAAGGATCGGTCTCCCAATCCGGGCGTCTGGCACGGTACCCGGCACCCACGCGGAGCTATTGCCGCATAGAGGCAGAAGTGTTGCGGGCCTGCGTCATTGTGAATGTGGCATCACCTGCGGCCCTGGATCCAGGCTCGCAGCCGAAAGTTCACAGTGACGCCGAGGCCACCCACGCAGCCCGGAGTGCACGCATGGTAACCGGGTTCCCGTGCCGGTGGGCGGCGGTCTGAGTCACTCGGGCCGCCGCCCGCTTCATTCGTCGGCCGGGCGCGTCGGTTGGTTACCCGGCCCCGAATCGGCGATAGTCACGGCTTCCAGGGCACCGTCGCGCAGCGCCCGGCAGCACAGCACCAGCCAGGCGCCCACGCCCTGCGGCGTCCCGTCGGCGAATCCGAGGGCGGCGTCGCGGTAGGCCGCGGGCTGGCGCATCCAACTCACCTCGGGAACCCCCAAACCGTGGGGGTCCAGTCCACTGGCGATGGTCACCAGCCGGGATACCGCGCGGGCCACCACCCCGTCCGCGCTGCCGAAGGGCCGCAACGTCAGAATCTCGCCGTGGGCGACGGCGGCGACCACGGGCGCGGGCGCGCCCGTGGAGCCGGTGACCAGAGCGGCGAGCAACTCCAGACGCGGGCCGACGTCCGCGTCGGCGCGGGGGCGGCCGAGCCGATCGGCGTCGACCAGGTCGGCGGCTGCCAGCGCGTGCAGACGTGCCAGCGCCTGCAGGGGCGCACGCTGCCACACCGCGACAATCGCTCCCCCGCCCCCCTCCAGGGCCTGGGCAACCCGGAGTGCGCCGGCGAACACCGAATCGGCATGCCCACCGGCCCCCGCAGTCCCGTCGGCGCCGTCGGCGTCGTCCAGTCGCGGCGGGCCGCCGTCGAGCACCGACGAGGCCCGCGCCGCCCGCACCGCCGCCTCGGCCGCGTTCACCGGCCAGCCACGCAGGTTCGCGCGGTGACGGTGCGCGCGGCCTAGTCCCTCGCGGGCCCGGTCGGCGGCCTCGGCGACGCCGGGGAGGTCGAGCAAGGGGGCCAGCGGGTCAGCAGTCACAACATGCCAACCTATCGGGACGCGCCCGGGGCGCGGGGAATTGCCTCAAGCAACTGCTGCGTGTACTCGTGGCGTGGCCGCGCGAACAACTCCTCCGTGGGCGCCTCCTCCACGACCCGCCCGGCCTGCATCACCATGACGTCATCGGCGATCTGGCGGACTACGGCGAGGTCGTGGCTGATGAACACGTAGCTCAACCCGAGTTCGGTCTGCAGATCGCCCAGCAGTTCGAGGATCTGCGCCTGCACCAGGACGTCGAGCGCCGACACCGGCTCGTCCAGAATCAGGACGTCGGGCCGCAGCGCCAGCGCCCGGGCTATCGCGACCCGTTGCCGCTGGCCGCCCGACAGGTCACGGGGCAGGCGCCGCAGCACCGACGACGGCAGCGCCACCTGCTCGAGCAGGCGGTGCACCGCCCGCGCACGTTCGTCACGGTCACCGATCCGGTGAATCCGCAGCGGTTCCTCGATGGCCCGGAACACCGAATACCGGGGATCGAGGCTGCCGTAGGGATTCTGGAACACCGGCTGCACCCGCCGGCGCAACGCCAACGCCTCGTCCCGGCGCAACCTCCCATCGACCCGGACACCGTCGAAAACCACAGTGCCCGAGCTGGGTTGGAGTAGACCGAGCAGCATGCGCGCCAGAGTCGACTTTCCCGAGCCCGAACCTCCGGCGATCGCCAGGGTGGCCCCTCGGCGAAGCCGAAGCGACACGGCGTCAACGGCCCGGAACTCCGTTCGGCGAGGTCCGCGGTAGACCTTGGTCACATCACACGCCACGAGGATGTCGCCGGCGGGCTCGGTTGCCGACGCTGCCCGTGGCGCACCCGTCCGGCGCCGGGCCGTCAGCGAGGGGGCCGCGGCGACCAGGCGTCGGGTGTAGTCGTGCTGGGGTTCTCGCAGGATCGATTGTGCCGCCCCGGATTCGACGACCGCGCCGCGATGCATGACGATCACCGACTCGGCACGCTCCGCAGCGAGGGCGAGGTCGTGGGTGATCAGCAGCAGCGCGGTGCCGAGTTCGTGGGTCAGGTGCTGCAGATGGTCGAGCACCTGCCGTTGCACGGTGACGTCGAGCGCCGACGTCGGCTCGTCGGCGATCAGCAACGTCGGCCGTCCCGCCAGGCCGATGGCGATCAGCGCGCGTTGGCACATACCTCCGGACAGCTGGTGCGGGTAGCGGCGGGCCTGGGTCGCCGGGTCGGGTAGACCGGCCTGCGCGAGCAGCTCGACCGCGCGGCGGCGCGCCTGCGGACCGTTGATGCGCAACGCTTCCCGGATCTGGAACCCGACGTTCCAGACCGGGTTGAGGTTGGTCGCCGGGTCCTGCGGTACGTACCCGATGCTGCGGCCCCGCAGGGAGCGCATCACCCGGTGGTCGGCGGTAGTGATGTCACGCCCGTCGAACACGATTCGCCCGGCGGTGATCCGTCCCCCGGGTGGGAGAAGCCCAAGCACCGCCGCGGCCGTGGTGGATTTACCCGAGCCCGACTCGCCCACCATGGCGACGGTCTGGCCCGGCGCCACCGTCAGGTCGACGCCGCGCAGCGCCGGGGCGTCCGTGCCGAACGTCACGTGCAGGCCCTCGACCGAGAGCAACGGCCTCGTGCTCATGCGCGCCACGCCCGCGAGACCGGATCCAGGGCGTCGCGCAATGCATCGCCCAGCATCATGAACGACAACACGGTGATCGCCAGTGCGCCCGCCGGATAGAACAGAATCGGTGAGCCCGACCGTAACCGGCTCTGCGCCAGGTTGATGTCGCCGCCCCAGGACACCACGGACGTCGGCAGGCCCACCCCGAGGTAGGACAGCGACGCCTCGGTCACGATGAAGGTGCCCAGCGCGATGCTGGCAACCGCCAGCACCGGCCCCAGCGCGTTGGGCAGAGCATGCCTGATCAGGATCTGGAAATCATTGAGGCCCAGCGCCTTCGACGCGAGCACGTAGTCATTGGCGCGGACCTCGAGGACCGCACCGCGGGCAATTCTGGCCACCTGCGGCCAGCCGAAGAGGGCGAGGATGCCGATCACCGTCCATACCGTGCGGTGGCGCATCACCTCCATGATCACGATGGCGGCCAGCAGCAGCGGCAACGCGAAGAACACGTCGGCGATCCGCGAGACCACCGCGTCGAGCCAACCCCCGTAAAACCCCGCGAGCGAACCCAGCGCACCGCCCACCGCGAACACGGCGAGGCCAGCACCGAGACCCACGGACACCGAGGCGCGGGCGCCGTAGATAGTGCGCGCGTAGATGTCGTGACCCTGCAGGTCGGTGCCGAACCAGTGCGCCGCCGACGGCGGAAGCAGGCTTTGTCCCGGGTCGGCGTACGTGGGATCGATCCCGGTGAACCACGAGGGAAACATCGCGACCACGAGAATGAACCCGATGAGCGACGCGGCCACGACGAACTTGGGGCGCCGGTAGGCCTCAGCCATAGCGGATCCGCGGGTCCAGAGCGGCGTACAGCAGGTCCACCACCAGATTGGTCACCAAATAGATGAGCACCAGCACCGTCACGATCGACACAACAGTCGGGGCCTCCTGGCGGGTGACGGCCTGATACAACACCCCGCCGACGCCGTGGATGTTGAAGATGCCCTCGGTCATGATCGCCCCGCCCATCAGCGCACCGAGGTCGGCGCCCAGGAAGGTCACCACCGGGATCAGCGAGTTGCGCAGAATGTGCACCGTCACCACCCGGGGCCGCGAGAGCCCCTTGGCGGTCGCCGTCCGCACGTAGTCGGTGTGGGCATTGGCCGCGACGGCCGATCGGGTCAACCGCACCACGTAGGCGAACGACACCGAACCCAGGACGATCCCGGGAAGCATCAGACGCCCGAGGGTGGCACGCTCGCCCACCGTGACGGGCGCGATTCCCAGTCGGACACCGACGACGAACTGCGCCAGGAATCCCAGCACGAAGATCGGGATCGCAATGATGACCAGGCCGGTGATGAGCACGGTGGCATCGAAGACTCCACCCTGGCGCAGACCGGCGATTACACCGAATCCGACGCCCAGCACCGCTTCCACGGTGACCGCGATGAGCGCGAGCCGGAGGGTCACCGGAAAGGCATGCGCCAGAACCAGACTGACCGGCAGTCCGGAATACGAGCGGCCCAGATCCCCGTGCAGGATGCCACCCAGATACCTCAGGTATTGAACGAGGAAGGGCTCGTCGAGGTGGTAGCGGGCGCGCAGCGCCGCGGCCACCGCAGGAGTCAGCGGCCGGTCCCCGGCCATCGCGGCGATCGGGTCGCCGGGCAGCAGGAAGACCATGCCGTAGATCAGCAGCGTCGCGCCGAGGAAGACCGGCACCATGACGGCGATTCGGCGCACGACATAACCGACCATGTCAGGACTTCACAATGTTCTCGTAGTCGGGCGTGCCGTTCCACGCGACCGTCACGCCGCTGACGTGCCCCGACCATCCGAGGACGCCGATGGTATCCCACAGCGGGACGACGGGCATGTCGTGCAACAGGATTCGCTGCGCGGCGTTGGCCAGGTGATCCGACTCGCGCATCGTCGGTGCGGCCTCGGCTACCGCCACGGCCGCGTCGAACGCGGCATTGGAGTAGCCGACGTCGTTCGACCCGGCCCCGGTGGCGAATATCGGCGCAAGGAACTCCAGCAACGACGGATAGTCGCCCTGCCATCCGGCGCGGAATCCGCTTGCGATCGTGTGGTCGGTGATCTGGGTGCGGAATCCCGCGAACGTGGGTTGCGGCGCGCCGACGGCATCGATGCCCAGGACGTTCTTGATGCTGTTGGCCACCGCGTCCACCCATTCCTGGTGGCCGGCGTCGGCGTTGTAGGCGATCGCATACTGCCCAGTCCAGGCCGAGATCGCGTTGGCCTGCGCCCAGAGTTGGCGCGCGCGTGCGGGATCGAAGGTCAGCACGTCATTGCCCGGCAGGTTCGGGTCGAAGCCCGGCAGCGACGCGGCGGTGAAATCACGCGACGGGCTGCGGGTGCCCAGGAAAATATTGCGGCAGATCTGTGCGCGGTCAACGGCGGCCGACAGCGCGAGCCGGCGCAGGCGGCCCTCCTCGCCGCCGAAATGGGGCAATCGCAGCGGGGTGGCGAGGCTCTGCTTGACGGCCACCGGTCCGGTGGCGACGTTGGCACCCAGGTCGCGGTGGTAGACCGGCAGCGCGCTCGGCGGCATCGTGTCCAGGACGTCGAGGTTGCCCGACAGCAGGTCGGCGTAGGCCGTGTCGAGGTTGGCGTAGAACTCGAATCGCAGCCCCTTGTTGCGCGGCGTGCGGTTGCCCCGGTACTCGGGGTTGGGCCTCAGGTCGATGCGGACGTTGTGTTCCCAGGCGGGCCCGTCCGGGCCGTCGACGAGCCGATACGGGCCGTTGCCGATCGGGGTGCGGCCGAACGCCGCCATGTCGCGGAAGGCGACGTCGGGCAGCGGGAAGAAGGCGCTAAGGCCCAGGCGCAACACGAAGTCGATGGTCGGTGCCTTGAGCCGCACCGTGAACTCGTGGTCGTTGACCACCCGCAGGCCGGACATCGTGGCGCGCGGCGGCTGCGCGCCGCCTGTCACGTCCGCGACGCCGGCAACATCGTCGTACCCGTCGATCGGGCTGAAGAAGCTCTGCTGCAGTTGGGCGTTGGCGCCCACGGCGCCGTAGTTCCACGCGTCGACGAACGAGCGGGCCGTCACCGGTGAGCCGTCGGTGAACGTCCAGCCGGGCTTGAGAACGACGCGGTAGGTGACGTTGTCGGTGCGCTCGATCGACTCGGCGACCTCGTTCGACGGCTTCCCGGCCGCGTCGTAGGACACCAGGCCCGCGAACAGTCGGTCGATGACCCGCCCGCCGAAGCTGTCATTGGTGCTCGTCGGCACCAGCGGGTAGGGCGGCTCCCCGCCATTGACCACCACCAGGTCGGGACTCAGGACACCGCCCCCGCAGGCGGTGAGCGATGCCAGCAACAGCGCGGCGGCGCCTGCACGGGCCCACGACAGGAAAACCCGCGTGCGGCGCATGACAGTCGACCCTAGGGCCTCGACTCCGGGGCCCCGGGGCCCCGGAGTCGATCCTTGTAGCGGCGTGTCGCTACGCACGGGACAAAATTCATGTCCCTGGCCGGTTATCCACAGTGGGCGGTTCATCCACAGTCTGGGCGTGGTGGGGTGTGCATGTCGGCGGGTATCGCTAGGTTCGAAAGCATGTTCGATATGTCGCTGCCGGACGGTCCCGAGTTACCGGACGCCGATGACGCGTCGGTGCTCGCCGCCATCGGGATATGTGCCCGCGCCGAAGCCGCCGCGGCCGCGCGCCGGCTGGCGGCCATCGCCGAGTTGGTGGCCCGCCGCGCCGACGGGCCCACCGACTCCGCGCGCTGGTCGTGCGACAACTGGGACGCCATCGCCGCCGAGGTCGCCGCCGCCCAGGGGATCAGCCACGCCATGGCCTCAGGCCAGATGTACCTGGCGTCGGCGCTGCGCCAGCGCCTACCGGGCGTGGGGGCCCTGCTAGCCGACGGCATCATCAGCGCCCGGCTGGCCAGCGCCATCGTGTGGCACACCGACCTGATCACCGACCCCACCACCCTGGCGCTGGTCGATGCCGCCCTGGCGACCGACGCGGCACGGTTCGGGCCGCTGTCGGTGAATAAGACGGCGCAGGCCATCGACGCCATCGTGGCCCGACACGACCCCGTCGCGGTGCGCCGCGGCCGCTCCGAGGCCCGCAGCCGAGAGATCGTCATCAACCCCTCCGACGGCCAGTCGGGCACCGCGGCCCTGTGGGGGCGCTTATTCGCCACCGACGCCGCCGTGCTCGAGCAGCGGTTGACCGCGATGGCCCACCAGGTCTGCGCCGACGACCCGCGCACCCTGGCCCAACGCCGCGCCGACGCCCTCGGAGCCCTGGCCGCCGGCGGCAAGCACCTGGCGTGCGCCTGCGGGCGCACCGACTGTTCTGCCCCCGGCCCCGATGCCCGCGCCGCCGCGGTCCTCATCCACGTCATCGCCGACCCCTCGGCTCTCGGGGCCGACCCCGACCCGCACACCTGCGGGGAGCACCCCACCCCCGACGCCGAACCGCAGGTGCCGCCCGCCCCGCGGCCCCCCGCCGCCCACCTCCTCGGCGGCGCCACGATCCCCGCCTCGATGGTCGCCGCACTGATCGCCGCCGGCGCCCCGGTACGAACCGTGGGATACCCCGCCGACACCGCACCCGAACCGGGCTACCGGCCCTCAACGGCCCTGGCACGCTTCATCCGCTGCCGCGACATGACCTGCCGCTTCCCCGGCTGCGACCACCCCGCCGAACACGCCGACATCGACCACACCATCCCCTACCCCCACGGGCCCACCCACCCCTCCAACCTCAAAATCCTTTGCCGAAAACATCACTTGCTGAAAACTTTTTGGCCCGGGTGGCGAGACCAACAACGCCCCGACGGCACCGTCGTGTGGACATCC
>CAIYOH010000045.1 GCA_903927745.1 uncultured Mycobacteriaceae bacterium
GCTCAATCCGGCCCACGGCCTGTACGGGCTCGGAACGGGCGGCAGCGGCGGCAGCTACCAGGGCGGCGGCCAGTACCTCTCCTTGGGCGCGGCCACCGGGATCGTCCTGCCGGTCTGACGCTGGCTTTGGCAAGGCTATGTTGGCTGGCCCCGCGCGGCTGCTCTGGATAGGGTGACCGGCGTGACTACCGACTCCCATTCCGCCGAACCCCACCTCGGTTCGATGTCGTCGAGGTTGAACCAACTGCGCGCCGGCGTGCTGGGCGCCAACGACGGGATCGTCTCGATCGCGGGCATCGTCGTGGGTGTTGCCGCGGCAACGGCGGCCAGCGCTCCGATCCTGACCGCAGGGAGCGCCGGGCTGGTCGCGGGGGCGGTGTCGATGGCGCTGGGGGAATACGTGTCCGTCAGCACCCAGCGCGACACCGAAAAGGCGTTGCTGGACAAGGAAAGCCGGGAACTGCTCGACGACCCGGCCGCCGAATTGGATGAGCTCGCTCAGGCTTACGAGGCGAAGGGTCTTTCGCCGGCGACCGCCCGCACCGTGGCGGAGGAACTCACCGACCACAACCCTCTGCTCGCCCACGCCGAGGCGGAACTGGGGATCAATCCCGACGACCTGGCCAATCCGATGCACGCGGCGACTTCCTCGGCGGTGGCCTTCTCCATCGGTGGCCTGCTGCCCCTGATCGCGATCCTGGCGCCGCCGACGGCTTTGAGAATTCCGGTCACCGTGGTCTCTGTGCTCGCGGCACTGGTGATCACCGGCGTCGTATCGGCCCGATTGGGTGGGGCGCCGGCGGGCCGGGCGGTGGCCCGCAACGTCATCGGGGGAGGTCTGGCGCTGGCGTTCACGTTCGCGATCGGCCATCTGGTTGGCGCCGCGATCGCCTGACACGATGACCGAGCCGTATTTCCGTCGTGACGGAGCACTGTTGGCGCCCGGCCCCATGGCGCGCGGGGGCTGGGGCCCGTCGATCAGTGGACACGTCATCGGCGGTCTGTTGGGTTGGGCGGTGGAGCAGGCGGTCGACAATCCGGAATTCCAACCCGCCCGCCTCACCGTCGACCTGCCGCGACCCACCGCACTGGAACCGGTCGACGTGCACACCACCGTGCACCACGACCGGCGGCGACTGCGGCTCGTCGAGGCCGTCCTCACCCAGGCCGGTGTGCCCGTGGCCCGGGCGAGCGCCCTGTTTCTGCGGCGCGGCCCGCAACCGGACGGACAGGTCTGGTCCCCGCCGGTACAGCTGCCGGCACTGCCGGCGGACTCCGACGACTCCCCGACGCTGTTCATGCGGACCTACGGCTGGGGCCACGAGATCCAAAACCCCGATCCCGCGTGGCCGCCCGGGCCCGGCCCGAAATACACCTGGGTGCACGAAACGCGGCCCTTGATCGACGACGAACCGCTCACTCCCTTCATCCGCGCCGCGATGGCCGCCGATATCACCGCATCGATCGCCAACTGGGGCACCAGCGGGCTGCAGTTCATCAACGTCGACTTCACGCTGGCGCTGAGCCGGCTGCCCGAGGGGCCCCATCTTGGGCTTGCCTCGTTGAACCACGTCAGTGACGACGGAGTGGCGACCGGCTCGGCCGTGCTGGTCGACCGCAGGGGCCCCATCGGTACCGGTGTGTCGGTGGCTGTCGCGCAGTCGGGGTTCGGGGCGCTGAGCTAGAAGCCCTTGGGCGCGTCGCGGACCGCCTGCACCGCCGCGGGGTCCCCGTCGAAGTCGACCTTCGCCAGACGCCCGGAGGCGAACAGCAGCAGCTCCCCGGCCGGCCCGGTGACCGTGACCGCCGCGCCGTGGGCTTTGTCGGCGCCAGAGGTCAGCACCGTCGCGCCGTCCGGGGTGCGTAACGTCACCCGACCCGGAACCTTGGCCAGCGTCAGGCGGCCCATCAGCGGCAGCCCGCGGCGCAGCTGCGCGGCGAGATCGGGTGCGAGCGTGCGCGGCGTCCAGCCCGGCTGCGCGCGGAGCACATCCTCGTGGTGAATGAACATCTCATTCGCATTGATCGCCGCGTCGAACAGCGTGAACGGAGAGTAGAGCGGCGGACCCGACGCGATCTTGCCCACCAGCGCATCCCAGCCCGGCTGACTCGCTGCCCCCGCCGCCACCGAGTTCTGCACGGTCGCGGTGTGGGCGGCGAACCGAGGGATCAGGATGCCCGGTGCGGCGTCGGGGCGGTACTCCCGGATCATCAGGTGGGCGGCCAGGTCCCGGGTCGTCCACCCTTCACACAGGGTGGGGGCATCCGGCCCGACGTCACGCAGGGTGGCGACGAGGGCGGCGCGTTCGCGCTGAGCGATGGACATCTGACCAGCTTAGGCCGGTCGGCGAGCGTGACCACCTCGCGCCTCGGTAAGTTTGAGACGGCACGTTCAGGAAGGAGTCTCAATGAACGCCGGTGTTGAGCAGTTGGAGTTTCAGGCCGAGGCGCGGCAGCTGTTGGATCTGATGATCCACTCGGTCTACTCCGACAAGGATTCGTTTCTGCGGGAGCTGATCTCCAATGCCTCCGACGCACTGGATAAGTTGCGCCTCGAGGCGCTGCGCACCAAGAAGCTGGACGTCGACACCTCGGACCTGCACATCGAGCTCCAGGTGGACATCGGCGAGGGGGGCGAGGGGAACGACGCGGGTACGGACGTGCGCACCCTGACCGTCCGCGACAACGGCATCGGGATGACCCGCGACGAGGTTGTCGACCTGATCGGCACCCTGGCCAAGTCGGGCACCGCCGAGCTGCGCCAACAGCTCAAGGAGGCCAAGGGCGCCAAGGCCGCCAAGACTTCCAGGAGCGCCAAGAACGCCGCCGCCGCCGAGGAGATGATCGGTCAGTTCGGCATCGGCTTCTATGCAAGCTTCATGGTCGCCGACAAGGTCGAACTCATCACCCGCAAGGCCGGCGAAACCGCGGCCACCCGGTGGGAATCCAGCGGCGAGGGCACCTACACCATCGAAACCATCGACGGCGCCCCGCAGGGCACGTCGGTCACCCTGCACCTCAAGCCCGAGGACGCCGAGGACGGACTGCACGACTACACCTCGGAGTGGACGCTGCGGAACCTGGTCAAGAAGTACTCCGACTTCATCTCCTGGCCCATCCGGATGGAGATCGAGCGCCGCACCCCGGCCCCCGCAGGGGAAGGGGAAGAAGCCGGCAGCGAGACGGTCACGATCGAGACCGAGACCCTCAACTCGATGAAGGCGCTGTGGGCGCGGTCCAAAGACGACGTCTCCGAGGAGGAGTACAAGGAGTTTTACAAGCACATCGCGCATGCGTGGGACGACCCACTGGAGACCATCGCGATGAAGGCCGAGGGAACCTTCGAGTACCAGGCGTTGCTCTTCATCCCGTCACACGCCCCGTTCGACCTGTTCAACCGCGACGCCCAGAGCGGGATCCAGCTGTACGTCAAGCGGGTGTTCATCATGGGCGACTGCGACGACCTCATGCCCGAGTACCTGCGCTTCGTCAAGGGCGTCGTCGACGCAGCGGATATGTCGCTCAACGTCTCTCGCGAGATCCTGCAGCAGGACCGCCAGATCAAGGCCATCCGGCGCCGGCTGACGAAGAAGGTTCTCTCCACCATCAAGGAGCTGCAATCCGACCGTCCGGAGGACTACCGGACCTTCTGGACCCAGTTCGGCAGGGTCGTCAAGGAGGGCCTGCTCTCGGACACCGAGAATTCCGAGACGTTGCTGCAGATCTCCTCGTTCGCCTCCACGCACAGCGACGAGGAGCCCACCACCCTCGCCGAGTATGTCGGGCGAATGAAGGAGGGGCAGACGCAGATCTTCTACGCCACCGGCGAGACCCGCCAGCAGATCCTGAAGTCGCCGCACCTGGAGGCGTTCAAGGCCAAGGGTTACGAGGTGCTGCTGCTCACCGAGCCCGTCGATGAGGTCTGGGTGGGCACGGTCACCGAGTTCGACGGCAAGCCGCTGCAGTCGGTGGCCAAGGGCGAGGTGGACCTTGCCGCCGAGGAGGACAGCAGCGACGCCGAGAAGGAGGAGCAGCGCAAGGATTTCGCCGATCTGCTCACCTGGTTGGCCGCGACGTTGAACGACCACGTCAAGGAGGTGCGGCTGTCCACGCGCCTGACCGATTCGCCGGCCTGCCTGATCACCGACGCCTTCGGCATCACGCCGGCGCTCGCCCGCCTCTACCGCGCCTCGGGGCAGGACATCCCGCTCGGCAAGCGGATTCTCGAACTCAACCCGAACCATCCGCTCGTCACCGGTCTGCGCCAGGCGCACCAGGACCGCGCCGACGACCCGACGGTGGCCGAAACCGCCGAATTGCTCTATGGCACAGCGCTGCTCGCCGAAGGAGGAGCACTGGAGGACCCGGCCCGCTTCGCCGAACTGCTGGCCGACCGCCTGACCCGCACGGTGTAGCCGCGCTCCATGGACGGGCTGGAACCGCAGTGATAAGTGGCCGGAGCAGATTGGTCCAGCGATACCTCAATCTGCTCGAGGCGTCGCTTACCGGCATGCTTATCCACGATGCACCCGCCGACCACTGGTCGGGCGGTACGTTCGATGAGAACACCCGTGCGTTGGGCCGGGATTGGCCGTCGCTTGCTGTTTCCATGATCGGCAGCGCTCGCATGCGAAACCTCCGCTACGCCTGCGAGACGGTGATCCTGGATGGCATCGAGGGTGACTTCATCGAGACCGGAGTCTGGCGCGGCGGCGCGTGCATTCTCATGCGGGGAATTATGGAGGCCTACGGCGATACCACGCGACGCGTGTTCGTCGCCGACAGCTTCGCCGGACTTCCCCCGCCAGACGCGACGAGTTTTCCCGCCGATGCGGGCGATCAGCATCACACCTTTGCGCAACTCCGGGTGTCACGCGCTGATGTCGCGGACAATTTTCGGCGTTTCGGGTTGTTGGACGACAGGGTCGTTTTCCTCGAGGGCTGGTTCAAGGACACGTTGCCGGATGCCCCGATCGATCGGTTGGCCGTATTGCGTCTCGACGGCGACATGTACGAATCGACGATGCACGCGTTGGATGCGCTCTACCAGAAGGTCTCGTACGGCGGCTTCGTGATCGTGGATGATTATTGCCTGCCGCCGTGTGCGCAAGCCATTCATGATTTCCGTGACCGTCACGCCATCACCTCACCCATCCTGCCGATTGACGGGATGGGTACGTATTGGCGCGTTGATCACGAGCCGATACGTTGACGGCGCTCTCCGCCTAGCCGTGACCGAGCTGGACGGCTTTGACCACCAGTAGCAGCGCACCCACGATCAGGTAGCCGCGCAGGGCGATCATCGCCAGCCGGGTGCCGGGCGACCAGGTGACCGGCTCGAGCAGGGCCAGGGGCGGCATCCGCCAGGTGCTGCGGTCGATTGCACGAGCCGGGGTCGGCGGCGGCGGGGATGCCGGCTGACGCCGGGCCCACCAGCGCAAGACCGGCACCGCGGCGGCCGTCAGCAGGACCAGGGCCAGCGCCAGGTAGCCGGTGACCGCGACGACGTCGAGGTGGGGGAACAGCGTCGTGGCCATGAGGATTCCCGAGAGCAGCAGCAGGATTCCCACGATGAGCCCCGCCACCCCATTGAGCCAGGGGCGATTCACCCACGGCCCCAACACTTGCCGGTCATTACACAACAGCAGCAGGAACACGCTGGCGCTGGGCAGGAGCAAGCCCGCCAGTGCCTGAACCGCGGTGGTGATCAGGCCGAGCGGAGCACCGGGGATGAGCACGATCGCGGCGGCCAGCGCCACCATCACGGTGTAGGACAAGTAGAACTGTTTGGCGTCGGCGAACCCGCGATGCAGGGAGTGCTTGAGGCCGAAGACGTCGCCGAAGGCGTAGCTGGTGGCCAGCGTCACCGCGGCGGCGCCCAGGATGGAGGCGTCCATCAGCACGATCGCGAACACCGAGCCGAGCGCCGCGCGGTGCTGGCCGAGCAGGTGGGCGATGGCGCCGGCGTCGGTGAAACCGCCGACGGTGTTAGTCGACGTCGCCGCCCATTCGCCGGTCATCAGCAGCGCCGCGGCCCCGACGACCACAATGAACGCGCCCAGCACGGTGTCGGCGCGCTCGTAGCTCATGAAGCGGGGGGTGATGCGTTTGTCGACAACGTTGGACTGCTGGAAGAACAGCTGCCAGGGAGCCACGGTGGTGCCGACGATGGCGATGATCAGCAGCACCGCATCCGAGCTGACCCCACCCGAGATACTGGGGACGACAAAGGACGTCGCCGCCTCGGCCCACCGCGGATGTGACATCAGCACCATCGGGATCTGCAGCAGGGACACGGCGATGAACACGAACATGGCGCGTTCCCAGCGCCGGAAGCTGCCGCTGGCCATGATCGCGACCAGCGCCACCGCCGAAACCGGCACCACCACGTATTTCGAGACGCCGATGTAGTCGGCTGCCAGCGAGACGCCGATGAATTCGGTGACGATCGTCAGGAAGTTGAGCAGGAACAGGTCGCCGACGGAGAACCAGCCCCAGCCGCGGCCGAAGCGTTCGTTGATCAGCCGGGCGTGGCCGACCCCGGTGACCGCGCCCAGCCGCACCACCATCTCCTGGTTGACGATCAGCACGGGAATCAGCAGCAGGAGCACCCACAGCAGGGAGTAGCCGTAGTTCTGGCCGGCCTGGGCATAGGTGGCCACACCGCCCGCGTCGTTGTCGCCGACC
>CAIYOH010000046.1 GCA_903927745.1 uncultured Mycobacteriaceae bacterium
AGCACGATCCATTTGTCCTACGCCGATGGCGACCTCTGGGATTGGGCCGTGGACTGGGACACCTGGGTGGCGATGTCGGCGCTGCCGCCCGCGAACGCGCGTCCCCCCTTGACTCAGATTCCCGCGACCGCGCCCGCCACGCCGTCGAACGCGCCTAGCCTGTCCGGCACTCCCACGACAACGACGACCGCGACAGGGACTACGACCGCGACAGGGACTACGACCGCGCCGGACACGACGACCGCGCCGGACACTACGACTGCAACGTCTAGCCCCGGCGGTTGAACCGGGTCGCACTGGCCTGGTCGCGGGGCCGGATGACGACGAGGTCGAGGTTCACGTGCGGGGGCCGCGAGGCCACGAATCCGATCACGTCGGCGACATCGGCCGCCACCAATGGCGTGATGTCGGCGTAGACGGCGTCCGCGCGCCCCCCATCCCCGTCGAAGCGGACCAGTGAGAACTCGGTCTCGACCGCGCCCGGCGCAATCTCTGTGAGCCGCACCGGCTTTCCCAGCAGCTCGCCGCGCAGCGTGCGGTGCAGGGCACCCTGGGCGTGCTTGGCCGCCGTGTAGCCGGCGCCGCCGTCGTACACCTCCAGGGCGGCGATTGAGGTGACGGTGACAATCAGGCCGTCACCGGAGTCGACGAGCTTGGGCAGCAGCGCGCGGGTGACACGCAGCGTTCCCATGACGTTGGTCTCCCACATCCATCGCCAGTGGTCGAGGTCGGCGTCGGCCACCGGCGCCAGCCCCCGGGCGCCGCCGGCGTTGTTGACGAGCACGTCCACCCGGGGCAGTTCCCCGGCCAGCGCCGCCACGGCGTCGTCGTCGGTGACATCGGCGACGACGCCGGTGCCCCCGATCGCCTCGGCTAGGGCGTTGATCCGCTCGGCCCGGCGGGCCACGGCGATCACGTGGAACCCCTGTGCGGCGAGGGTCCGGGCCGTCGCTTCGCCGATTCCCGAGCTTGCGCCGGTGACCACCGCGACGCGTTTATTCCCGATATTCCTCACCATAGAGACCTCCTTAGTCAACATGGTAGGTTTCCCCCATGCACCTCAGTGCCCTGTTCGCCACCGCCGCCGCGTGTACGTGCGCGGCGGGTGCGTGTTGTTGTTGTCGCGCCCTTTGCCGCTCCTGACTTCCAGGCGTGGCCACGACCGGCCAGCACAACCCCGAACAGACTCTGAGTAAGGACCATCGTGCGATCAAATACCGTCTCCCACCGATACTCCACCCTGCACCGGCGGGCCCACCGCCAGATCCTGCCGCCGGCGCTGCACATCCCCGACTCGGCGGCGGCCTCGGTGTTCCGTGCGGTCCGGCTGCGCGGCCCGGTGGGCCGCGACGTCATCGCCACGGTCACGTCGCTGAGCATCGCGACAGTCAACCGCCAGGTCATCGCCCTGCTCGACGCCGGCCTGCTCCGCGAGCGCGCCGACCTGACCCTCGCCGGGGCTATCGGTCGTCCGCGGGTGCCCGTCGAGGTCAACCACGAGCCCTTCGTGACCCTGGGCATCCACATCGGGGCACGAACCACCAGCATCGTGGCGGCCGATCTGTTCGGTCGCACCTTGGACACCGTCGAGACGCCGACCCCGATGAGCCCGGCCGGGCCGGCGTTGGCGTCGCTGGCCGAGAGCGCCCGCCGGTACCTCGGGCGCTGGCACCGGCGTCGCCCGCTGTGGGTCGGTGTGGCGATCGGTGGCACGGTCGACGGCGCGACCGGCCACGTCGATCACCCACGGCTGGGCTGGCGGCAGGCCCCGGTCGGGCCCGTCCTGGCCGACGCGTTGGGCCTGCCCGTCTCAGTGGCGTCCCACGTCGATGCCATGGCCGCGGCCGAGTTGTTGCTGGGCATGCGGCGGTTCGCGCCGAGCTCACCGACCATCCTGTATGTCTACGCCCGCGAGACCGTCGGCTACGCGCTGGTGATCGGCGGGCGGGTCCACTGCCCCGCCAGCGGTCCCGGCACCATCGCTGCGCTGCCCGTGCAGTCCGAGTTGCTGGGTGGCACTGGGCAATTGGAGTCCACAGTGAGCGACGAAGCCGTCGTCGCCGCGGCCCGCCGGCTCGGGGTCATCCCGCCGGCCCCCAGCGGGCGGACGGGCGGGTCGGCGTCCGCCGTTGCCGATGTGTTCCGCGCCGCCAGGGCGGGCAATCAGCAGGCCAGGGACTTGCTGGGGGAGCGCTCCCGGGTGCTCGGTGAGTCGGTCGCACTGCTGCGAGACATGCTCAACCCCGATGAGCTGGTCGTCGGCGGCCACGCGTTCACCGAGTATCCGGAGGCCCTGGAGCAGGTGGAGACGGCCTTCGCCGCCCGCTCGATCCTGCCGCCGCGCGACATTCGCGTCACCGTGTTCGGTAACCGCGTGCAGGAAGCCGGGGCGGGGACCGTGTCGTTGGGCGGGTTGTATGCCGATCCGCTGGGCGCCATGCGGCGCGCCGGGGTAATGAGCTCCAGGGAGTTCGAGGCGGACGAGTCGTCCGCCTGACGCCCAGGCCATGCGAGCCGCGATTCGAAGGCGCCGTGCCGTCGAGACGTCCTGCTGTAAAGATGAGCGTGCTGTAAAGATGAGAGAGTGCGAGACGACGAGGTTTCCCGGCGCAACCAGCCGCGTCGGATAGCGGTTTTGGCGGTGCACACCTCCCCGCTTGCCCAGCCGGGCACCGGCGATGCCGGCGGGATGAACGTCTACGTGCTGCAAACTGCGCTGCATCTGGCCCGGCGGGGCATCGAGGTGGAGATTTTCACCCGGGCCACCTCCTCCGCAGATCCGCCGGTGGAGCGGGTGGCACCCGGGGTCATGGTCCGCAACGTCGTCGCGGGCCCGTTCGAGGGCTTGGACAAGTACGACCTACCCACCCAGCTCTGCGCGTTCGCGGCGGGGGTGTTGCGCGCCGAGGCGTCCCACGAGCCGGGGTACTACGACATCGTCCACTCGCACTACTGGCTGTCCGGACAGGTCGGCTGGCTTGCCCGCGACCGCTGGGCGGTCCCGTTAGTGCATACCGCGCACACGCTTGCCGCGGTCAAGAATGCCGCGCTGGCCGGCGGCAGCGTGTCGCAGCCGCCCGAACCGCCCCTGCGTACGGTCGGCGAGCAGCAGGTGGTCGACGAGGCGGACCGGCTGATCGTCAACACCGAGGACGAAGCCGCGCAACTGATCACGATCCATCGCGCCGATCCGGCGCGCATCGACGTCGTCCATCCCGGGGTGGACCTGGAGATGTTCCGCCCCGGCGACCGGCGCGCGGCTCGCGCCGCGTTGGGGCTGTCGCTCGATGAGGACGTGGTGGCGTTCGTCGGGCGGATCCAGCCGCTGAAGGCACCCGATGTCGTGCTGCGCGCCGCGGCGAACCTGCCGGGGGTGCGCATCGTCGTGGCCGGGGGGCCGTCGGGTAGCGGCCTGGCTACTCCGGATGGGCTGGTGCGGCTCGCCGACGAACTCGGTATCGCCGCGCGGGTCACTTTCCTGCCGCCGCAGTCGCGCGAAGATCTGGCGACCCTGTTCCGGGCCGCCGATCTGGTTGCCGTGCCGAGCTATTCCGAGTCGTTCGGGTTGGTGGCGTTGGAGGCGCAGGCGTGCGGCACACCAGTGGTCGCTGCCGCGGTCGGCGGCCTGCCGGTGGCCGTGCGTGACGGGATCACCGGGACGTTGGTGGCAGGGCACGACATCGACCGGTGGACGCAGGAGTTGAGACAGCTGTTGCGGCAGGAAGCCCCGCGGGCGGAGGCCATGAGTCGCGCGGCCGCCGCCCACGCGTCCACCTTCTCCTGGGACAACACCACCGATGCCCTGCTGGCCAGCTACGGTCGCGCAATCGGGCGTTTCCCCGCCGATCGCCAGCGCAGCGTCCGCGATCGGGCGGCGATGCGCAGGCCCCGCATTGTTGCCCGCCGTGAAGTCGGCGCATGACCGTCCAACGGGTGATCGAGGATGCGTTGCAGGCCAGCGACCTGACCTACTCCGCGTTCCCTGGCGTACCCGGCGCACTGCCGGGGCTCGTCGTCGAATTGCCGGGGGAGCGCAAGCTCAAGACCAACGCCATCCTCAGCATCGGCGCGCACTCCGTACGCGTCGAGGCGTTCGTGTGCCGCAGGCCCGACGAAAACCATGAGGGCGTCTACCGTTTTCTACTCAAGCGCAACCGCCGGCTCTACGGTGTCGCCTACACGCTGGACAAGGTGGGCGACATTTACCTGGTGGGCCGCATGTCGCTGGCCTCGGTCGACCCCGACGAGCTCGACCGGGTTCTGGGACAGGTGCTCGAGGCGGTGGATTCCGACTTCAACACGTTGCTGGAGTTGGGTTTTCGCACCTCGATCCAGAAAGAGTGGGAATGGCGGGTGTCCCGCGGTGAGTCGCTCAAGAATCTCCGGGCATTCGAGCACCTGATCGACGAACACGATGGGCCGAAGAGCCCAGATGGCTCGAACGGTTCCGAACGCCCATGACATGCTAGGCCGATGCGACGCAACGACACGGCCACGCTGGTGCTGCTGCGGCACGGCGAAAGCGACTGGAACGCCCTCAACCGGTTCACCGGCTGGGTGGACGTCGGCCTGACCGACAAGGGCCGGGCCGAGGCCGTGCGCAGCGGCGAGCTGATGGCCGAACAGAACCTGCTGCCCGACGTGGTCTACACGTCGTTGCTGCAGCGCGCGATCACCACCGCGCACCTGGCGCTGGACGCCGCCGACCGGCTCTGGATCCCGGTGCGGCGCAGCTGGCGGCTCAACGAGCGCCACTACGGGGCTCTGCAGGGGCTGGACAAGGCGGAGACGAACGCGCGCTACGGCGAGCAGCAGTTCATGGCGTGGCGGCGCAGCTATGACACTCCGCCGCCCCCGATCGAGCGGGGCAGTGAGTTCAGCCAGGACACCGACCCCCGCTACGCCGACCTCGGTGGCGGCCCGTTGACCGAGTGCCTCGCCGACGTGGTGTCCAGGTTCCTGCCGTATTTCACCGACGTGATCGTTCCGGACCTGCGCTCCGGCAAAACGGTGTTGGTCGTCGCGCACGGCAACTCCCTGCGCGCCATGGTCAAGCACCTCGATCAGATGTCCGACGAGACGATCGTCGGGCTCAACATCCCGACCGGCATCCCGTTGCGCTACGACCTCGACGCCCAGCTGCGGCCCGTGGTGCCCGGCGGCGCCTACCTGGACCCGGACGCCGCCGCCGCGGGCGCCGCGGCGGTCGCCGGCCAGGGTGGGCGGTGAGGGCATCTCGGCGAGGGTGTCTCGGTGTGGGCGCACAGGGCGCGCGGGCGGCGCCCCGACGGCCCCTGTGCGAACACCGAGTGAACGGCGGCCGAACACCTGCCACTTCGGGTGTGACGTGTGCGTTTTTGGCCTCGTCGCGATTGGGCGCCGTTCAGAAAGATTTGTAGAATCTGCCACGTGGCTGTCTTCTCGGCGCCGTTGTTCGCCGGGTTCGTGTGTGTGCTGGCGCTCGCCGTGGGTATCGCGGTCGGACTCCGGCTGTCGTCGAAGTCCCACGAGCGCGGCCGGCGGGCGGCCGCGGCCGACGCCCGATGGACCGGGATCACCGTGGCGCAGATGCTCCAACGCGTCGGCGCGCTGATGCCACTGGGGGTCGCGGTGGTGGACGCTCATCGTGACGTCGTCTACCTCAACGAGCGGGCCCGCGAGTTGGGCCTGGTGCGTGACCGGCAGTTGGACGACCAGGCCTGGCAGCCCGCGCAGCAGGCACTGGCCGGCGCCGACGTCGAATTCGACCTGGGGCCGAGCAAACGCGCGGCGGGCCGCTCGAGGCTGTCGGTGCACTGTCAGGCGCGGCTGCTGAGCGAGGAGGACCGCCGGTTCGCCGTGGTCTTCGCCCACGATCAGTCCGACTACGCCCGCATGGAGGCGGCCAGGCGCGACTTCGTGGCCAACGTCAGCCACGAACTCAAGACGCCGGTGGGCGCGATGGCCCTGCTCGCCGAGGCCCTGCTGGCGTCGGCGGACGACTCCGACACCGTCCGCCGGTTCGCTGAGAAGGTGCTCGTCGAAGCCAACCGACTGGGCGACATGGTCGCCGAACTCATCGAGCTGTCCCGGCTCCAGGGCGCCGAACGGCTGCCTAACGTCACTGAGGTCGACGTCGATTCCGTTGTCTCCGAGGCAATTTCGCGACACAAGGTAGCGGCCGACAACGCCGATATCGAGGTTCGTACCGACGCTCCCAGCGGCTTGAGGGTGTTGGGTGACGAGACGCTGCTGGTGACCGCCCTGGCCAACCTCGTCTCCAACGCGATCGCGTACTCTCCCCGGGGCTCGCTGGTGTCGATCAGCCGACGCGCCCTCGGGGACGACGTGGAGATCGCCGTCACCGACCGGGGCATCGGGATCGCCCCGGAGGACCAGGAGCGCGTCTTCGAGCGGTTCTTCCGCGGGGACAAGGCGCGATCGCGGGCGACCGGAGGAAGCGGGCTGGGTCTGGCCATCGTCAAGCACATCGCGGCCAACCACAACGGCGCCATCGGCGTGTGGAGCAAGCCGGGAACAGGGTCGACGTTCACCCTGTCTATCCCTGCGTACCGGGACGGCGACGAGATCCCCGAGCAGCTGCCGGCCCGCGAAGTTCGGCCCGTCCACGCCGAGCGATCCGAAAGATCGTTAAGAGCCGAAAGAACCGAAAGATCCGACAGATCCGAGAGAGCCGCGAGATCCGAACGAGAGGAAGAGCTGAGTCGATGACCAGTGTGTTGATCGTGGAGGACGAGGAGTCGCTTGCCGATCCGCTGGCCTTCCTCCTGCGCAAGGAGGGTTTCGAGGCCACAGTGGTGACCGACGGTCCCGCTGCCCTGGCCGAGTTCGACCGTGCGGGCGCCGACATCGTGCTGTTGGACCTGATGCTCCCTGGGATGTCCGGGACCGACGTGTGCAAGCAGCTTCGGGTGCGCTCCGGCGTGCCAGTGATCATGGTGACTGCCCGAGACAGCGAGATCGACAAGGTGGTCGGCCTGGAACTCGGCGCCGACGACTACGTGACTAAGCCTTACTCGGCGCGGGAGCTGATCGCCCGGATCCGCGCGGTGCTGAGACGCGGCGGAGACGACGACTCCGAGATCGGCGATGGCGTGCTCGAGTCCGGGCCGGTGCGGATGGACGTCGAACGGCACGTCGTCGCGGTCAACGGCGACCCGATCACGTTGCCGCTCAAGGAGTTCGATCTGCTTGAGTACCTCATGCGCAATAGTGGTCGGGTGCTCACGCGCGGGCAGTTGATCGATCGGGTCTGGGGTGCGGATTACGTTGGCGACACCAAGACGCTCGATGTTCACGTCAAGCGCCTGCGGTCCAAGATCGAAGCCGATCCGGCCAACCCGGTGCACCTGGTGACAGTCCGGGGACTGGGCTACAAGCTGGAGGCTTAGGCTCCTGCGTCACCCGGCCGGCCGCGGCTACCCGTCGGTCCGGTCGCCGGGTGCACCGCGACCAG
>CAIYOH010000047.1 GCA_903927745.1 uncultured Mycobacteriaceae bacterium
TACCGCAACCCCGAAACTCCGCTGCTGGCCCACATGGTGACCGCGAGTCGCCATGCGCACTGGCTGAACCCCGAGCCCCGGCATCTGTGGGGTAGCGGCGACTCGGCGGTGCCCCGCTACGAAGAGGTGATCACGATGCACGAATGCCGGTCGGCCAAACAGTTGGCGTCGGTGATCGACCAGCTGCTACCCGTGTGAGTTCCCGGTCCTGAGCCGAGAAATCGGCCCCCTCCGGATGCTCAAGTAAGGTGGCACATCGTGCAAAAGCGGCTCCGCAGGCTGGGTGTCATGGGTGGGACGTTCGATCCCATCCACTACGGGCATCTGGTTGCCGGCAGTGAGGTCGCCGACCTGTTCGAACTCGACGAAGTCGTGTTCGTGCCGAGTGGTCAGCCGGCGCAGAAGATCCGGCCGGTGACGGCCGCCGAGGACCGCTACCTGATGACGGTGATCGCCACCGCGTCCAATCCCCGATTCTCGGTGAGCCGGGTCGATATCGACCGCGCCGGCCCCACCTACACCCGCGACACGTTGCGCGACCTGCACGCCGCGCACCCCGACTCTCAGCTGTTCTTCATCACCGGCGCCGACGCGCTGGCCTCCATCCTGTCGTGGCAGGGCTGGGACGGGCTGTTCGAGTTGGCCAGCTTCGTCGGCGTCAGCCGCCCCGGGTACGAGCTGCGGCGCGACCACGTCACCGAGGTGCTGGGCGAGCTTCCCGACGATGCCCTGACGCTGGTCGAGATACCCGCGCTGGCGATCTCGTCGACGGACTGCCGTCGACGCGCCGAGGAGGGCCGGCCGTTGTGGTACCTGATGCCCGACGGCGTGGTGCAGTACGTCTCCAAGCGCCGGCTGTACGGCAACGGTGGGGACCGCGGATGACCGCCACGCAGGAAGCCATCGCGATGGCCACCGTCGCGGCCCACGCCGCCGCTGCCAAGTTGGCCACCGACGTCGTCGTGATCGACGTCTCCGACCAGCTGGCGATCACGGACTGCTTCGTCATCGCCTCGGCGTCCAATGAACGTCAGGTCAACGCCATCGTCGACGAGGTCGAGGAGAAGATGCGCGAGGCCGGCTACCGGCCGGCCCGACGCGAGGGTGCCCGGGAAGGCCGATGGACGCTGCTGGACTACCGCGACATCGTCGTGCACATCCAGCACCAGGACGACCGCAACTTCTATGCCCTGGAGCGCCTGTGGGGAGACTGCCCGGTGCTGCCGATCGCCGAGGACCGAGGCGGCGCGCAATGAGGGTCCGCCGGCTGGTGATGGTGCGGCACGGGCAGACCGACTTCAATCTCCGTAGCCGGATGCAGGGTCAGCTCGACACCGAACTCAGCGAGGTCGGCCGGGCGCAGGCGCGTGCCGCCGCCGCAGCGTTGGGTACGCCGCGGCCGCTGCGTATTGTTTCCTCGGACTTGCGTCGCGCCTGCGACACCGCGATCGCGCTGGGGGAGCGGACCGGCCTGCCGGTGCGGTCCGACGAGCGGCTGCGCGAGACCCACCTGGGCGACTGGCAGGGCATGACGCACGCCCAGATCGACAGCGAGGCGCCCGGCGCCCGGCTATCGTGGCGCGAGGACGCGACCTGGGCACCGCATGGCGGGGAGAGCAGGGTCGACGTGGCAGCACGCAGCATTCCGCTGATCGCGGAGCTGGTGTCTGGCGACCCGGAGTGGGGTGAGGCGAACCAGCCGGATCGGCCGGTGGTGCTGGTGGCCCACGGGGGCCTGATCGCCGCGCTGTCGGCCGCGCTGCTCAGACTCCCGATCGACCACTGGCCGGTGCTGGGCGGCCTGGGTAACGGCAGCTGGGTGCAACTCTCCGGACATTCGGCTACCGATGCCGACGTCGGCGGCATCAGGTGGCGCCTGGATGTCTGGAACGCGTCGGCGGAGGTCGCGGGCGATGTCCTCTGACATAACCCCTGAAGCGCGGCCTACGCTGCTGGTGTTCGCCGATTCGCTCTCCTACTACGGTCCTGCGGGCGGTCTGCCCGCGAACGACCCGCGGATATGGCCGAATATTGTTGCTGCACAGTTGGAGTGGGATCTGGAGCTGATCGGCCGCATCGGTTGGACCTGTCGCGACATCTGGTGGGCGGCAACCCAGGACCCTCGGGCCTGGGCGGCCTTACCGCGTGCGGGCGCCGTGATTTTCGCAACCGGCGGGATGGATTCGCTGCCGTCGGTGCTGCCGACCGCGCTGCGCGAGATGATCCGCTACCTGCGGCCGCCATTACTGCGGCGGTGGGCCCGCGACGGCTACGGCTGGCTGCAGCCGCGGCTCTCGCCGATTGCCAGATCGGCTTTGCCGCCGCACCTCACCGCCGACTATCTCGAACAGACGCGCGGCGCAATCGATTTCAACCGGCCCGGCATTCCGATTGTGGCGTCGCTGCCGTCGGTGCACATCGCCGACACGTACGGCCATGCCCATCACGGCAGATCCGGTACCGTCGCCGCGATCACGGACTGGGCCCGCCGGCACCACGTGCCGCTGGTGGATCTCAAAGCCGCGGTGGCCGAACATATTGTGGGTGGGCGCGGCAATCCCGACGGTATCCACTGGAACTTCGACGCCCACCGGGCGGTGGCTGATCTGATGCTCAAGGCTCTGGCCGAAGCCGGGGTACCGGACCGCACACCCCGCGGCCCTTAGCCCCGGGTCCCTAGCCCCGAGTCCCTAGCCCCGTCACGACTGCCGTGACATCGTCCGGCATGGCGTGCTCCGGTTGCCGGGCTGGCGCCGGGGTGGCGTGCGGACCGCCCATCGGCTGGGCGTGCGGGGAGGCTTGCGGGTACGCCCGGGGATACGCCTGTCGGCGGGCATTGTCACCGCGCGGGTGGACCACCTGCGGCCACCAGAACCAGCGGCCGAGCATGGTGGCGATCGACGGCATCAACAGGGTGCGCACCACCAGCGTGTCGAGAAGAAGGCCGATGCAGACGGTGGAACCGAACTGTCCCAGAATCGCCAGTTCGCTGCCCAGCATCGCCGCCATGGTGAAGGCGAACACCAGACCCGCAGACGTCACCACCGTCCCGGTGCCTGCCATGGATCGGATGATCCCGGTCTTGAGTCCGCCGTGGATCTCTTCTCTGAACCGGGAGACCAGGAGCAGGTTGTAGTCCGAGCCGACCGCCAACAGGATGATGACCGACAGCGCCATCACGATCCAGTGGACCTTCATGCCGAACAGGTCCTGCCAGATGAGCACCGACAAACCGAAGGACGCGGCGATCGAGCTGGCCGCAGTGCCGACGATCACCAGCGAGGCGACGGCGCTGCGGGTCAGCAGCAGCATGATCATGAAGATCAGCGTCAATGCCGAGACCACCGCGATCATCAGGTCGTACTTCTCGCCGTCGGCCATATCCTTGTATGTCGCGGCCGCCCCGCCGAGAAACACCTTCGCGTCCGACAGCGACGATTGCTTGAGTGCCTCTTGGGCGGCGAGTCGCTCGGAGGCGACCCGCGCGATTCCCTCCGGGGTCATCGGATCGCCCTGGTGGGTGATGTAGAAACGGGTGGACTTGCCGTCGGGGGAGAAGAACATCTTGATGCCGCGGATGAACTCGGGGTTGGTGAACGCCTCGGGCGGCAGGTAGAAGAAGTCGTCGTTCTTCGCGGCGTCGAAGCTCTGGCCCATGACGATTGCCGTGTCGTTCATAGCCGCCATCTGGTCGAGCATCGCCGTGAACGTGGAGTGCATTGTCAGCGTCAGCGCCTTCGAGGTCTTCATCGATTGGATCATCGGTGGCATCAGCGTCAGCATTTCGCGTGTCGCCGCCGCGGTCCGATCGATGTCACCGGAGAGGACGTGGAACTGCCCGGCGAGATTGTCGAAACCGTCCAGGGATTCGAAGAAGGACCGGAACGACCAGCACAGAGGCACGTCGTAGCAGTGCTTCTCCCAGTAGAAGTAGCTGCGGATCGGCCGCACGGAGTCGTCGAAATCCGCGATGTGGTTGCGCAGTGAGTCGGTGATCTGGGAGGTGTCCGCCGTGGTCTTCGCGCTGTCATTGGCGGCGTTCGAGAGATCCTGTGTCACCGCGTACATGCGCTCCATGTTGTCGATCATGAACTGCTGTTCGTCGGCCGTTTTGAGCATGTCGGCCATGCGGTCCTTCAGGAAGCTCATGTTCTGCATGGTCGTCTGGCCCGAAATGCTGCTCTGGAACGGGACTGAACTGTGCTGAATCGGGATCCCGAGAGGCCGGGTGATGTCCTGCACCATCGCGATACCCGGCGTGCGGATGATGTTCCTGGCGACCTTGTCCAGGACGATCATGTCCGCCGGATTGCGCATGTCATGGTTGGCCTCGACCATCAGCATGTCGGGGTTCATCCGGGCTTGGGTGAAATGCCGATCCGCCGCGGTGTAGCCGAGGTTCGCCGGGGCCGAGTCCGGAATGTAGTACCGGTCGTTGTAACTGGTCGTGTATGACGGTAGGGCGACCATGCCGAGGAGGACGACCGCTGCGCTCACCGCGAAAATCGGCACCGGCCATCTGACCACCGCGGTGCCGACCCGCCTCCACAGCCGACCCTTGGCTGCCCGCTTGGTCTCGAACAGACCGATCTTGCTGCCCAGGAAGATCACCGCGGGACCCAGGGTGACACCGGCGGCCACCACCACGAGCATCCCGATCGCCACGGGGGGGCCCATGGTGTTGAACCAGGGCAGCCGGGACAAACTGAGGCAGTATGTGGCCCCCGCGATGGTCAGACCCGAACCCAGCACCACCGGGGCAACGCTGCGGAACGTGGTGTAGTAAGCCGTTTCCCGATCTTCCCCGGCCCGGCGGGCCTCCTGGTAGCGGCCCACGAGGAAGATCCCGTAGTCGGTCGCGGCGGCGATCGCCAGCATCGTGAGGATGTTCGCGGCGAAGGTCGTGAGCCCGAAGGCATTGTTGTTGGCCAAGAACGAGACGACCTGGCGGCCGCACGCCAGAGCGACGAACGTCATGAACAGCTGAATCGCGGTGGTGACAACGGACCGGTAGACCAGCAGCAACATGACCGCGATCGCCCCGAGGGTGAACAGCGTGATCTTGGCCAGGCTGGCGTTGCCGATGATGTGCGTGTCGTTGCTCAGCGCCGCCGGACCGGTGACGTACGCCGTGACTCCGGGTGGCGCCGGGGTCTCGTTGACGGCCTGCCGGACTGCCTGGACGGATTGGTTGGCCTGGGTAGTGCCCTGGTTGCCGGCGATGTTCAGCATGACGTAGGACGCCTTGGCGTCGGCGCTCTGTGAGCCCGCAGCGGTGAACCGGTCACCCCAGAAGTCCTGGATGTGCTCGACGTGCGTGGTGTCGCGGGTCAGTTTGCGGACAATGTCGTCGTAGTAGCGGTGCGCTGCATCGCCGAGCGGTTGCTGGCCTTCCAGCACGACCATCACGGTGCTGTTGGAACTGAATTCCCGGAAGTTGTGGCCCATGCGCTCCATCGCCTTCATCGACGGAGCGTCCAGGGGGGCCATCGGCGCCGAATGCTTCTCGCCGACCTCCTCCAGCGGTGGCACCGCGACGTTGACGATCACGGTCAGCGCCACCCAGCCCACAACGATCGGGATCGCGAGCAGGCGGATGAGGTGTGGGATCAGGGGCCGGCGGGTGCGCCCGGTGGTGGCAGTGTCGGTCATGCGGACTTCACCAGGCAGAAGGTCTGCGCGTTGACGCCGTCGGCATTCCGTTGCTCCCGGACCACGCCGTCGATGGTGATGGTGCAGCCGATCTGATCGGCGTCAGCCTGAGCCATGATGTTGGCGCTCACCGATGGCAAAGTCGTCGTGACCGTAAAGGACCACGGCAGTGGCGCCCCGTTCACCTGGTGGGTGTTCGCGTCGGCGTCCCAGTAGTTGATGTTCGCGGTCGAGCCTGGGGGGCCGGACACCTCGTAGATCACGACCTTCGGGTTGAACTGGACGATCTCGATCCCGGCGCCGGCATTCGCGTTGAGGTCCTCTGCCCCGAAGAGCTTGTGGATGCGGGTGACGACCAGAGTTGAGATGGCGAGGACGACCACGAGCGTCAGGGGGATCCACAGTCGTGTGAGCCCGCGGGATAGGGACCCAGACTTCGGAACGACCCGCACCGTATCCGCCCTTCCGTCAGCCCCGATTACTCGCTACTTCGCTCGGCTAAGAATATTAGACCCGACGCCTTAGCGGGCGACGCGGCCGGTCACCGGAGGAAGATCGGCCAGCGTGACGATCCCGGGCGCGGCCGCCACGACAGCCGGGACCGCATTGGTGACCGGCATCGCGGTGTAGATCATGCCCAGGCCCATGAACCCGGGCTCGGTCCAATCCTTGGGCGGCAGGCAGTGCAGGACCGTGCGCATGTTGGGCATTCCGTAAACCTGGATGACGTGCCCGTGCTCGAGGGGCTTGGGCGGGACAACGTGGTTTCCCATGGTCCAGTTGAAACCGACACTGACGATGTTGCGATCGCCCTGCCAGCCGCGATGGTAGCCGCAGACACCGCCGACTGTGCCAGCCGGGATCGTCATGAATCCCAGATCGGAGTCGCCGGTGGCCGCGGTGAAGACGACGTCGAAGGTCATCCTGTCCAGGTCGGCTCCGATGGCGTCGGCCATCATCGCGGCCGACTCGGCGAACACCTCGCTCTCGCGTCGGACGTTCTCCGCCAGCCCGGGGGTGTCGGGATCCTGGGAGAACCCCATCGCCGTCTGCGTCTCCGCGGATTCGTACGTCGAGCAGTCCACCGATTCAGTGATGCGGATCTCGTCGACGCGCTCGCAGGCGCCGCTGAGCACCATGGCGACCATGTTCGTCATCCCGGGATGTGCTCCGCTGCCGAAGATCGTCGAACCACCCCGGTGGCAGGCGTCGACGATGCGCTGGCGGTCCTGCGGTGTCTGTTTGCCGCCGGTGATCCACGCCGCGCTGGTGCAGACGTTGACACCCGACTCCAGAAGGCGGACCAGCTCGTCGACGCTGGGCCACAACGGGTTGTAGCAGCACGCGTCGGCATCCAGCGCGAGGAGGGCGTCGATGTCATTGGTGGCGGTCACCCCGGTGGGTTCTGGCCAGCCGGCCAGCTCGGCGGCGTCGACGCCGACCTTATCCGGGCCGTGGGCGTACACCCCGGCCAGTTCCATGTCGGGCCTGCCGATGATCGCGTGCAGCGAGCGGCGGCCGATGTTGCCGGTGGTCCACTGGATCACCCGTAGCGGCCGGTCAGGCCTGGGTGCGCTCATCGGGGGCTCCTTCTGTGGACGCTTCGCCGTCCGTGTCAGCCCTTGCTCTGGGACAACACGGACCCTTGGGACAACACGGATGCCGCGCCGTTGAGAATTTGTGAGAAAGGATCGGCGCCACCGCCGAAGGTAGCCTGAGTGGCCGGGGCGGTGACCGCCGCGGGGTCGAAGCCGTGCACCGGGTCCACCTGGATTGGAGCGGTCGCGGGATCGTCGTTGCGCGAATAGCCCGCGTTCACCCAGGGCGCCAGAACGGCGTCGAGCTTGTTGAGGGTGTCCTCCGGAATACCGATGTACGCCAACGGCATCACCAACGGGAGGTGTTTTTCGGGGATCAGGTACGTCGTCGTCGTCGCCCCCTTGGAGTTCACCGTCATCCGGATGTTCTGCGGCGGAACCATGCTCGGGTTGGTGAACGCCACCGCGGTGTGACCGGTTGCGAGGCCCATGAGCGTGTTGGCGAGAGCGAACGGGTTGTCCGTGCGGTCGGGATAGTCGGCGATCGAGTCATAGGCGGAGACGAAAATCTTAGTGTCGTATTGGCTTTCGAAGGGCGGTGGGACCGGGTAGTCGAGGGCTGGAACCACATGGCCGACCGGATACATGGCGGTCAGGAAACTCTGACCGAAGGCATGACGTGCGACCGGATCACCGAAAGTCGCGAAGTTCAGTTGGTCCGGCGGTGGTGCCGTGGGGTCGTTCGCTAGCCGAGCCTGCTCAGCCTCCAACACCAGCGAACCCTCGGAGAGCCCGATCGCGGTGCCGCGACCGCCGTTGCGGATCGCCGCATCAAGGTTGTCCGCTCCTACGTCGATCGACTCGCCAACGCTGGGACCGTTCACGCCGAGGCCGGGGAACAGTTCGTCGAGCCGCCCTATGCCCGGGAAGAGTCGCTCCGCCACGTGGCCCTGAACCTGGCCAGCAGGGTAGCGAACAATCTGCCGCATCAGGCCGGGAAACCATGCATCGCCCTCACGGCGGATGTACTCGTCGTAGGGAATGCCCAGAACGTGTGCGCCGCCGAGCGCGTAAGCCGTTCCGGGGGCCGTCCCGTCGGCCGCCCGTGCGTCTGCCGCGGGGGCTGGTGCCCCGCCGGTCGGCGTGTCGTCCGCCGATGCGGTCCTGACGCCGAAACATCCTGCGACGCTGATGGTTACCAGCGCCCCAACCCCTGCGACTAGTTTCTTCATCGTTGATCCTGACCGCTCGGCTGCCTGAGTTCCTCACGCACCATGAGTGTCACACACATCATGGGTGCGCGCTCACATTTCCCGCCCGTGACGGCCACCAATTCGCCCGCCCGACCAGCGCGGCGATAGCCGGGACCGTGATGGTGCGCACCACGAAGGTGTCCAGCAGAATCCCCGCGCCGATCACCAAACCGGCCTGGACCACGGTACCGATGCTGGAGAACAGGAGACCGCACATCGAGGCGGCGAAGATCAGACCTGCCGCGGTGATCACGCCGCCTGTCGAACTCAGGGTGCGAATGATGCCGTAACGCATGCTATGCGGGGACTCGTCACGCATTCGCGAGACGAGCAGCATGTTGTAGTCGGCTCCGACCGCGATCAACACCACGAATGCCAGCGGGGGCACGGTCCAATGCAACGGCTGGCCGAGTCCGAATTGAAATACCAGAACGCCTATTCCGACGGCCGACAAATACGAAATGATGACCGAAGCAACCAGATACAGCGGGGCGACGAACGCCCGCAGCAGCGTGATCAGGGTCAGGAGCACGACGACCAGGGTGACGGCGATGATGAAACGAATGTCGTGTTCGTAGTAGTCGCGCGTGTCCTTGAGGCCGGCGGTATATCCCGACATCGATATCGTGGCGTCCGCCAATGCGGTGTTGGGTTGGGCTCCCCGGGCGGTCGTGGTGATCGCGCTGATCTGGTCCATGGCTTCGGTGCTGAACGGATTGAGTGTGGTGTTCACGACGTACCGCGCCGAGTGGCCGTCCGGGGAGATGAATACCTTCGCGGCCTTCTGGAATTCAGCCAGGTGCAGCAGCCGGGGGGGAATATTGAACCCCGCCATTGCCGGCTGGGCAGCGTCCTCTTTCAGCGACAGCAGGAACGCTGCGGATTCGCTGAGCCCGGTGCCCAACTGTTTGACCTTGTCGACGAGTTGAGTGATCGCGTCGGCGACGTCGCGGCTCCCGCCGGCGAATCGTTCTGCGCCATCTTGCAGGTTGTCCAGGTTCGTCTGCAGGCCACCGGGTTGGTCCATTCCCATGGAGTGCATCACCCTGGTGACGTTCGTGAGCGCACCACGCAGTCGCCCTATCGATGCGTTCAGAGTTTGTTTGTCGGGGAACGTCTGCATTTGGTGAATGAGATCGTTGATCTCGTCGAGGCTTCCTTGATTGCGCTCGCCGGCCAGTCGCGCAAACTGCCCGCGGGTGGCGCTGCAGGACTCGTCGGCATCGCAGACCGGGTTGCCCTGCAGCGCCGCCAGCACGGGTCCTATCCAGGCGAACAAGTCTTTGGTGGCCGACAAGTTGAGGCCCATCGAATTGCCGAGCGAGTTCACGGCGGCCACGAGTTTGGCCCCGGTATCGACCTGCGTGACCAGCGTGTCACCGCTGTACTGGGTTTTCATCGAGGACAAGGCGTCGAGCAAGCCCTGGATGCTGGTAGCGAGCAGGCCGACCTGGCCGCGCACGTGGCCGAGGTCATCGGCCAGCGTGCCAGCGCCCTCGACCAGCCTGGTGAGGTCATCGGTGTGGTTGTTGATCAGGGTGGACCCGTTGGTCAGAAAGGTGCCGATAGCTCCCGCCTGGTAGGTGGCTCTGAATTGATCCGGCACCCGCCCGGTAGGACGGGTGATGCCGCTGACCGCGGCGATGTTCGGCAGTTGGCCGACCCGGCTTGCCATCTGTTCCAGATCCGCAAGGGCCTGCGACGTGCGCAGGTCACGCGGTGACTGGACGAGGATGTACTCCGGGATGGACTGGTTCACGGGGAAGTGGCGATCCAGCGCGGCATACCCGATGGAGCTCGGTGCAGACGGCCGCAGGGCCGCGCGATCGTCGTAGTTGTACCGCACCAGGCCGGCACAGCCGGCCAGGATGGCCAATACAAGCAGGCTGGCAACCAGATGGAGCGTGGGCCTGCGCACGATGCGGATCCCCGAACGTCGCCAGAACCGGCCGGTCAGTTCGCGCCGGGGCTTGACCCAGCCCCGTGGCCCGGCGAGCACCAGCATGGCCGGCAGCAACGTCACCGCCGCGAGGAATGCCACGCCGATCCCGATCGCCGACGACACTCCGACCGTTTTGAACACTCCCATGCGGGCGAAGCTGATGAGCAGGAACGTGATTCCGACGGTGGTGGCGGATGCGGTGATGACTTTACCGATCGAGATCAGTGCCATCCTGACCGCCTGATCGCACTCCGTACCCGACCGCAGGTAGTCGTGATAACGGCTGATGAGAAAGACCGCGTAATCCGTTCCGGCGCCTGCCATGATCGCGCTCAGGAACACGATGGACTGATTCGAGACGCCCGAGCCGGTCAGTTGGGAGTAGCCCGCCGCCGCCGCCTGTGCGATTACCAGGGACACACCGATCGCGATCAACGGCAGCAGCAGGGTGACGGCGCTGCGGTACACCACCAGCAGGACGATGAGCACCAGAACGGCGATCGCCAGCTCGATCGGAACCCGATCCCGTTCGCCCGCGACCGTCAGGTCGGCGACGGTTGCTGCGGGACCGGTGAGGTGTGCCGTCAGATGAGTGCCGGCCAGGGTGTGTGTGACGATGTCGCCGACCTGGGTGAAAGAGGCGTATGACCGTGGCGTGCCCAACTCGCCCGCAACGCCGACCGGGAGCACCCACGCTGTGTGATCGGTGCTGGTCACGACTGGGCGCAGGGACGGCGTGCTGATGAAGTCCTGCAGGGTCGCGACGTCCCGGGTGTCGTGGCGCAGCGCGTCCACCAGTGTTCGGTACGCGGCTTCGTCGCCCTCGCCAAGCCCTGTGTCGTTAGTCAGGACCACCAACAGGAGGTCGTCCGAGCCCGATTCGCCAAACGCCTCGGCCATCGTGCGGGCGCTGATGCTCGACGGCGCATCGCTGGGCAGGATGGCGAGCGGATGCCTCTCGGCCATCTGGTTGAGGGACGGCAATGTCAGTGGTATCGCGACCGCAATCGCGACCCAGATCGCGATCACCGCCCAGGGCCACCGGACCACGACATCGGCTAGCCGTCGCATCTCGTCCTCCTACGCAACGCGTCCCCAATGCCCGCTGGCGGCGACTCGGTGACATACGGACCTCATCGCGTCGATGTAGCGGACAATCGATTTCCTGGCGACCGGATTGTCGGGAAACATGATCGCCATTGCCGTGCCCTCCTCGTACCGAAATACATAAATGGTCAGCTGATAGGAATACCGGCCGTCGGAGTAGATCCCGATGTTGCTGGCATAACCCAGGTCGGCCGCCGCAAGAACGGCGTTGAGCGGGGCGGCGCCGCCATGGAGGAAGTTCGCCACCGGAAAATTCGGCTTCGGCCAACTCAACCACGGTGCCAACTCCAGTACCCGGTAAAAGGGCACCTTCGCCAATTCCTGACCTGAATCGAACGACATCTGCGCAGCCCACGCGGCATCGCCGAACGACGCCGCGGCTATGGGCACGGTGATCGGGACCAAGCCGGTAAACCAACCCTGCGTCATGAAATTATCCGTCGTGCTGCGCGTATCCCGAGGAGTGAGGCCGTAATACGTGAGAGCGCCCGTAAACCCATGCTCCACCAGGGCGATGCAGGCGAACAACCCGCCGATGAAGCGTGCGCCGGCCGCCGAGCAGGCTGATTCGAACCGCTCCGTCTGTGCCGCGTCCATCACCAACTCGGAGACCATGTCACTGCCACTTGGCTCAGACGGGTCGCCGAGTGGGAGTGGGAATTCGGGAAAACCATCATTGTTATTCTCGGCGAAGTCAATCCACGTGCGCACCAGGGGCGCATCCACGGTCAGCGTCGATGTGTACTGGCGCTCGCGGGCGCAGAAACCCTCAAAGCTGCCCGCGTCGGGAAGTACAAGGGGCTCACCGCCACCGCTCAACGCCGCATACATTCCATTGGCTTCGAGCATCGTCGTTCCGATCAATGTCGCGTCCCCGTGAACATGATCCATGGCGGCGAAGAAAGTGAAATGGCCGTCGCTCTGGATGATCCCGAAGGTGAAGCAGCCCCATTCCAGCGGATTCGGTATGGCGACGACGTGATCGAGTATCTCGTCGACCGTCAGTTCGCCGCGATCAACCGGCGTGAATTCAATATCAGCAGCATCGCTGGCGGTATGCCTGATGAACGATCCGTTGCCGGTGTGTTCGAACCAGCTGCGGAACGTGTCGTGTCGACGCAGGTATGCGTTGACGGCGTGATCCATGGCGACGATGTCGCACTGGCCGGGTACATCGCTGGTAGCGATGATTTGCCGCGAAAAGCCCAGCCCAGCAGATGTCCGTTCGTGGTAATTACGAAGGTGCTGGCCCTGCATGTAGCTGACCGGCACAGAGCTCACCGGCGCCTGTCGGATTTTCTCTCGGGCCTCGGCCGTCGGCTGCCAGGAGATGACCGATCCTGGGTTCGGCGACCAGTCACCGAGCGAGCCGATCGTGATTTTCCCGATTCGCACGCTTTTCTCCTCGGTCCGGACAGCCAAAGTTCGGCCCCCTGGTGGCGAAACCCAAGATAGTCCTCTCGCCGCTCCGCCGCCCCGACGACATGCGCGCAGACGCGAGTCGGCGCGCTCCCGCGCGGCGCCCGCCCCGACTCGCCGGTAGTCGCGAAATGGCTGCACGGCAGGGCCGGATCTGTGTAGATTCGCGACCAGGATCACTCGCTGCTGAGCGCCGGTAGAAGTCCCGCCAGATCTGGCTCAGGCGGTGGACCGTGAGTCGCCCGGGAGTTGGCTCACAGCGGACACGTTCCGGCATCGCGCGGGCAGCCGGTCCTCACCGACCGGATCAGAGAGGACGACCGCATGGAATCCGACGAGGACCCGATGCGGGCGGCGTCGGGTTTTGCGATCGTCGGCTACGCAGCGCGTTTTCCCGGGGCCGCCGATGTGGACGAATTCTGGGACGTGCTCAGTGGGGGCCGCGATGCGATATCGGAGGTGCCCGCCGACCGGTGGGATGCCGACGAGTTCTTCGACCCGGATCCCGACGCGCCCGGGAAGGTGGTGACCCGGCGGGCCGGTTTCATCGATGACGCGACGGGTTTCGACGCGCCGTTCTTCGGTATGTCGGCACGCGAGGTCAGCTTGATGGACCCGCAGCATCGGCTGTTACTGGAGACTGCGTGGCGGGCGGTGGAGCATTCGGGGACCGCGCCGTCGGCCTTGGCGAACACCAACACCGGTGTGTTCGTCGGTTTGTCCACCCATGACTACCTGGGAATGGCATCCGACGACCTGGACTACGCGGAGATCGAGGCCTATCTGGCAATCGGGACGTCGCCCGCCGCGGCGGCCGGCCGGATCAGCCATCGGCTGGGGCTGCAGGGCCCGGCGGTTGCGGTCGACACGGCGTGTAGTTCGTCGCTGGTGGCGATCCACCAGGCCTGCCAGGCGCTGCGGCTGGGGGAATGCGACCTGGCGCTGGCGGGCGGCGTGAACCTGCTGCTCACCCCGGCGACCATGATCACCTTTTCCCATGCGCACATGCTCGCGCCCGACGGCCGGTGCAAGACGTTCGATGCGGCCGCCGACGGTTATGTGCGTGGGGAGGGCTGCGGGGTCATCGTCGTGAAGCGGCTTGAGGACGCGATCCGTGACGGCGACCGGATTCGGGCCGTGATCCGCGGCAGCGCTATCAACCAGGACGGCGCCTCCGGGGGCCTGACCGTGCCGAACGGCGTCGCCCAGCAGAGAGTTATCGCCAAGGCACTGGAGAGTGCCGGCGTCGCCGCTGCCGACGTCGGATACCTGGAGGCACACGGCACGGGGACGTCGCTGGGCGATCCGATCGAGGTGCGGGCCGCGGCTGCGGTGCTCGGTGCCGGACGCGAGGCGCGTCGGCCGCTCTTGATTGGTTCGGTGAAGACAAATATCGGGCACCTCGAGGCGGCCGCGGGGATCGCGGGCGTGATCAAAGTGATCCTGTCTCTCGAGCGAGAGTTGTTGCCGCCACACCTCCACTTTCGCAATCCGTCGCCCCACATCCCCTGGGACCAGCTGGCGGTCCGGGTCGTCGGCGAGGCCACCGCCTGGGAACGCTCTCGCCACCCCCGCGTCGCGGGCATCAGTTCGTTCGGGTTCGCCGGGACCAACGCGCACGTGATCCTCTCGGAAGCGCCCGACGAGGAGTGTCGGGTCGCCGTGGCACCGGGTCCAGTCGATCAGCCCGGGCTACGGCTCTTCACCCTGCTGCCGTTGTCGGCGCGCACGCCTGCCGCACTGGTGCAGCTCGCCGAGCACTACCGCGCCTGGCTGAGCGCACATCCTGAGGCCACCCTGGCGGACCTGTGTTTCACCGCCGGGGCCGGACGTTCGCACTTCGAGCACCGGGCTGCCCTGGTGGCCAATTCGCGGGACTCGGCGCGGGATTTGTTGGGTGCGTTGGCCGAGGATCGCCCGTCGCCGGGGCTGGTGCGCGGGGAGTGTGCCGATAGGCCGAAGACGGCGTGGTTGTTCCCGGGTCAGGGCAGCCAGTACGCGGGCATGGCGCGGGAGTTGTATGAGACCGAGCCGGTGTTCGCCGAGACGATGGACCGGTGTGCGGCGGCGTTGGCCGGGGTGTTGGACAGGCCGTTGTTGGAGGTGATGTTCGACGCGCACGGTGAGGACACGCTGCGGCGCACCGAGTACGCCCAGCCGGCCCTGTTTGCCGTGGAGATGGGTTTGGCGCGGTTGTGGCAGTCGTGGGGTTTCGAGCCCGATGTGGTGATCGGCCACAGCGTCGGCCAGTATTCGGCGGCGTGTGTGGCCGGGGTGTTCAGCATGGAGGA
>CAIYOH010000048.1 GCA_903927745.1 uncultured Mycobacteriaceae bacterium
TCCTCCATGCTGAACACCCCGGCCACACACGCCGCCGAATACTGGCCGACGCTGTGGCCGATCACCACATCGGGCTCGAAACCCCACGACTGCCACAACCGCGCCAAACCCATCTCCACGGCAAACAGGGCCGGCTGGGCGAACTCGGTGCGCCGCAGCGTGTCCTCACCGTGCGCGTCGAACATCACCTCCAACAACGGCTTGTCGAGAACCCCGGCCAACGCCGCCGCACACCGGTCCATCGTCTCGGCGAACACCGGCTCGGTCTCATACAACTCCCGCGCCATGCCCGCGTACTGGCTGCCCTGGCCGGGGAACAACCACGCCGTCTTCGGCCTGTCGGCGCACTCGCCGCGCACCAGGCCCGGCGACGGGCGGTCCTCGGCGAGCGCGCCGAGCAGGTCCCTGACCGATTCCAGCGAATTGACCACCAGGGCGGCCCGGTGTTCGAAGTGCGAACGCGCGGCCCCGGCGGTGAAACACAGGTCCGCCAGCGAGGCCTCCGGGTGGCCGGCCAGCCAGGTGCGGTACCCGTCGGCGAGCTGCACCAGGGCTTCCGGGGTGCGCGCCGACAACGGCAGCAGGGTGAAGAGCCGCTCATCGGACGGTGAAGCTGGCACAGCGGCGTCCGGGGCCCCTGAGGCCACCGCAGCGGGGGCTTCCTCGACGATCACATGCGCGTTGGTTCCGGAGAAGCCGAACGAGCTCACCCCGGCGATGCGGGGCCGTCCGGTGCGCTCCCAGGGCGTGGCCTCGTCGACCACCCGCACGGAGATCCGGTCCCAGGGGATGTGGGGCGAGGGGTTTTCGAAGTTGAGGTGCTTGGGCAGCATCTGGTGCTCGAGGGATAGGACGACCTTGATCAGGCCCGCGATACCCGCAGCGGCCTCCAGGTGCCCGATGTTGGTCTTCGCCGAGCCGAGCAACAGCGGCTGGCTGGCGTCGCGGCCGTCGCCGTACGCCGCGGCCGCGGCCTGGACCTCGATCGGGTCGCCCAGCGAGGTCCCGGTGCCGTGCGCCTCGAGGTAGCCGACGTCGGCGGCGGCGACGCCGGCGCGGTGCAGTGCTTCGGCGATCACCCGTTGCTGGGCGACGCCGTTGGGCACGGTCAGGCCCCCGGAGGCGCCGTCCTGGTTGATGGCGCTGCCGCGGATCACGGCGCGAATCCGGTCGCCGTCGCGGATCGCGTCCTCAAGCCGCTTCACGACGATGACCCCGCAGCCCTCGCCGCGCACGTAGCCGTCGGCGGAGGCGTCGAAGGTCTTGCACTTGCCGTCGGGCGCGAGCATGTGCGCCCGGGAGAAGCTGATGACGGCCTTCGGGCTGAGCAGGACGTTGACGCCGCCGGCCAGCGCCAGGTCGCATTCCCCCAGCCGCAGCGACTGGCAGGCCTGGTGGATCGCCACCAGCGACGAACTACACGCCGTATCGACCGTCACCGCCGGGCCCTGCAGCCCCAGCCCGTAACTGATCCGGCCGGCGCCCGCGGCGGCCGACGTGCCGATCGCCTGGTAGGAGTCGATCTCGGCGGGACTCAACTCTTGATACATCAACCCCATGTAGTCGTGGGTGCCCTGACCCACGAAGACGCCGGTCTTGGTGTTCGCCAAGGCCGACGGCGCGGTGCCGGAGTGCTCCACGGCCCGCCACGCCGTCTCCAACAGCAGGCGGTGCTGCGGGTCGATCAGCATGGTCTCGCGCTTGGACAATCCGAAGAACGAGGCGTCGAAGCCCGCCATGTCGTCGATGAATCCCGCACGGCGAGTGACGATCTTGCCGGGGGCGTCGGGATCCGGGTCGTGGAACTCCGCGGCGTCCCACCGGTCGGCGGGCACCTCTGAGACGGCGTCGCGCCCCTCCCGCAGCACGTCCCAGTACTCGTCGGCGTCAGCGGCACCCGGGAAGCGCAGGGCATAGCCGACGATCGCGAAAGTCTCGGCCGCGGGCGCGCCGCGATTGCTGCCCGCCCCGTTGGTTAACGACGTGTTCAACCCTTGTCCCCCGTCATCATGAGAACCCCCGACACACATATCGCCCTGAACGTCGTGTTACGAAATGCAAACCATACTGGCTGGGAGTGACGCTTGTCACCTGAACGGATTACCTTCGCCCCAGACGAGCAGATAATTGGCATTCAGCACGGCATCGCCTGACACTTGCCACAACCCGTCCGCGCCATGGCTGAGCATATAGGCCAAGGCGCGGACAAACATACCCATTTGACCGTGAAAACCCTTCAGCCGTCCGATGCTCTCTTTGGCATCCTTGGCGTGTTCCACCAACCCAAAACCCTTGTCGTCCCGAACGACATAAGGCAAGGGTGCGAAGCGGGCAAGTTCTTCGCTCAACACCACCGGTCCCGCGCCCGGCCCACCGCCGCCATGGGGGGTGGAAAAGGTCTTGTGCAGGTTGATGTGCATAGCATCCACCCCTAAGTCAGCGGGCCGGACCCGTCCGACAATGGCGTTGAAATTCGCCCCGTCGCAATAAAAATAAGCCCCAACCGCATGGACGGCTTCGGCAATTTCGATTATTTCACGCTCAAACAATCCGCAGGTATTGGGATTGGTCA
>CAIYOH010000049.1 GCA_903927745.1 uncultured Mycobacteriaceae bacterium
CGTCCGACGCCGGCCTCGTTGCCGTAGGCCGCCGCGGTGTCGATGAGCCGGCAGCCCATTTCCAGGGCGGCCGCCACAGCGCGTTCCGCCTCGTCGTCCGACAGGTCCTCGACGCTCAATCCGAGCACGGGCATCGTGTTCTCATCACTGAGAGCAGTGGACGGTATGACAACGTTTGACCTGCCCGTCAACGTCTTTCACCTGCCTGGGAGATCGAATGTTCCCGGGTTCGAGCCTGCGATGGTCTCCTCGACGCTACCCGTACCCCGTGCTAAAGGACCCACCGCCTCGCGGATCACGACAGTACCTGGCAGACTCCGAGCCCAGCGGCGGGGATCGGATCGCCGTCGCTGCGCGCCATCACTGTGAAAGGGGCCTCTCATGCCCAGGAGTCAGACCGGCGCTGCCGGCGCGGCCGGTCGCGTGCGGGACGCGGCCGCAGGGGTCGGCCTCAAGGTCATCCCGCGGATCCCCACCCTCGTCAAGCGCGCGCTCGCCGGGGGTCGGTCGATCGTCGTCGACGGCAACACGCTGGACCCGACGTTGCAGCTGATGTTGGCCGCGTCCCGGGCCTCCGGGATCGACGGTCTGCTCGTCGACGGCGACGTGGCGGCCTCGCGGGCCCAGATGCGCCTCACCACGATGGAGATGCCGGGCCCGCAGATCCACGTCGAGGTCAACGACCTGCGCCTGCCGGGTCCCGGGGGCGAACTCCGGGCACGGCATTACCGCCCCCCGCGCGGCGGGCCCGCGCCCGTGCTGGTCTTCTATCACGGCGGCGGCTGGGTGGTCGGGGACTTGGACAGCCACGACGCGGTGTGCCGGCTGACGTGTCGCGACGCCGGCGTGCACGTGCTCTCGATCGACTACCGGCTGGCCCCGGAACATCCGGCTCCGGCCGCGGTCGAGGACGCCTACGCGGCCTTCGTCTGGGCCTGCGAGCACGCCGCCGACATGGGCGCCGCCCCGGGACGTGTCGCGGTCGGCGGGGACAGCGCGGGCGGCAACCTGGCCGCCGTGGTCTGTCAGCTGGCGCGTGACGCCGCCCGGGACACCCCGGGCCCGGTCCCCGTGCTGCAGTGGCTGATCTACCCGCGGACCGACTTCACCGCGCAGACGCGGTCAATGAGCCTATTCGCTGAGGGTTTCTTGCTGACCAAGCGGGACATGGACTGGTTCACCGAGCAGTACCTGGGCGGTTCCGGAGTCGACGCGGCCGACCCGCGAGTCTCGCCCGCGCTGGCCGAGTCGCTGTCCGGGCTGCCGCCGGCGCTGATCGCAGTCGGGGGTTTCGACCCGCTGCGCGACGAGGGGGAAGACTATGCGGCTGCGCTGCGGGCCGCCGGCGTCACGGTGGACCTGCGGCGCATGGGCCCGCTATGCCACGGCTTCGTCAACGCTTTCCCACTCGGCGGTGGCAGCGCCACCGCGACCGGCGAGCTGATCTCCGCTCTGCGCGCCCACCTGAGCCGGGTCTGAACCCGGGGCCGGTAATCTGAGTGGGTGGCAGACACACCCAAACGTCCCCCGCGATTCGACCTCGCGTCAGCCGATCGCAAATCGGGGCGGCTCGTGCAGATCGGTGGCACCGCCGTCGTCGTGCTCTTCGCGGTCGCGCTCGTCTTCTACATCGTGACGTCCCACCAGAAGAAGGTCGCCGCCGCCAGTGCGGGCGACACGGTGCGGGTGACGTCGAGCAA
>CAIYOH010000050.1 GCA_903927745.1 uncultured Mycobacteriaceae bacterium
CGATCTCGCCGAGTTCAATCCGGTACCCGCGAACCTTGACCTGGTCGTCGATCCGTCCATGAAATTCGAGCATGCCGTCCCCCCGCCAACTACACAGATCGCCGGTCTTGCACAGCCGCGCCCCAGGCATACCGCTGGGATCCGGAATGAACGTGTCTGCAGTCAATTCCGGACGGTTGTGGTAACCCCGGGCAACAACGGCTCCGCCGATGTGCAACTGGCCCGGCACGCCTACCGGCACCAGCTGACCATGACGGTCGAGCACCTGCGCCGTCGCACCGGGGATGGGGATACCAATCGGCACGTCGCCGCTATCCGGGCGGCCGCCGATGTCGGTCCACGTCGTGACGACCGTCGTTTCTGTGGACCCGTAGGTGTTGATCAATTCGATCCGCTCACCCATCAGGCTGCGCCATTCACGTACCGAGTCCGCATCCGCCGTCTCGCCGCCGATGATCGCCAGCCGCAGACTCGGGCAGGCGGCGGTGCCATCCCGCGGCAGATGAGCCACCAGTGTGCGCCAGTAGGCGGTGGGCAGGTCGATGACGGTGATCCCGAACTCCGCGCACTGGCTTATGAATTCCGTTGCGGAATAGATCATGCTGTCGGTTCTGAGCACCAGCGTGGCGCCGCTCGCGAGACAGGGGAAGATCTCCTCAACGCTGGCGTCGAAACTGATCGATGCGAATTGGAGGATTCGGTCGCCGGGGCCCAGGCGGTACCGGGCTCCGGCGGCCCTGACGAAGTTCACCACCGAACGGTGTTCTACTTGAACCCCTTTAGGCTCACCCGTCGAACCAGAGGTATAAATCAGGTACGCGCATCCGCGGTTCGTCACCACGACGCGGCCACCGGGTGGGTCGTCTGAGTCTTCTTGCTCCTCGTCCGCATCGAGACACATCAGCGGCGTCTGCCCCCGCGGCAACCGATCAGCGTGGCGCCGGGCGGTGACGATGGCACACAGGCCTGCGTCGTTGATGATGAACTCCAGCCGCGTGGAGGGGTAGGCGGGATCGAGCGGGACGTACGCGGCGCCGGCCTTGAGAATCCCCAGCAAGCCGACGACCAACTCTGGCGACCGTTCCAGACAAATACCTACGAAGGCCTCAGGACCCGCGCCGCGCCGACGCAGACTGACGGCCAGGCGGTCGGCCGCGGCGTCGAGTTCGGAATAGGTCAGATCGTCAGCGCCGCATCGCACCGCGACCGCGTTCGGGGTGCGGGCCGCCTGCGCTTCGATCAGGTGATGGAGGCATTCGACCGATTCGCCCGCCTCGGCACCGCTTCCCCAAGCGGCGAGAACAGCCCGCTCTGCGGGGTTCGTCAGTGACACCCGGCTGAGCGCCCCCTTGTGGACCACCAGTTCTCGCAGAAAATCCGGCAGGCGCTCGGCCAGCGCAGGAATGTCCTCGAAAAGTCGGCGATCCCCCTCGATGACGCCCTCGGCGCCGTCGAGGGGCAGGTGTATCACCAATTGACCGTTGCGAACGCCCGCATCGGCGGAACCCAATACGACGGCGACCGGAAGTTTGTCACGGCGCCGCATGTCCGGCCGGCTGCGCAAGCTGGGCGAGCGCGGGATGAGGTCACGTGGATAGGTGTGATGGCGCGCGACGTGGTCCAGTTCGACGCGGACTGCGTCCATGATCAGGTCGAGGTCATCGCCGATGTGGAAGCGGAAGGGCACCCGCGTGGCAAACAGCAATGGGTCGTGATGGCCGACGCCATGACCTTCAAGTTCGACGTCGAACACGTCGTGGAAGCTCAGCCGCTCGAGAAAGACACCCAACGCCGCCAGCAGGAACTCCTCCCGCCGCCAGCGGTGTGCACCGCTGGCGAGCCAAGCGTCCACCTCGTCAGGAAGTCGCCACAA
>CAIYOH010000051.1 GCA_903927745.1 uncultured Mycobacteriaceae bacterium
GCTATTCCATTCGCGCCGAGCGCCACGCCAGCGTGATGCTCGGCGTCGGCGGTCACTGTGGCGTGACGCTGGAGACTAGGGGCCGAGCGTGAAGCCAGCTTCACGTTCGCGCACGAGCGTCACGCCAGCTTCACGTTGGAGGCTGAGAGTTGGAGGCTGAGAGTTGGAGGCTGAGAGCTGGTGGTGAGAGCTGGTGGTGAGCGGCGCGAGGGAAGAGGTTGTCAGCCCTCGACGATGACCGGGTCGCCGACGCTGACCGTGTTGTAGTACCACTCGGCGTCTTCAGGACTCAGGCTGATGCAGCCGTGGCTGACATTGTCGATACCCATCGCATTGACGGCCCACGGCGCGGAGTGCACGTAGAGGCCGTGGCCGGTGATCCGGACGGCGTAGTCCACCGGAATGCGGTATCCGTCAGGATCGGTGACGGGAATACCGACACTGCTGGAATCCATGATCACGGTGCGCTGCTTGTCCTGCACGGTGTAAGTGCCGACGGGCGTTGGGTACTCGGGTCTGCCCATCGTGGCCGGCATGACACCCTCCTCGCCCCAGTGGGGCCGATGGTGCGGCGCGGGCAGCGATGACGGCGGTCCCGTCTCGACTCCGTCGACGGTCACAGTGAAGGTGTGGTCGGTGATATCGGCGACGCCGACCACCGCGGGACCCGTTTCGAATTCGGTGGACAGCGCGCCCACCGCCAGCTTCACCCTGCCGTGTGCCGGCCAGAATCGGTCGGGCACCCACTGCACGGTGTCGTTGCCGAGCCAGTCGAACTTGCCGGTCATCGCGGGCGTCGACGTCACATGAATGGTGCGCTCAGCCGCCCGCCGTCCGGCCGCGGTGGAGACGGGCATACCGAACCTCACCACCACGGGATGCGCCACGCCCACCACTTGACCCCGCGCCGGGAGCACCGATGCGATGACCAACCCTGGCGAAGAGTTCACCGCGGCGTGGCTCACGCTGGTCGGCCCCATAGCCACAGCCGCACCGATCCCGATCACCGTCACCGCACACCGAAAAGCCCCACGCATGGATCACATGCTAGGGCTGGGGTCAGCGGTGGATACGCAAGCGCGCGTCCGCGTTTCGATCAAGACTGTGTCACGTTTCGGCAACGGGGAGTATCAGCGGCGCTTGCGCAACCACCCCAACGCCGCCTCGGCCGCGTGGTAGCCGCACAGCCCGTGAACGCCGGCGCCCGGCGGCGTGGACTGCGAGCAGAGGTAGACGCCGGGCACACCGATCGTGTACGGGTCGATGGCGATGCGGGGCCGGAAGATGACCTGCAGGCCGTCGTTGGCGCCGCCGATGATGTCTCCGCCGATGAAGTTGGCGTTGTAGGCCTGCAGTTCGGCGGTGCTCATGCTCACGGTCGCCACGACGCGCTCGCGGAAACCGGGTGCGAAACGCTCGATCTGGTCGACGACGGCCGCGGTGGCGTCGCCGGTGTAGCCGAACGGAACATGCGCGTATGCCCAGATCGGGTGGATGCCGCCCGCCGAGCGGGACGGGTCGGCCAGGTACTGCTGCCCGACGAGCACGAACGGCCGCGCGACCATTCGCCCCTGTGCGCGTTGGCGTTCGGTGTCGGCGATCTCGTCGAAGGTGCCGCCGAGGTGGACGGTGCCGGCGCGGCCGCAGTCGGGGTTGGTCCACGGGATGTGGCCCTCGATGGCGAAGTCGACCTTGAACGCCGACGATCCTTCGCGATAGCGCCCATAGGAACTCCTGACACGGCCGGGCATGACGTCGCCATAGATCTGCAGCGCCAGCGCGGGGCTGAGGTCCAGCATGACGATGTCGGCGTCGGGGATGTCGGCGCGGCTCGTCACCCGCACCCCGGTGGTCACCGTGCTGCCGTGCTCGGCCAGGGCGGCGGCCAGGGCCCGGATGATCGACTCGGAACCCCCTTCGGCGACCGGCCAGCCGAACCGGTGCCCGCTGGCCAGAATCATCAGGCCCAGCGACGCGGTCAGCGGCCGATCCAGCCGGGTGTAGACGTGTGCGGCCGACCCGCCGAACAACGCACGCGCCTGTTCGGTGCGAAACCAGCGCGCCATCGTGGTCGCCGGCAGCATCGCACGCGGCCCGAAGCTGGCGAGGCGCAGGGGATGCCGCGGGACGTTGAGCACCGGGCGCAGCAAGTCCTCGGCCAGGGCGTCGAACCCTTCCGCCAGTCCCCCGACGGCGCGGCGCCACCGGGTGGCGTCGGGCCCCATCCCCGCCGTCGTCCGTTCGATCGACTGGTACAGCACCCCGGCGGATCCGTCGTCGAGCGGGTGCGCGCAGTCGATCTCCGGCCACTTCCACACCAGGCCGTACCGCTGCAGGTCGATCTGCTTCCAGAACGGCGAGCCGACGCCCAGCGGGTGAAACGCCGAGCAGCGATCGTGAACAACACCGGGCACCGTCAGCTCGCCCGACCGCGCTCCCCCGCCGATGGTGTCGTGGGCCTCCAGCACCTGCACGTCGACGCCGTGCCGGGCGAGTTGGATGGCCGCGGCCAGACCGTTGGGTCCGGCGCCGACGACGACCGCGGTGGTCATGGGGCGGCGCGGCGCATCGTGACGTGCGCGGGGAACTCGTCGCCGGCTTCCGGCCACGGCTGGCGGGTCAGCATGTCCTTGACGTCGACGTAGCCCGCCTCGATCACCCCGGACTTAGCGTCGACGATGCGGTAGGCCTGCCGCGCGGTGTGGATCGGCTGACCCTCGAGGACGACGACGCGGACGTCGCCCTCATCGAAGTGGCACCGGCGCTGCACCGCCGCCAGGAGCTGCTCGTTGTGCAGGTGGCCCTCTCCGAAGTTCCATCCCACGAGGGGACCTGCAACAACCTCGCCCTCGCGGATGCTGTAATCGGCCTCGTTGGCCCCCACCGCCCGTGGCAGCAGGCCGTTGATCGCCCTGCCGTGCGCGTGCATGGCGCGGAACGCCGACGTTTTGTCGCTGATGATCTCGGCGGTGCCGCGGTCGTAGAGCTTGGCGATCTGGTTGACCACCAGCGCGGAGCTCTTGACGACGTTGGCTTCGATCCTGTCCTCGGCGCCCTCGCGGAAGCACCACACGCTGCTGGCCCAGTTCCCGGCGTAGTAGCGCATCGCGGGCAGGAAGGACACCTTCTCGGGGAAGAAGTTTCCCACGATAGGCACGACGACCACGGCGACGATCAGGATGGCGAGCAGCAGCGGCGACTGCAGGTCCAGGGCGCCGATGGCGCCGTAGTGACCGAACAGATAGAACAGGGAGAAGATGAAGAACACGTTCCACTCCAACGGAACTCCCATCGGCAGGTTCGACAGGATGTTGAGGTGGAACAACACCATGAACCCGATCAGGAACCATCGCCAGGGGTGCGCGCCGGCGACGAAGACCAGCACCGCCGGCACCAGGAACTCCGCCGTGGTGCCGCCGACATGGGCCATCATCTTCGGCAGCCAGGAGGGTCGCAGGTCGTTGACCGGGTCGAGATAGAGCCGGCGCTTGAGCCCGTTGAAGAGCCTGCTCCGCAGCAGCGCGTTGTTGCTCGTCATGACCGACACGACGTACGGAAAATGATGGTTGAGCTTTGATGTTGCCGCGCCCCACCACAACCCGAGCATGATGATCTTGAACGCGGCGATCTGGTCGATGAACGGGAAGAAGAACACGATGAGCTTGAGCCCGTAGTGCTCGGCGCGGGCCGCCAGGAAGATCGTCTTGTCGCGAAGACCCAGCAGCACCAGGGCGACGATGGTCGGCGCGACCAGAACCGGGTCGATCAGGCCGACGTCGCCCGCGGCGGTGACGGGCCCGCCGTGACCAGGTGACAGCAGCGCCCGGACACCGCCGGCCAGCACGACCGCGTACAGGGCGACGTCGACCAGGGTGCGCGTGTCACCGCCGGTGAAGGGCACCTTGCCCGGCCACGGCGGCAGCCGGATCGTGTTGGGGCGCAACCAGTAGAGGAAGCCGCCGATCGGCGGCAGGAAGCGCCCGGTCAGCGGACCCGATCCGCAGCCGAGGCCGAGCACCTCGAACAACAGCGTGAAGATGATGACTTTCTGGTAGACGATCGGTTGCGTCCACCAGTCGCCGATGCGGTCCAGCCCACCCAGGCCAGGGGTGAGCGCGATGATCGCGGCGGGGGCGGCGACGTAGGCGGCGATCTTGATCAGGTAGAGGAGATTCACCGCGGACGGGGTGCCGAAGCCGTGTTCGGCCCAGTGCCGGGTGACGATCTGCAGGCGTGTCGCGCGGGGCAACGTCCGCCAGGTCTCGCGGTCGACGTCGGGAAGATCCGGTGCGATGAATCCCATGGTTCTCCTCGCTGCGGGTACGAGCCCCGGCCCGCCGGGTGGGAGCGGGCCGACTACCGAGTGGCGAGACGGACCCGCCGGGCGGGCGGGGAGGCCACGTCGGCGCGCGGGCGGGGGAACCGCCGGAGTAGCCCCGCGATCATCGCGTCGAGGTCGCGGCGGTCGTCTTCCTCGCCCCGCGTCATACGCCGGAAGGTGTGGGCGCCCACCGCGTCACCCGAGGCCTCTGCGGCGGCGACCGCCGCGCGGTATCCGACGATCCGGTTGTCGATGA
>CAIYOH010000052.1 GCA_903927745.1 uncultured Mycobacteriaceae bacterium
ACCACCCGATCGACCGGCCGCTCGACCACCTTCTCGATCACGTTCGGCTTCTCGACCACCTTCTCGACCACCCGATCGACCGGCCGCTCGACCACCTTCTCGATCACGTTCGGCTTCTCGACCACCTTCTCGACCACCCGATCGACCGGCCGCTCGACCACCTTCTCGATCACGTTCGGCTTCTCAACCACCTTCTCGACCACCCGATCGACCGGCCGCTCGACCACCTTCTCGATCACGTTCGGCTTCTCAACCACGTGCTCCACGATCCGGTCGACGACCTTCTCGACCGGCTTCTCGACGATCTTCTCGACGACGACCTCGCGGGGCACCTCGACGATCTTGACGACCGGCTTCTCGACGGTGATCTCGACGATTCTCTCGACGGGCTTCTCGACGGTCTTGTAGACGATCTTCTCGACCGGGATCTCGATGACTTTCTCGACGAGCTTCTCGACCGGCTTCTCGACGATCCGTTCGATGATCTTGTCGACCGGCTTCTCGACGACCTTCTCGACGATTCGCTGGACCGGGATCTCGACGATCTTGTCAACCACGGTGACGACAGGCTTCTCGATGCGCCGCTCCACCGTGACAGGCTTGTCGACCACGTTGTCGCGGATGTTGACGATCAGGTTCTCGACGAGGCGGTGGACTTCAGCGGGGCGCTCCTGGATTTTGTCGACAACCGTCACCACCAGCTTCTCGACCAGGCGCTGGACGTCGACGGGCCGGTCGACGATCTTGTCAACGATATTGACCACGGGGCGCTCGACCGCCCGGTGAACATCGTGCGGCTTGTCGACAACCTTGTCGACGACGTTGACCACCGGACGCTCGACCAACCGCTGAACATCGTGCGGCTTGTCGACAACCTTGTCGACGACGTTGACCACCGGACGCTCGACCAACCGCTGAACCTCATGCGGCTTGTCGACAACCTTGTCGACGACGTTGACCACCGGACGCTCGACCAACCGCTGAACCTCATGCGGCTTGTCGACAACCTGATCGACCACCGTGACGACGGGCTTCTCGACGACTCGACCGACGGTCACCGGCTTGTCGACGACATTGTCGTGCACGCTGACAACGGGTCGCTCCACCAAACGCTGAACCTGAACAGGCCGGTCTTGGACGTTGTCGACCACAGTGACGACCGGCTTCTCAACGAGGCGGCTCACAGTAGCCGGCTTGTCGACCACCTTGTCGACGGTCTCGACGACGAGACGCTCCAGGATGCGTTCCAGCGTGACCGGCTTGTCGACAACCTTCTCGATCGGTTTTTCGACCAGCCGCTGCACCGTATACGGGCGATCGACGACGTTGTCGACGATGTTCAGGAACGGGGTCGGTCCGTCTGATGGTTTCTGAACCACGGTGCCTCCTGTCTTGTGGGACGAGGCAGACGGTTGTTGCTCGACCCGGGCTCTGGGGTGAGGGTGGTGCGCAAAGGTTGGATTAGATCGCAGTTCTTTCTAACTTTCCCTGCCACAGTTGTCAACGGCGGTTGATTGAATACTCCCGCCGCCGTGGCCTCGGGGACGGCGATGCTCTGGGACTCGCCGACGGTACTCCCGGGGCCCCGATCACGCGGTGCCGCTCAGGCCGCAGTCACGCTGCGGACGTCAGCCGGTAGACGTCGTAGACGCCCTCGACGTTGCGGACGACGTTGAGCAGGTGCCCGAGGTGTTTCGGGTCGCCCATCTCGAATGTGAACCGGCTGATCGCAACCCTGTCGCCCGAGGTGGTGACCGACGCCGACAGGATGTTGACCTTCTCATCGGCCAGCACCCGGGTGATGTCCGACAGCAATCGGTGCCGGTCGAGCGCCTCCACCTGGATGGCCACCAGGAACAACGACGCCGGGGACGGCGCCCACAGGACCTCGATGATGCGCTCCGCCTGGTCTTGGAGCGACTCGGCGTTCGTGCAGTCGGTGCGGTGCACGCTCACCCCACCGCCGCGGGTGACGAACCCCATGATCGCGTCGCCGGGCACCGGCGTGCAGCACTTGGCCAGTTTCGCCAGCACCCCGGGAGCGCCGGGGACCGACACCCCGACGTCGTCGCCGGCGCGCGGCCGCCGCGGCATGGTGGTGGGCGTCGACCGCTCCGCGAGTTCCTCCTCGGCCTGGTCGATTCCGCCGAGCTCGGCCAGGAGCTTCTGCACGGCGTGTTTGGCCGACACGCGCCCCTCGCCGATCGCGGTGTAAAGCGCGGACACGTCGGCGTAGTGCAGTTCGCGGGCCACCGCCGTCATGGATTCGGCGCTCATCAAACGCTGCAAGGGAAGTCCGCCGCGACGGACCTCTCGGGCCATCGCCTCCTTACCGGCCTCCAACGCCTCCTCGCGGCGCTCCTTGGCGAACCACTGCCGGATCTTGGCCTTGGCACGGGGCGACACCACAAACTGCTGCCAGTCCCGCGACGGCGCAGCATTGAGGGCCTTGGACGTGAAAACCTCGACGACCTCTCCGTTATCCAGCTTGCGTTCCAGTGCCACCAGCCGACCGTTGACCCTGGCGCCGATGCAGCGGTGACCGACCTCCGTGTGCACGGCGTAGGCGAAGTCCACCGGGGTCGAACCGGCCGGCAGCGTGATCACGTCGCCCTTGGGCGTGAAGACGAAGAGCTCCTGCACCGCGAGGTCGTAGCGCAGCGACTCCAGGAACTCGCCGGGATCGGCAGCCTCCCGCTGCCAGTCGAGGAGTTGTCGCATCCACGCCATGTCGTCGACCTCGGCGGAGGCTGCCGGATACGGAACTCCGTTGCGGCCCTTGGTTTCCTTGTAGCGCCAGTGCGCGGCGATGCCGTATTCGGCGGTGCGGTGCATACCGCGGGTCCGAATCTGGACTTCCAGGGGCTTGCCCTCCGGCCCGATGACGGTGGTGTGCAGCGATTGGTACACCCCGTACCGGGGCTGAGCGATGTAGTCCTTGAACCGGCCGGCCATCGGCTGCCACAGCGAGTGCACCACACCGACGGCCGCGTAGCAGTCCCGGATTTCGTCGCACAGGATCCGGATGCCGACCAAGTCGTGGATCTCGTCGAAGTCTCGGCCCTTGACGATCATCTTCTGGTAGATCGACCAATAGTGCTTGGGCCGGCCCTCGACGGTCGCCTTGATCTTCGACGCGTTCAACGTGGTGGTGATGTCGGTGCGGACCCTGGCCAGGTAGGTGTCCCGGGACGGCGCGCGGCCGGCGACCAGCCGGACGATCTCGTCGTACTTCTTGGGGTGCAGGATCGCGAACGCCAGGTCCTCCAGCTCCCACTTGACGCTGGCCATCCCGAGCCGGTGGGCAAGGGGCGCAATGACTTCCAGGGTCTCCTGGGATTTGCGCGCCTGCTTCTCCGGGGGCAGGAAGCGCATGGTCCGCATATTGTGCAGCCGGTCGGCGACCTTGATCACCAGCACCCGGGGGTCGCGGGCCATGGCGGTGATCATCTTGCGGATCGTCTCGCCCTCGGCCGCACTGCCGAGCACCACCCGGTCCAGCTTGGTCACCCCGTCGACGAGGTGCCCCACCTCGTCACCGAATTCCCCGGACAGCGCCTCGAGCGTGTATCCGGTGTCCTCCACGGTGTCGTGCAGCAGCGCGGCCACCAACGTGATGGTGTCCATGCCCAGTTCGGCCAGGATGTTGGCGACGGCCAGCGGGTGGGTGATGTAGGGGTCGCCGGAATGCCGGAACTGACCGGTGTGCCGCTCGTCGGCGACCTCGAACGCCCGCTGCAGCAGCGCCAGGTTCGCCTTGGGGTAGATCTCCCGGTGCACCGCCACCAGCGGCTCGAGCACAGGGTTGAGGGCGCCGCGCTGGGCGGTCATCCGTCGCGCCAGCCGCGCCCGCACCCGACGCGAGGCGCTGGCCGACGTCTTCAGCGCGTCAGCCAGCGGCTCCAACGTCACCGGCCCGGGTGCGTCAGGGGGCACGTCTGCGGGCGCGTCGAGAGCCTGTGTCAGGCCCTGGTCGTCAGCCACGTCGTTCACCTCCTCCTTCGAGGATATCGCGCGAGCCGGCCAGATCAGACCGTGCTCAGGCTCAACACCTCCACAGGTGCGAGCGCCGCGCGGCCACCCAGGGACGTGATTTCGATGACCACCGCGGCCGCGAGGACATGGGCACCGGCGAGTTTCAGCAACCGGGTGGCCGCGCCCAGGGTGCCCCCCGTGGCCAACACGTCGTCGATGAGCACGACAGTGCGGCCACGAAGGTCGACGCCCTCGGCGGGGATGTCCAGGGTGGCGCGGCCGTACTCGAGCTCGTAGTCCACGCTGTGCACCGGCGGCGGCAGCTTGCCCCCCTTACGAATGGCCAACACACCGGTGCTGAGCCGGCCGGCCACGGCGGCCGCGACCAGAAACCCGCGGGAGTCGATGCCGGCCACCAGGTCGGCCCCCGACGCGATCGGGACCAGCGCGTCGACCACCGCCGCCATCGCCTCACCGTCGGCGAACACCGGGGTCAGGTCCCAGAACACGACCCCCGGCTTCGGGAAGTCCGCCACGACCCGGCTGTGTGCGGCGATCAGGCCGGCGACCGGGGTGACGTCGCCGGCGGGGGTCAGTGCGGCCTCATCGCGTGACGGTCCACCGGTCCATGTTCCAGCCCGCGCCCCACCGCGTCGGGTTCTTGCTCACGGCGTCGATCTTTTTCGACGTCAGCAGCGTGCGTTGCTGACGGTAGAGGGGCAGGGTCGGCATATCGCCCCACAGAATCGGGGCGGCGTCGCCCAGCAGCCGGATCCGCTCGCCGGGATCGGTCACCACCGCGAGGGCTCCGATAGTGAAGTCGATCTGTGGATTCGAATACCCGGACAGGTTGTTGCCGTTTCCGCTGTGCAGGTCGTAAGCGTCGAGCGCCGACGATCCCGTCGACCCACTGCCGGGGGCTCCCCCGGTGCTCGCCAGAACCATGTCGACCTTGCCGTCGAGCAACGCCTGCGGACCCGAGGAGGCCCCCGATGAGGCCCCCGAGGAGCCCCCCGAGGAGCCCAAAGTGACGACGGCGACGTCGATGCCGGCGGCGGCGCACGCCGTAGTGATCGCCCCGACGGTCACGGCCAGCCGCGCGTTGGGGGTCACGTAGCCGACTCGCACCGACAGGGGCGCACCGCCGAGCGCATCGCGGGCGGCGGTGGGATCGGCCTTGCCGAACTGGCCTGCCTGCGCCGCGCCGTCGACCGCGGCGACGGCGTCGTCGGTAGCGGGCGACAGACGCGAGTTGGCGACGGGGGCGCCGGCCTCGCGCGCAATCGTGTCGCGCGGCGTGCACAGCGCGACCGCACGGCGGGCCTTGGGCTGCGCCAGGGGGCCCTGGGAGGCGAAGATGAGTTGCTCGACGCCGTCCGACGGGTAATCGCTGTGTGTGTAGCTGTCGGGCGCGGCGAGCGCCCCTCCGGATCCGGCGGCGACGTCGACGACGTCAACGCTGCGGTTTTTGACCCGGTCCTGGATATCGGGGCCCTGCGGCCACACGGTGATCCGCTTGGTGACCGCGTGGGCGCCCCACCACCGGTCGTTGGCGACGAGCACCACACCGCCGCGATCCACCGTCGACTCGATCCGGTACGGCCCCGACGACGGGTACAGCGTCGAGGCTTCGTCGGGTGTGAGGCCGGGCTTGAGGTCCCAGACCGTATTCCACAGCTTGGCGATCTGCTCGACCACCGGCGCGTTGTTGCTCAGCAGCGCGGCGGTCACATCGACTTTCAGGCGGTCGGCGATCACGTGCGACGGCATCATCGAGGTCGCTGTGAACAGTTGTGCGTAATCGGCGACGCTGCGGTCCGGGAGGAACGACACCCGGGCCTTCTTCTGGCCCGGCTGGCACTCGACGCCGGCGATGTCGACGTAGCCGGCCCGGTTCGCCGCCGCGAAGTCGGGGAAGCGGCCCGAGTGAGCGGCCCAGGCCAGCACCAGGTCGTCGCAGCTCACCGGCTTGCCGTCGGAGTAGACGGCGTTGTCGGCGATCTGATAGTCGAGTACCAGCGGCGCCCCGCCGACGACCGAGACGGTGCCGAAGTCTCGGTCGGGGACGACCTGCCCCTCGGGGCCGTGGTAGGAGAAACCGGTCAGTGTGCGGGCGAAGGCCTGCGCGGCGGCCGAGGCGGCGCCGACGACGGTGTTGGCGTTGTAGGCGGGCAGCGGGCCGTCAACCACGTAGTCGACGTGACTCGCGTCGCCGCTTGAGCACCCGGTGAGTGTGCATGCCAGCCCGATGACGGCCGCGAGCGCCGCCGACGCCCCGGCGCCCGCCCGCCCCCACACACCCCGTCGGCCGGTCGTCATCGGGGCTACTTCCGGCCGGCGTTTCGCTTGCCGGTGGGGCGCCGGCTTGCTGCAGGCCGCACCGGACGCGCCCCCGGGGCGGGCTTGCTCGGGGCCGTACCCTCCGAATCCCCGGGCGAGGAGTCCCGCGAGTCGTCGGCGGCCGATGTCGCCGCGGGAACGTGGTCGGTCTCGGCGTGGTCGGTCTCGGCGTGGTCGGTCTCGGCGTGGTCGGCTGAGTCGTCGGCCGAGGAGTCGGACGGTGCGCCGGAGCCGCGCCGTCGCAGCACCCGGCGGGTGTGGGCGCGCACCAGTTCGGTGCG
>CAIYOH010000053.1 GCA_903927745.1 uncultured Mycobacteriaceae bacterium
AGATCCCGAAGCCCTGCGGCGGCGCCTCGATGATGCGCCGCACCGCCGCCAGCACCCGCCCGTAGTTGGCCAGCGGCTCCCCCATGCCCATGAACACCACGTTCGACAGTCGCTGACTCGGGCCGAAGTCGTCGCGCGCGGCCGCCGCGGCGGCGCGCACCTGCTCGAGGATCTCCGCGGTGGACAGGTTGCGGGTCAGCCCGCCCTGGCCGGTGGCGCAGAACGGACACGCCATGCCGCAGCCCGCCTGCGACGAGATACACACCGTGGTGCGCTCCGGGTAGCGCATCAGCACAGACTCCACCGCAGCGCCATCAGCCGCCCGCCACAACGTCTTCCGGGTCTGGCCGACGTCGCAAGCGACCTCGGAGGCCGCGGTGAGCAGCGTGGGGAACAGCGCCTCGGCGATCCGGTCGCGAACGTCCGCGGGAAGGTCGGTCATCTGCCGCGGATCGGCTACCAGCCGGCCGTAGTACTGGTGCGCGAGCTGCTTGGCGCGGAAGGACGGCAGGCCTAGTTCGGCGACCACCGACACGCGGCCGGCAGCGTCGAGATCGGCCAGGTGACGCGGCGGGCGACCCGGCCGCGGCTCCGTGAACACCAGCTGTTGGACCATGATCTGTTCAGTATCGGCCCTACCCGCTCCTAGGGCAGCAGCGTCAACACCGTCCAGGCCGCAACCGCCGACGGCAGCATCCCGTCGATCCGGTCCATCATCCCGCCGTGACCAGGCAGCAGGGTGCCCATGTCCTTGATGCCGAGGTCGCGCTTGACCTGCGACTCCACCAGGTCGCCGAGGGTGCAGGTGCACACCACGACCACTCCCAGCAGCGCGCCGACCCACGGCGGCTTGCCGGCCAGGAAGGTCGTCGTGATGATCGCGGTGGTGATCCCGAAAACCAGCGACCCGGCCAACCCCTCCCAGGACTTCTTCGGGCTGATCGCCGGCACCATCGGGTGCTTGCCGAACAGCACCCCCACGCCATAACCGGCCACATCGGAGGCGATGACGGTGAGCATGAAGCAGAAAACCTGCGCTGCACCGTTTTTCGGGTAAGCAAGTAGCGCGCAGAATGACGCCAACAGCGGCACCCACGCGGCCAGAAACACGGTGGCGGAGGCGTCGCGCAGATAATTCGCCGACGACGACCCCCCGCCCGCCTGCGGATGCCTGCCGGTGTCCTGCATGAACAGCCGCCAGAACAGGCACACCACCACGGTGCCCACAAAGCCGGCCAGCGCACCGTTGGTGCGGTACGGCCACGTCAGCCAGACCATGGCCTGTCCGCCCGCCAGCAGCGGGATGATCGGGATGAGGTAGCCGGCCTCGCGCAGCCGGCGCACCACCTCGTGCGTCGCGACCGCGATCACGATGGCGACGATCACCACCCAGCCGCGGGTCGCGAACAGCAGTGTCGCGATCAGCAGGCTGCCGATGCCGAGGCTGACCGCGATCGCGGCCGGCAGGTCGCGTCCCGCCCGCGACGTCGCGCGCACCGGCTCGTCGGCCGGGATGCCTGCGCCGGTGGTTGACACGGTCGGATTAACGTCGCTGCTGGGGGTCGCTAGACCTCCAGCAACTCGCCTTCTTTGTGCTTGACCAGCTCGTCGATCTGGTTGACGTACTGCTGGGTCGCCTTGTCCAGATCCTTCTCCGCCCGGCCCACCTCGTCCTCGCCCGCCTCACCGTCCTTGCGGATCCGATGCAGCTCCTCCATCGACTTGCGCCGGATATTGCGCACCGAGACTTTGGCGTCCTCACCCTTGCCTTTGGCCTGTTTGACCAGATCCCGGCGGCGCTCCTCGGTGAGTTGCGGCACCGCCACTCGAATCAGGCTGCCGTCGTTGGTGGGATTCAAGCCGAGCTCGGAGTTGCGGATCGCCGTCTCGATGGCGCCCAGCTGGCCGGCCTCGTAGGGCTTGATCACCACCAGTCGCGCCTCGGCAACATTGATGCTCGCCAGCTGCGTGATGGGGGTGGTGGTGCCGTAGTAGTCGATCACGACGCGGGAGAACATACCGGGGTTGGCGCGCCCGGTCCGGATGGTCGACAGGTCGTCGCGGGCCACCGCGACGGCCTTCTCCATTTTCTCTTCTGCATCGAAGAGAGCCTCGTCAATCATGTAGTTGGCGCTCCATCCTCAGGTGGTGACCAGCGTCCCGATCCTCTCACCGGCCACCGCGCGGCCGATGTTGCCATCGGTGAGCAGGTTAAACACGAGGATCGGCATGCCATTGTCCATGCACAGGCTGAACGCCGTCGCGTCGGCCACGCGCAGCCCGCGGTCGATCACCTCTCGATGGCTGATCGCGAGGATCAACTCGGCCTCGGGATCGGCGCGCGGATCCGCGGAGAACACGCCGTCGACCGCCTTGGCCATGAGCACCACCTCGGCGCCGATCTCGAGGGCGCGCTGCGCAGCCGTGGTGTCGGTGGAGAAGTACGGCAGCCCCATGCCGGCCCCGAAGATCACCACCCTGCCCTTCTCCAAGTGCCGGACAGCGCGCAAAGGCAGGTACGGCTCGGCCACCTGCCCCATGGTGATGGCCGTCTGAACCCGGGTGACGATCCCCTCCTTCTCCAGGAAGTCCTGCAGTGCAAGGCTGTTCATCACAGTGCCCAGCATGCCCATGTAGTCAGAGCGAGTGCGCTCCATCCCCCGCTGCTGCAGCTGCGCGCCGCGGAAGAAGTTGCCGCCGCCGATCACGACGGCGACCTGCACACCGTCCCGGACCACCTCGGCGATCTGGCGGGCCACCTGCGCCACCACATCGGGGTCCAGGCCGACCTGTCCCCCGCCGAACATTTCGCCACCGAGCTTGAGCAGGACGCGTGAGTACCTGGACCGACGTTCCGGCTTCGCCGCCGACGGTCGGGCGACTGCGGATTGCGTGGACTCCGGCATCAGGCTCCTCGTACGAACGGCGACTCACATCCTGCCTCATCCCGCCGCGCGCCGGCGCTGCCGGGGTGCGGTCAATCCTGAATCTGCGCCTGGATCCGCGCCCAGGGCCTTGCTTCTTCGAGTTCATACGCCAGCTGCAGCAGCAGCGCCTCCTGCCCGAGGTCGGCCGCCAGCATCATGCCGACCGGCATGCCGTCCGCGGACTGGGCAAGCGGCAGGGACATCGCAGGCTCGCCGGTGACGTTCTGCAGCGGGGTGAACGAGACCCAGTCGATCAGCCGGTCGATGACCTGGTGGTAGTCGGTGGGGGCCAGATGGCCGATGCGGGGCGTCTCGTCGGCGAGGGTGGGCGAGAGCATCACGTCGTAGCTGCGGAAGAACGCGGCGGTGCGCGCGCGGGTCCGGCGCAGCCGAGCGATGGCCACCGGCAGCCGGTGGAGGTTGCGCAGGGTGTTGCGCTCCAATCCCAGGGTGAGACTGTCCAGCCGGGAGCGGTCGAAGGTCGCGCCGAACAGGCGCCGGCCGCCGCGGACCTGCGCGAGCGCCAGGGACCCCCAATAGAGCACGAAGTCGTCGACGAAATGAGCCGGCACCGGGGGCGCGTCGAGGTGCTCGACGTGGTGGCCCAGTTCCTCGAGGAGCGCGGCCGACGTCAGCGTCAGCTCACGCACGGGCGGACTGCTCTCCCGTTGCACCGATCGGGTCAGCACGCCGATGCGCAACCTGCGCGTGCTGGGCCCGGTCACATCCCCGACCGGCGCCAGCCCGCGACCGGGCCAGATGCGCTCGGCCTCCCGGTAGAACGCCGCGGTGTCGCGTACCGAACGGGTGACCACGCCGTGAGCGACGAGGCCCACCGGCAACCGGCGCAGGTGCGTCTCCAAGGGCAGCCGGCCGCGCGAGGGCTTCAGCCCCACCAGGCCGTTGCATGCGGCCGGGATGCGGATCGAGCCGCCCCCGTCGTTGGCGTGCGCGATCGGCACCACGCCCGCGGCGACGAACGCGCCCGACCCCGACGACGACGCGCCCGCGCTGTAGTCGGTGTCCCACGGGTTGCGGACCGGCCCGAGCCGGGGATGTTCGGCGGACGCGCTGAACCCGAATTCCGAGAGCTGCGTCTTGCCCAGGCAGGTCAGCCCCGTAGCCAGGAACATCGTGGTGAAATCGGCGTCGGCGGTGGCCTTCCAGGGTGTCCACGCGTCGGTGCCGTGCATGGTCGGCTGGCCGGCGATGTCGGTGTTGTCCTTGAGGAACGTCGGAACGCCTCGGAAAAACGGGTACGCGCCGGCCGCGGGCTTGGCGGGGCCGGCCGCCGCGGCCGCTCGCGCCTGCTGATACCCCGCGTGTGCCAGTGCGTTGAGGGCCGGGTTGACGGCCTCGGCGCGTGCGATGGCGGCCTCGATCACCTCGGCCCTGCCGATTCGGCCGTCCCGGACGGCGTCGGCGATGCCGACCGCGTCCAGATCGCCGAGGGCGTCGTCGGAGAAAGCGTGCACGCGATGCATGGTCGCCTGCGACGCTAGGTCTGGCCGACTTCGAAACGGACGAATCGGGTGACCGTCACACCGGCCTCGTCGAGCAGCGCCTTGACGGTCTTCTTGTTGTCCGACACCGCCGGCTGCTCGAGCAGCACGGTGTCTTTGAAGAAGCCGGTCAGCCGACCCTCGACGATCTTGGGCAGCGCCTGCTCGGGCTTGCCTTCGGCCTTGGCGGTCTCCTCGGCGACGCGGCGCTCGCTGGCCACCACGTCCTCGGGCACCTCGTCGCGGGTCAAGAAGCGCGCCTTGAGCGCCGCGACCTGCAGCGCCACCGCGTGCGCAGCATCCTTGCCGTCCTTGCCGTCCTTGCCGTCCGCGCCCGTGAACTCGACGAGGACACCGACGGCGGGAGGCAGGTCGGCGGCACGCTTGTGCAGGTAGGTCTCGACGTTGCCGTCGAAGTACTGCACGCGGCGCAGCTCGAGCTTCTCGCCGATTTTGGCCGACAGGTCCGCGATCGCCTCCTCGACGGTCTTCGGGCCAGCGCCGATCTTGGCTGCTTTGAGGGTGTCGACGTCGGCGGCCTTGGCGGCCACGGCGGCATCGACGACCTGGTCGGCCAGCGTCTGGAACTCGGCGTTCTTGGCGACGAAGTCGGTCTCGGAGTTGAGCTCGACGAGCACCCCGCCCTTGGCGGCGACCAGACCTTCCGCGGTGGCCCGCTCGGCGCGCTTGCCGACGTCCTTGGCGCCCTTGATCCGCAGTGCCTCGACGGCCTTGTCGAAGTCGCCGTCGGTGTCGGCCAGCGCGTTCTTGCAGTCGAGCATGCCGGCGCCGGTGAGCTCCCGGAGCCGTTTGACGTCGGCGGCGGTGAAGTTCGCCATCTCAGCCCTCCGTGGGGGTCGGTTCAACGGGGTCGGCGGCGGGTGCGGTCGCCGTCGCGGAGGCCAACAGTTCCTGCTCCCACTCGGCGAGCGGCTCGGCGGCCGCCGAATCCGCAGCCTCCGGCTTGCCGTCGTCGCGTCCGAGTCCCGCGCGGGCCTGCAGGCCCTCGGCGACCGCGGAGGCGATCACCTTGGTGAGCAGGGCCGCCGAGCGGATCGCGTCGTCGTTGCCGGGAATCGGGTAGTCGACCAGGTCGGGGTCGCAGTTGGTGTCGAGGATCGCGATCACCGGGATGCCGAGCTTGCGGGCCTCGCCGACCGCGATGTGCTCCTTGTTGGTGTCGACGACCCAGACCGCCGACGGCACCTTGTTCATGTCCCGGATCCCGCCGAGGCTGCGCTCCAGCTTGTTCTTCTCGCGGGTCAGCCCCAGGATCTCTTTTTTGGTGCGGCCCTCGAAACCGCCGGTCTGCTCCATGACCTCAAGTTCCTTGAGGCGCTGCAGCCGCTTGTGCACGGTGGAGAAGTTCGTGAGCATGCCGCCCAGCCAGCGCTGGTTCACGTACGGCATCCCGACCCGCGTCGCCTCGTCGGCGACGGACTCCTGAGCCTGCCTCTTCGTGCCGACGAACAGCACCGTGCCGCCGTGGGCGACGGTCTCCTTGACGAACTCGTACGCCTTGTCGATGAACGTCAGCGTCTGCTGCAGGTCGATGATGTAGATGCCGTTGCGGTCGGTGAAAATGAACCGCTTCATCTTGGGATTCCAGCGACGGGTCTGATGCCCGAAGTGGGTGCCGCTGTCGAGCAGCTGCTTCATTGTCACAACAGCCATGAAAGGCCATTCCTTCAGTTGTCGGTTGTCGCCCGGCTTCGGGTGAGGCCGGGCCCTAGCGTCTGCTGCGGTGCCGGACCCCGTGAGGGGACCGCCCGGCACGTGATGCGGCCTCCCGAGAGGGAAACGCCGCGGTGCAGACGCGCGAAGTCAGCCCGCTGACGGGCTGCGAGAGGAAGTTTACACCGGTCGGGCCCATGGTTATGCACAGCGGCGACGGCCGCGACTGGTAGCGCGGCCTGCGCCGTTGTGCACTGGGGGGATGCGGCGGGTTGCATGGGTGGTGCTGTGTGCCGCTGCGTTGAGTGCGACGCCGTCGTCGGCCGCCGACCGGGGGCGACTGGACTGGCCGTTGCGCCCGCCGCCGACCGTCGCCCGGGGGTTCGACGCCCCGTCGCCCGACTGGACTGCGGGGCACCGGGGTGTGGACCTGCCCGGCGCCCCCGGCCAGCCGGTGTACGCGGCGGGCGAAGCGACCGTGGTGTTCGCCGGGCCGCTGGCCGGGCGGCCGGTGGTGTCGCTCGCCCATCCGGGCGGCCTTCGCACCAGCTACGAGCCGGTGCGCGCGAGCGTGCGGGCCGGTCAGCGGGTGACCGGCGACACGGTGCTCGGCGCGTTGCTCGCCGGTCACGCCGGCTGCCGGGCAGCCGCGTGCCTGCACTGGGGCGCGATGTGGGGTCCCGCGTCGGGCGCACGTTACGTCGATCCGCTGGACCTGCTGGCATCGACGCCCGTGCGGCTCAAGCCGCTCGATCGCTAGGCGCGTCCCGGACGCGCGCCGCCCGCGGAAGTTAGTATCGTCAACATCGACACGAAGGACTTCCGCTGACTACCCGCCAATCCCGCGCCGCCACCGACTCCTACCACCACGGCAACCTGCGTCAGGTTCTGCTGGATCGGGCCGTGGAACTCGCCCGCGCAGGTGGCCCGGACGCGGTGGTGTTGCGGGACGTGCAGCGGATGGCGGGGGTCAGCAATTCGGCGGCCTACCGTCACTACGCCGATCGCGACGCGCTACTTGCCGCGGTCACCGACTACGCCGAGGGCCGCCTGGCTGACGCAATGCTGGCGCGGCTGGACACCGTGGCTGGCCACCGAACCACAGCCAGGCGGGCCATCGAGCGCTTCCGTGCGACCGGGCAGGGCTACATCGACTTCGCACTCGATGAGCCGGGCCTGTTCCGAACAGCGTTCGCCCACACAGAAGCTGGGCGAGATGGCCACAGGCGCCATCACTACGGCGGGACCGACGAAGTCGACGATCGGCATCCCTTTCAGATCCTCATCCGGTGCATCGACGATCTCGTCGCCGCCGGCGTGCTCTCAGCGGATCGCCGCGACGGCCTCGACGAAGCTGCGTGGGCTGCGGTGCACGGGCTCTCCACCTTGTTTCTCGACGGCCCGCTCAGCACGGCCGACGCCGCCCGCAGGCAACTCATCGCCGACCGGCTGTTCGACGTCATCACCGTCGGACTTCAGTAAGTTCCGACCCAAAATGTTGACACTACTAACATTCTCTGTCATGCTCGCAGTGTTATCAGTGTCAACATAAAAGGGGTTGGTTCATGAGCACCGTCACCCAGACCAGCGCCGCACATGGTGCGCACGCCGCACAGCGGCGGGTTCGGCCCGTTCTGGTTCTGACCGTCGTGTTGGTCGCCGCCCTGGTAATCAATGTCGAGACGACCATCGTCAATGTGGCTCTGCCCACGTTGAACTCGGCCTTGGGGGCGTCGACACGCGGACTGCAGTGGATCGTGGACGCCTACAACCTGGCCTTCGCGGCGCTGGTCCTCGCCGGTGGCACCGTCGGTGACAAGTTCGGCCGCCGCGGCACCCTCATCGCGGGCCTGACGCTCTTCGCGGCCAGTAGTGTCGCAGCCGCACTGTGCACGTCGACCGGCCCGCTGATCGGAGCGCGCCTCGTGATGGGGGTGGCCTCGGCGCTGATCTACCCGACCACGCTGGCCATCATCACCGACACCTTTCGCAACCCCAAGCAACGTGCGGCGGCCATCGGTGTGTGGGGTGCGGTTACCGGGCTCGGGGTTGCCGTCGGCCCCATCATGGGCGGCGCGCTGCTGGAATCCTTCTGGTGGGGCAGCCTGTTTCTGTCGATGGTCCCGATCGCCCTCGCCGCTGCACTCGGCGCGCTGGTGTTCATTTCCCCGTCGAGCGTGGAGTCCGACGCCCGGCTCGACCGCGGCGGACTCGTGCTGTCGGTCGCCATGCTGGGAGCCCTGGTCTACACGATCATCGAGGCTCCCGACCACGGCTGGACCGCCCCACGGACCCTGGCTGGTTTCGCCATTGCGTTGGTGTCGGCGGTGGCCTTCGTGGTGTGGGAACGACGGCAGACCGACCCGCTGATCGACGTCACGCTATTCACAAACCTTCGGTTCAGCGCGGCCAGCGGTGCCGTCACCGTCGCGTTCTTCGCCCTCTTCGGTTTCATCTTCTTGATCACCCAGTTCTTCCAGCTGCTGCAGAACTACGGCCCGCTCGAGACCGGAGTCCGCATCCTGCCCGTCGCGTTATCAATCGCGGTCGGATCGGTACTGGGCACCCGACTCGCGGTGACCCGCGTCGGCACCAAAGCAGTGGTATTCGTCGGCCTGGTGATGCTGACCGCCGCGTTCGCATGGGTAGCCACCGCCAGCGTCGACATTTCCTACCTGCAGGTCGCTGCGCAGATGGTGGTGCTCGGCGGCGGACTGGGCCTGACCACCGCGACGGCAACCGACTCGATCATGGGCGTGGTGCGCCCCGAACAGGCCGGCGCGGGGTCGGCCGTCAACGACGCCACCCGCCAGATCGGCGGGACGCTCGGCGTCGCCGTGGTCGGCAGCATCTTCTCCACCCTCTACATCAGGCATCTATCCGACAGCGACATCCTTCGCGCAGCACCGGAATCCGCGCAGGCAACAGCCCGCGAAGGTCTCGCCCAAGGCCTGCAAGTTGCCGCGCACTCACCCGCCCCGGTCGCCGGAATCCTCCGCGACACCGTCAGCGACGCCTTCATGTCCGGTCTGCACGCCGGCTGCCTGACCGCCTCGGCCGTCTGTCTGGCCGGCGCGCTGTTCGTCCTGGCCTTCCTGCCGGCACACCCCACGCACGCCGCAGGCGTCTGAGGAGTCTCAGGCGCGGGGGTGGGCCTGCTCGTGCACCGCGCGCAGTCGGGACACCGCGACGTGGGTGTAGAGCTGGGTGGTCGCGAGGCTGGAATGGCCCAGTAACTCCTGGACGACGCGCAGGTCGGCACCGCCTTCGAGCAGGTGGGTGGCGGCGCTGTGCCGCAGGCCGTGCGGGCCCATGTCGGGTGCGCCGTCTACCGCGGCGACGGTCTGGTGCACGACGGTACGCGCCTGGCGCACGTCGAGCCGACGTCCCCGGGTGCCCAGCAGCAGCGCCGGGCCGGACTCGGGTACTGCCAGCGCCGGACGACCGTCGACGAGCCAGGCGTGCAGCGCCTCGCCGGCCGGTACGCCGAAGGGCACGGTGCGCTCTTTGTCACCCTTGCCCAGGACGCGCACCAGCCGGTGGTGGGCGTCGACGTCGTCGGTGTCCAGCCCGCAGAGCTCGCTGACCCGGATCCCGGTGGCGTAGAGCATCTCGACGATCAGCAGGTCGCGCAATGCCAGCGGATCGCCCTGCTGCGCACCGGATTTCGCGGCGGCCATGGCCTGCAGCGCCTGGTCCTGGCGCAGCACGGCCGGCAGGGTGCGGTGCGCCTTGGGCACCTGTAGCCGGGCGCCCGGATCGGCGGTGAGCAGCCCGCGGCGGGCCGCCCACGCGGTGAAGGCCTTCACCGCCGAGGTGCGACGGGCCAGCGTCGTGCGGGCAGCCCCGGCGCCGGCGCAGGCGGCCAGCCACGAACGCAGGGCCGCCAGATTCAACCCGTCGAGGCCCCGCCCGTCCAGACCCCGCCCGTCGACGAAGGCCAACAGCGAACGCACGTCGCCGCGGTAGGCCCGGCGCGTATGCGGCGAATGACCGCACTGCAGCTCGAGATACTCGTCGAACTCGTCGAGAACCGCCTCCACGTATCCACCGTGGCAGGCCCGGGGAGCGGGGCTCGGCCGACGCGCCGACCCGTGATCAGGCCGTGTCCCGCGCGCGCACGATCCGCCACCTCCCGTCGTCGCGGCGG
>CAIYOH010000054.1 GCA_903927745.1 uncultured Mycobacteriaceae bacterium
CCAATCCCTTGCGCAAGGGATTACGAGCAACCAGCAAACAAATAAAGTCCTCATCACCAATGCCAAGCGCTTGTCGAGTTTTTTGGCGCAAGCCTGGCTTGGGTGTCTGAGCCTTAACCCCAGGCGGAATCACTGTGACCTCAGGTGCGAGAGGATAGGTGGCACGCAATTGGTCACGCAGCAGCGGCGCAACAACAACAAGGTGACGCCCTGGATGTGATTTCAGGCGTGAAGCCTCGAGATAAAAATAAACAGCATTGCGCACACTAAGCCAGCGCAAAACCCGACGCCATGCAGACAGCCCTGGCCGCCGCTCCCGCAGTGGTCCTCTACAAGCAGTATGCGGTCCGATTCGGGCTTAGCTACCGCGAACAGGCGCGCACCGATGTGGCTGTCACCGGTCACCCCGAACCGGTCCGGCTGCACGTCGCGACGCCCGCGGGCACCCTCGGGTACTGACGGCGATCCACCGCGCCCGCTGCCGAACGGTACCCTGGCACGATGCGGATCCTGGTCGTCGACAATTACGACAGCTTCGTGTTCAACCTGGTGCAATACGTCGGCCAGCTGGGCGTCGAGGCGGAGGTCTGGCGCAACGACGATCCCCGGCTCAGCGATTCGGCGGGCGGTCATGCCGCCGTGGCGGCACGGTTCGACGGCGTACTGCTCAGCCCGGGTCCGGGCACGCCCGAACGTGCGGGCGCCTCGATCGGCCTCGTTCACGCGTGCGCCGCGCAGCGCACCCCGCTGCTCGGGGTGTGCCTGGGCCACCAGGCGATCGGCGTGGCGTTCGGCGCCACCGTGGACCGCGCGCCCGAATTGCTGCACGGCAAGACCAGCAGCGTGTTTCACACCAACGCCGGTGTGCTGCAAGGGCTTCCCGACCCCTTCACGGCCACCCGCTACCACTCGCTGACCATCCTGCCGGAATCGGTACCGGCGGAGCTGCAGATCACGGCCCGCACCCGCAGCGGGGTGATCATGGCCGTGCGCCACACCGAGCTGCCGATTCACGGCGTCCAGTTCCACCCCGAGTCGATCCTCACCGAGGGCGGGCACCGGATGCTGGCGAACTGGCTCGCCGACTGCGGGTGGGTCCGCGACGACACGCTGATCCGCCGGCTGGAGAACGAGGTGCGGGCCGCGGTGCGGCCGTACACGCAGGCCGATCCCGCGACTACTGACCGAACTTCAGCGTGACGGTTCCGTCCTTGCCGCAGCCGCCGCCGGCCGACGGGCTCTGAGACACCACCCGGTTGTGCTGGGCGCCGCCCGCGTCGACGTCGGGTCCCTTATCCAGCACCCCCGTCCAGCCCAGCGCGCGCAGCCGCGGCTCGGCGTCGGTCCAGAACATCCCGGTGAGGTCGGGCATCACGAACTGGTTGCCCTTCGACACCTGGATCTCGACGGCCGAATCCACCGGAACCGTCTGTCCCTTGGCCGGACTCGTGCCGAGCACCTCCCCGGCGGGACGGACACTGTCCGCCAACGTCTGGGTCACCTTGGTGAAGCCGACGGCGGCGAGATCCTTCTGGGCTTCGTCGACGCTCAGTCCCGTCACGTCCGGAATCGGCTTGGTCTCGGGCCCGGAACCGACGATGACGGTAATCACGTTGGTGATCGCCGATGTCTGGTTGGCCGGCGGGTTGGTGCCGACCACCTTGCCCAGCAACTCCGGGGCCGACGGCGCGCTCGTCTGCTTGACCTTGCCGAAACCTGCGGCCTTGAGCTTGGCGACGGCGTCGTTGTAGCTCAGCGACGAGACGTCGGGGATCTCGCGCTGCTCGGGCCCGGTGGACACGTTGAGGGTGATCTCGTCACCCGCGCCCACCAGCGCGTTGGCGGCGGGGTCGGTGCCGATGACGTGGTCGGGCAGGATCGTGTTGTCGGGTTTTTGCAGTGTGCGCGTCTTGAATCCCCGGTTCTGCAGCGCGGCGATGGCGTCGGCGGACACCCGGCCCCGCATGTCGGGCACCTGGACGTCGCGGGTGGTCCCGCCGAACGTGTTGAAGGCGATGACGGCCACGGTGGCCAGCACCGCCAGGACGGCGCCCACGCCGATCCAGCGGCCGAGCGAACTACCGGTGTGCTCGTCGTCGGCCTTCTCCAGGGGCTGGCGGGGCAGCGGGTCGGTGCGCGGACCCCCGCGGCTGCCGCCGCTGCTCAGCAGTGAGGTCCGCTCGGCGTCGGTGAACACCCTGGGCGCCTCGGGTGCCTCCCCGTTGTGCACCCGCACCAGGTCGGCACGCATCTCGGCCGCGCTCTGGTAGCGGTTCTCGGGGTTCTTGGCCAGCGCCTTGAGCACGACGGCGTCGAGGTCCGCCGAGATTCCCTTGTACCGCTTGGACGGCGGGACCGGATCTTCGCGGACGTGCTGGTAGGCGACCGCCACCGGCGAATCACCGACGAAGGGCGGCTCACCGGTGAGTATTTCGTAGAGCACACAGCCCAGCGAATAGACGTCGGACCGCGCGTCGACGGTCTCGCCGCGGGCTTGCTCGGGCGACAGATACTGGGCGGTGCCGATGACGGCGGCGGTCTGGGTGACGCTGACGCCGGCATCGGCGATCGCGCGGGCGATGCCGAAATCCATCACCTTGACCGCGTTGGTGGAGCTGATCATGATGTTGGCCGGTTTGACGTCGCGGTGGATGATGCCGTTGCGGTGGCTGAAATTCAGCGCCTGGCAGGCGTCGGCGATGATCTCGATGGCCCGCTGGGGCGGCAGTGGGCCATCGGTCTGCACGATGTCGCGCAGGGTGACGCCGTCGACGTACTCCATCACGATGTAGGGCAGCGGGCCCGCGGGTGTGTCGGCCTCGCCGGTGTCGTACACCGCGACGATCGACGGGTGATTCAGGGCCGCCGCGTTCTGCGCCTCGCGCCGAAACCGCAGATAGAAGCTGGGGTCGCGGGCCAAGTCGGCGCGCAGCACCTTCACTGCGACGTCGCGGTGCAGGCGAAGGTCGCGCGCGAGGTGAACCTCGGACATGCCGCCGAATCCGAGGATTTCGCCGAGTTCGTAGCGGTCGGAGAGGTGCTCAGGCGTGGTCATCGCGGTGCCTCACTGGCGGGTGTTTTGCGCGCCGGCGCCTCCGCCGAGGACGGGGGAACGCCGGTGTCGGTGACCGTCGGCGCGGGTGAGGGCTGATGGCGGGTGTCCGTCCGCGAATTCGTCACGATGAGCACCGCGATGATGATCGCCAACGCGCCCAGCACACCCGCCGCCCACAGCAGGGCGCGCTGGCCGGCCGAGAACGTGCGCCGCACCGGCAGGCGGTTGCTGCCCGTCGACGGCCGGGACCGGCGGACCGGCCCGGTGGTGCGGCCGGTGGGCATGGGCACAGCCCGCATCGGCGTGCTCGACGGAATGGCCGCCGGGGACGCGCGACCGGCGGGGGGAGTCTGGCTGGGGCGTGGGGGCCGGCGGCCCGCACGCACGGCGGCGACGGCGTCGGCCAGCGGCCCGCCGCTGCGGTAGCGCATCGCGGGGTTCTTCACCAGGGTGATCTCGATGAGCTCGCGCACGTTGGGCGGCAGCTCGGAGGGCAGCGGCGGCGGGGGCTCCTTGATGTGCTTCATCGCTACGGTCAGAGCGCCGTCGCCGGTAAACGGCCGCCGCCCCGAAACCACCTCGTAGGCAACAACTCCCAGGGAGTAGACGTCACTGGAGGGAGTGGCTTCATGGCCGAGCGCCTGTTCGGGCGCGATGTACTGCGCGGTGCCCATCACCATCCCGGTTTGGGTCACCGGCGCCGCGTCGACGGCCTTGGCGATACCGAAGTCGGTGATCTTCACCTGGCCGGTGGGGGTGATCAAGATGTTGCCCGGCTTGACGTCGCGGTGCACCAGTCCGGCTGTATGCGCCACCTGCAGCGCCCGGCCGGTCTGCTCGAGCATGTCCAGCGCGTGCCGCAGCGACAACCGCCCTGTCCGTTTGAGCACGGAGTTCAGCGGCTCGCCGTTGACCAGCTCCATCACCAGGTAAGCGGTGCGCCCCTCGCCGTCGAGTTGGCTTTCGCCGTAGTCGTGAACCTGGGCGATCCCCGGGTGGTTGAGCATCGCGGTGGTGCGCGCCTCGATCCGGAAGCGTTCGATGAACTCGGCGTCCTGGGAGAACTCCTGTTTGAGCACCTTCACCGCGACGCGCCGGCCCAGCCGGTTGTCCACCGCCTCCCACACCTGGCCCATGCCGCCGGTGGCGATCAGCCGCTGCAGGCGGTACCGGCCGGACAGGGTCACCCCGACGCGCGGGCTCATGGCGCCCCCTGCAGCGCGGCCTCGATCACGGCCCGTCCGATCGGTGCGGCGAGTGCGCCGCCCGTCGCCGACAGCCGGTCGCCACCGTTCTCCACCAGCACGGCCACCGCAACCTTCGGGGTGTCCGCCGGCGCGAAGGCGACGTACCACGCGTGTGGCGGAGTGTTACGCGGATCGTCGCCATGTTCGGCGGTACCGGTCTTGGATGCGATCTGCACGCCGGCGATGGCCCCCTTCTGTTGTGCGACCTTCTCGGCACCGACCATCAGCTCTTTGAGCTTAGCGGCGACCTGCGGCGACACAGCGCGGCGCTGTTGGTAGGGAGCGGTGCTGGTGATCGTGGCCAAGTTCGGCCCCTTGAGGCTGTTGACCAGGTAGGGCTGCATCGTCACACCGCCGTTGGCGATGGTCGCCGCGATCTGGGCGTTCTGCAACGGGGTCAGAGCGACGTCCTTCTGGCCGATGCTCGACATACCCAGCGCGGCGGCATCGGTGATCACCCCCACCGTCGATTCGGCGACCTGCAGCGGGATCACGGCCGGGGTGGCGTCGAGGCCGAACGAGCTCGCCATGCTGCGCAGCGCGTCGGCCCCGGTGCGCATGCCGAGTTCCACGAACGCGGTGTTGCACGACAGCGCGAACGCCCGCTCGAGCGATACCGTCGGTTCGGTGCCGCACGGCGCGCCGCCGTAGTTCTCCAACGTGACAGTGCTATCGGGCAATCGGATCGAGGCCGCGGCCGTCAACTGCTCGGTGTCGGTGGCGCCGGCCTGCAGCGCCGCGGCAGTGGTGACCAGCTTGAATGTGGAACCGGGCGGGTAGGTCTGCGCGATGGCGCGGTTGGTCATCGGGTTGTTGGGGTCGTCGCGCAGCCGCTGCCAGGCTTGGGACTGGGCGTCCGGATTGTGTGACGACAGCGTGTTCGGGTCATAGGACGGTGACGACACCAGCGCCAGGATCTTGCCGGTCGCGGGTTCGAGGGCGACGACGGCCCCCCGGCATGCCGGCCCGCCGCAGCCCTGCTGCATGGCGTCCCAGCCGGCTTGTTGGACCCGGGGGTTGATCGTGGTGTCGACGTTGCCGCCGCGTGGCTCGCGACCGGTGAAGAAGTCGGCGAGCCGGCGCCCGAACAGCCGCGGATCGGACCCGTTGAGCAGCGAGTCCTCTGCGCGCTCCATGCCCGAACTGGAGTACCGCAGCGAGTAGAAGCCGGTGACTGGCGCATACACGGCGGGGTTGGGATAGACGCGCAGGAAACGGAAACGGTTGTCGGTGGACATCGAGTAGGCCAGCAACTGACCGCCCGCCACGATCTGGCCCCGCTGACGCGAGTACTCGTCGAGCAGGACGCGCTGGTTACGCGGGTCGGCCCGCAGGCCGTCGGCGGCGAAGACCTGCGTCATTGTGGCGTTGAGCAAGAGCAGCACGATCAGCGCCATCACGGTCACCGAGATTCGGCGGAGGGAGGCGTTCATGCCAGCGCAATCACCTCGGTGTTGGCACCGGCGATCGGCGACGGGTCGCGCGGCCGGCCTTCCAGTGGACGCCGGGCGCGGTGTGAGATCCGCGCCAGAATGGCCAGCAGCACATAGTTCGCCAGCAGCGACGAGCCGCCGTAGGACATCCACGGCGTGGTCAACCCGGTGAGCGGAATCAGCTTGGTCACCCCACCGACCACGATGAAGAGCTGAATCGCCAGCGTCGACGCCAGGCCGCCCGCCAGCAGCTTGCCGAAGCTGTCGCGGGTGGCGATCGCGGTCCGTAAGCCACGGACGATCACGATCGTGTAGAGCATCAGGATGCTCGCCAACCCGACCAGGCCCAGTTCCTCACCGAACGCGGCGATGATGAAGTCCGTCGACGCGGCCGGCACGGTGTCGGGTTGGCCGTTGCCCAGCCCGGTGCCGAAGATACCGCCGGTGGCGAAACTGAAGAGCGACTGCACCATCTGATAGCCGGTGTTGTCGGGGTCGGCGAACGGGTCCCACCACGTGTGCACCCGAACACGGACGTGGGCGAACATGAAATAGGCCGCGACGCTTCCCAGAGCGAACAGCACGGCACCGATGACGACCCAACTGACGCGCTGCGTAGCGAGATAGACCACCGCCAGGAACGAGGCGTAGAGCAGCAGCGACGTACCGAGGTCCTTCTCGAGGACCATCACGCCCACCGAGATCACCCAGGCCGCCAGCAGCGGTGCGAGGTCTCGGGGGCGGGGCAGGGTCATCCCCATGACGTGCTTGCCGACGCTGGCGAACAGCTGGCGCTTGGCGGTCAGCACCGCGCAGAAGAAGATCAGCAGCAGGATTTTGGAGAACTCGGCGGGCTGAATCGAGAAGCCGGGGAACCGAATCCAGATCTTGGCGCCGTTCTGCTCGGACATCGACGCGGGCAGCACCGCGGGGATCGCCAGCAGCACCAGACCCGTGACCCCGTAGATGTAGCCGTAGCGCGAGAGCTGTCGGTGGTCTTTGAGCAGGATGATCACGAGCGCGAACGCGGCAACGCCGACGACGGTCCACAGCATCTGCTGGGAGGCGCCGGGGTGATGGCTTCCGCCGCCACGGTTGGTGACGAGGTCGAGCCGGTGGATCATCACCAAGCCGAGCCCGTTGAGCAATGCCACGACGGGCAGCAGCAGCGGATCGGTGTACGGGGCGAACCGCCGCACGGCCAGATGGGCGCTGGCGAACACGGCCAGGAAGAGCAGGCCGAAGGCGAGGGTTTTCCAGTGCGGGTCCCAGCGCAGCCCGCGTTCCTGGTTGGCCTCCACGATCAGCAATGCGGCGACGGTGATCACGGAGGCGAAGCCCAGTAGCAGCAATTCGGCGTTGCGCCGGGTCGGCAGCGGGGGCGTGACCGCCACCGGCGGCTGAATCTGCGTGGTCATGCCACCGCTCGGCAGTCGACACCCGGCTGTGGTTCGGGCGGCGCTAATGCGGACGCTGACGCCGCGGCTGTGCTCGGGGGCGCAGAGGGCCCCGGGGCCGCAGGGCCCCCCGGGAGCCCCGGAGCAGCAGTGGGGGGCCTGTTCGAGCCCGAGGTGGGAGCCGTCGTCGTGGGGGCGGCCGGGTGCAGCGGTGGTGGGCCCGGTGGTGGGCCCGCCGCGTGGGCCGTTTCCCGCGGTGGCGGGCAGGTCGGCAGCAGCGAGGCGCTCGCCAGTTCGTGCAGCTGTCTGATCGCGTTGTCCAGGCTTCCGGCGGGGAGCCCTGCCTGAACCTCATTGCGGGCCGCGGGTCGCAGATCCCGCAGCTGCATGAGTCGGCAGCCGGGGTGGGCGCCGGTCTCCTCGACGCCGATGACCGACAGCGAGTTGTGGACGTCGAGGCAACCCACCAGATACGGCTCGTGCAGCGACATGCCCAGCAGCGAACCCTGGACGCCCTGCAGGATCGACACCGTGCCGTTGTGCCCGGCGACGTAGTAGTTGGAGCGGATGATCATCCGGCCTGCGGCGAGGCCCGCCAGCACCAGCAGCGACACCAGCGTGAGGACGATCGCCATCCTTCTGCGTGACCACCCCGGCGGGTGTGATGGTTCTCCTTGCGGCGCAACGCGACTGGTCGCCTCCTGGCGGGGCCTGATCGCCGAAGCACGGCCGGCGGCGGTGTTGGGCAGAGTTGTCGTCTGGTCGTCGTCGCCCGATACCGCCCCGGCGAGAATGGGTTGTGTTTGTCCATAGTCGTAGTCGACCACGTCGGCGACCACCACCGTGACGTTGTCGGGCCCGCCGCCGCGCAGCGCCAGCTCAATGAGCCGGTAGGCGGACTCGACCACGTCGGGGATCTGCAGCGCCTCGCAGATGGTTTCGTCTCTCACCGGGTCGGAAAGACCGTCGGAGCACAGCAGATAACGGTCACCGGCCAGCGCTTCGCGCATGATCAAGGTGGGCTCGACCTCGTGGCCGGTGAGCGCCCGCATGATCAACGACCGCTGAGGGTGGCTGTGCGCCTCTTCGTGGGTGATCCGGCCCTCGTCGACCAGAGTCTGCACGAAGGTGTCGTCCTTGGTGATCTGCGTCAGCTCCCCATCACGAAGCAGGTAGCCGCGCGAATCGCCGATGTGCGCCAGCCCAATCCTGTCGCCGCCGAACAGGATTGCGGTGAGGGTGGTGCCCATCCCGTCCAGCTCGGGCTCCAACTCGACCTGCGCGGCGATCGCCTCGTTGCCCTCGCGGATCGCGGTCTCGAGTTTGGCGAGCAGGTCGCCGCCGGGATCGTCGTCGTCGAGATGGGCCAGGGCCGCGATCACCAACTGCGACGCCACCTCGCCGGCTGCATGGCCGCCCATGCCGTCGGCCAGGGCCAGCAGCCGCGCCCCGGCGTACACGGAGTCTTCGTTGTTGGTGCGTACCAGGCCGCGGTCGCTGCGGGCGGCGTAGCGCAGGACGAGGCTCATGGGCGCAACTCGATTGCCGTTTTGCCGATCCGGATCGGCGTTCCGAGCGGAACTCGTACCGCGGTCGTCACCTTTGCCCTGTCGAGATACGTGCCGTTAGTCGATCCTAGATCCTCGACGTACCACTCGGAACCTCGCTGAGACAGCCGGGCGTGCCGCGTGGAGGCGTAGTCGTCGGTGAGGACGACGGTCGAGTCGTCGGCCCGCCCGATCATGACCGGCTGCCCGTTGAGCGTGATGCGCGCGCCCGTCAGTGACCCCTCGGTCACCACGAGGTGGCGGGCGGCGTGCCGGGGCTGGCGCGAGGGCAGCAGCGTGCTGCGCAGCGTCAGGCCGCGGCGCACCATGACGGCCCCGGTCGGTGCGTAGATGTCGGTTCGCAGGATCCGCAGCACCGACCAGATGAACACCCACAGCAACATCAGGAACCCGGCACGCGTCAGCTGCAGTACTAGTCCCTGCATCTGGCGTCCTTTCGGTCCTGGCAACCCCGGCCCTCACGTGACACCGAGCGCGTCGGCGACGTCGCGGTACGGGGGGCGCACAAGTCCCGGTGTCGCGCCCGTGGGGTCAGTGGATGCGGACGATGATCTCCGAGTGGCCCAGTCGGATCACGTCGCCATCGGCCAGCTGCCACTCCTGAACCGGGGCGTTGTTGACGGTGGTGCCGTTGGTCGAGTTGAGGTCGGCGAGCAGGGCCACCTGCCCGTCCCAGCGGATCTCCAGGTGACGGCGGGATACGCCGGTGTCGGGCAGGCGGAATTGGGCGTCCTGCCCGCGGCCGACGACATTGGAGCCGTCACGCACCTGGTAGGTGCGGCCGCTGCCGTCGTCGAGCTGGAGGATGACCATCGTGCCGACCGGCGCGTAGCCGCCCTGACCGTAGCCGCCGTAACCGCCGGGCTGCCCATAGCTTGCGGGCTGTCCGTAGCCTTCGGGTTGTCCGTAGTCCGGGGGTTGTCCGTAACCGGGGGCCGGGGCGTAACCGGTGGGCTGGCCGTAGCCGGGGTCGGGTTGGGCGGGCTGGCCGTAGTCCGACGGTTGGCCGTAGTCGGCGGGCTGTCCGTAGTCTTGGCGCCCGTATCCGCCGCCTTGTTGGTAGCCCTGGTCGTACCCGCTGCTCTGCTCGGGGTAGTCGGGGCGCGGTTCCGGGGGGGCCGGAGGAGCTAGAGGGGCGGGAGGAGCCGGGGGTGCATAGCCGCCCTCGTGCTGCGGCGGCGCCGGGCGACCGTAGTCGCCGTAGCCGCCCTCGTGGCCTCCGCCGTAGCCGCCTTCGTAGCCGCCATAGCCTTGCGGGCCGCCGCTGGGAGGTCCGCTGGGAGGTCCGTAGCCGCCGGGGTGCCCGCCGCTGGGAGCTCCGTAGCCGCCGCCCTGCGGGTAGCCCTGCTCGCCGGGCGCCGCGCCGTAGCCCGCGGGACGCTGCTCGTAGGACTGCGGGTAGCCACCCTGTCCCTGGTCGGGGTAGCCGCGCTGATCGGGGTAGCCGCTCTGCTCGGGTGGGCGTTGCGGCGGGTATCCGGGCTGGGGCGGGTAGCCGCCACGGGGGTCGTCCTGGGGGCGCCGGTAGCGGTCGTCGTGGTACTCGTCACCGGGCTGCCCCCCCGCCGGACCCCCCCGGTAGCTCGGATCATCAGTCATTGTTGCTCCTCGTTCTGCGTCGAACGTATGCGTCGATTGTCGCTGTTCGGCATCGACGACCGTCGGGCGGGGCTGCGCATCGGGGTTCACGGCACCGTGGGCGCGATGCTGGCCGATACGCAGTTCCGATGATCGCTCGAAACGGACAACTACCTCACCATACGTTTGCCAGCCGTGTTCATTGATGTAGTCGGCCATGCGACACGCGAAATCTCCCGCCCCGCGATCCGGAAGGGCGCCCACGTCGTCGAAATCCTGCGGTCCGAGGGTGATCACGAATTCGTTGGGGGCCAACAGGTGATTGCCCGCAAGCGTTCGGACGCCGGTTTCGGCCTCCCGGCGCAACAGGGCTTCGATCTCCTGCGGGACGATCGGTCCCCCGAACACACGGGCGAACGCATTGCCGACGCCCGCCTCAAGCCTGCGCTCGAGCCGAGCGGCGAACCCCTGCGGGCTACCCATGCCCCAGCGCGGCGCCCCTGCGTCGTCCCATCGGGAAGATGATACCGGGAGACCCCGGGGCGGCGTTACCTCCGGATCCCTTCAGAATCGTATCGGTGCAGTTCAGGGCGATTGGGGAGCGGGTTCGCCGAGGTGATAAAGTCCTGTCGTTAGACGCCCGGGCGAGTGGCGGAATGGCAGACGCGCTGGCTTCAGGTGCCAGTGTCCTTCGGGACGTGGGGGTTCAAGTCCCCCTTCGCCCACCGTGCGCGGTGTGTTGGAACGCCGGTTTTTGTGTTGGAACGCCGACCTCGTGTGTTGGAACGCCGACCGTGAGGTCGCGACCGGGGCCGGGTCAGGCCTCTTCGCTGGCGGCCACAGGCTTGACGACGGTGATCCGGTCGCGGCGGATTGCGGTCTCGATCCGGCTCTGGATGTCAGCGAGCCCGGCGAGTACATCCCCACGCACTCTCAGCAGCTCCTTGACCTGAACCTCAGCTCGTTCTGTGAGCTGCTGTGCCTCCCGCTCTGCAGTGGTGACCAGGTTGGCCGATTTGAGTCGGCTCTCCTGCTCGTAGGCGGCGATCTGGGCCTGAGTCTGCTCCCAGGTCGACCTGATCTGCTCGTCGAGGCGCCGCTGGTTCTCGCGACGACGGCGGGCGTCTTCCTCGGCCATCTCGCGTTGCGCCTCGCGCCGACGGCGCTCCGTCTCCTCGGCTTCCTCAGTCAACTGGGCGCGCTCGGCGTGAGCGCCTTGGACGACATACTCGGCCTCGGCCTTGGCCTGGGACAGGATCTCCTCGCGGCGGGCGGCGGTGGAGGCCTCGAACTCGGCCAGTGCCGTGCTGGCCGCGATGCGGTCTTGGCGCGCCGCCTCGATCTCGTCGCGCAACTCCCGCGTCAACGACTCGGCCTCTTCGCGGGCCATGGCTTTCGTGCGGACGGCTTCATCGGAGGCGACCCGCATCATCCGAGCGATGCGGTCCGACATGCCTTCGACCGAGTCGATGGGGCCAGAGAGGCGCGCGACTTCGCTGTGCATCCGCGAGACCTGGGCCTCGAGCTCGTAACGTTGCACTTCGGCGTCAGCGCTATCGCGCTTGAGGGTCCTGATCTGGTCCTGGAGGGACGCGATCTCACCCTGAAGGCCCGCGCTCTCGCGCTGGAGGTCCGTGACCTCTTTGTGGACAGTCAGGATGTAGTCGGTGACCTCGGCGGCGTCGAGACCCCGCAACCGCGTCTGGAAGTTAGGGATCGATCTGTCCATATCCATCTCTCCTGGATGTACTGACATTCTGCGGGGGTGCGGTCAGGTTCCCGGCGTCCGTCTATTCGGCCGAGGGCCCTTGGGCCGCCGCATCGTCATTGCGCGTTCGGCCATGCGCCGCGGATGCCCGAACCGTCCTCGAGCTGGCCGTGGATTACGGTAACATCCGCTGCCACATGTGCGCCATCAGCGGCTGAGCGGGGATGGAGGGTGGACGGCGCCGGCCACGGGCCGTCATCGAGACCCTCCGGTTCCACGGAGCTGCTCAGCACCTGGAACCTCCCGTAGAACTCCTGCACCTGCGCGGCGATGTTGGTCCTCATCTCAGTGAGCTCGTCCAGCTTGGCCCGTGCCAGCTCCAGCTGCCCGTCGACGTCCCGACGAACCCCAGCCAGGATCTCCTCAGCCTCGTTCTGCGCCTCCCGGATGATCTCGCTGGCGTTGATCGCTGCCTGCTCCTGCAGATGGGTGATTTCGGCGCGGATCTCCCGGGTCTGGGCGTCCAGGCCGGACCGCAGTTCGGCGGCGGCCTCGAACTCCAGTTGGGCCTCCCTGATGAGTTCGAGAGC
>CAIYOH010000055.1 GCA_903927745.1 uncultured Mycobacteriaceae bacterium
GAGGGCCCTACTTCTGGGTGACCTTCTTGGCCGGAGCCTTCTTGGCCGGAGCCTTCTTGGCCGCAGCCTTCTTGGCCGCAGCCTTCTTGGCCGGAGCCTTCTTGGCCGGAGCCTTCTTGGCCGGAGCCTTCTTGGCCGGGCCCTTCTTGGCCGGGGCCTTCTTCGGCAGTTGAATGCCCACCAGCTTGGCCGCGCGCTCACCCGCGGCGCGGGTCTGCGAGGCGACGGTGCCGAACGCCTCCTGCGTCAGCTCCACCGCCTGTTCCACGTAGTCCTCGGCGCGCGCTGCCGCATCCTCGATCGCCGGCTGGCTGCGCAGCCGATGCAGCGCAACCTCGCCCCGCTCGACCAGCCCGCTGTAACGGTTGGTCGCCGCCTCGAGGTAACCCTCAGCAGCTTTGCGCAACTCTTCGGTGGTGAATTTCTCGCGCAGGTCGGTGATCTGCTCGGGCAGGTCCTCCTGCAGCTTGACGAGGCGAGCGCGGCGATCCGCGGTGCGGCTGCGGTTGTCGGTGCGGGTCTCTTCGGCGCGCTCACGCAGAGTCACGATCAAGTCGTTGACTGTTGCCAGCGCCAAATCGGCTGCGCCGAGCGCCGCAAGCAGAGGTGCCCGCAGATCGTCGATGTTCGAGTTGTCAGCCATAATTTTCCCTTTCTCGATGTGTGGTGACTATCAGATGTGTGGTGAATATCAGCGGTTGTGCAGATATCAGCGGTACTTGGGTGTCCGGTTCGGACGCTAGGGGCTTTGTATCCCCTCCTCTCCAGATTCCTGCTGTTGGGAGGAGTTTTCGTTCTGCTGGGAAAAAGACGTATAGATGTCGAGGAGCACCTGCTTCTGGCGCTCGGTGATCGTCATGTCGGTGATGATCGCGTCGTGCACCGGGCTTTTTTCGCCGGGTTCGAGAATCCCCGCACGGACGTACAGGACTTCGGCGGAGACCCGCAGCCCCTTGGCGATCTGGTTCAGCACGTCGGCGGACGGCCTGCGCAATCCGCGCTCCACCTGGCTCAGGTAGGGGTTGCTGACACCGGAGCGCTTGGCAAGCTGCCGCACCGAGACCTGCGCGTTTTCACGCAGGTCTCGGATGAGACTGCCGATGTCGGTGGCCGCACCGGAGACCTTGCTGGAGACCATGCTGGAGACCTGGCTTGAGACCTGGCTTGAGACCTTGTCGCCGGGGACCATTGCCTGCTCCTGGGGCCGATGGGGGATAACCACACTGCCAGCCTAGCCACAAGTGCTTGCTTTTGCAAGCGCTCTGTTAGCGCCTCTAGAAGAGCAGGTGTCCGACCGCGTAGATGACGAGCCCCGCCAGTGCCCCCACCACGGTCCCGTTGATCCGAATGAACTGCAGATCTCGACCCACGTGCAGTTCAATCCGCCGACTGGCCTCACCCGCATCCCAACGCTCGATCGTCTCGGTGATGATGGCGGTGATCTCCACCCCGTACTGCACGACGAGGTGCTGCGCTGCGCGCACGAGCCAGTTGTCGACCTTGTCGCGCAGGTCGGCGTCGTCGCGCAGCGCTTCACCGATCCCGACGGCAGTGTCCGCGATACGGCTTCGCAGCGTGCTGGACGGGTCGTCCACCCCCTCCAGCACAAGCCTCTTGAGCGTCTTCCACGCCGTCGCGGCAGCGTTGGCGATCTCGTCGCGCGCCATCAGTTGCTCTTTGACCTCGTCGGCGCGCGTGACGGTCGCCGGATCGTGCTGCAAGTCGTCGGCGAACTCGAACAGGAAGCGGGTCGCCGAACGCCGCAGCTCATGGCCGGGATCGCGTCGCACCTTGTCGGTGAAATCCAGCAGTTCCCGATGGATGCGGGCACCGACGAGTTGGTCGATGAACCGGGGCGACCAGGTGGGCGAGTCGCGCTCGACAACCCGCGCAATCAGGTCGCCGGCGTTGAGCGACCACTCAAACGCCCGGTCGGCCAGCAACTGGATCAGGGCTTCCTGACGATTCTCGGCCAGCAGCGTCGCCAACACCCGGCCGACCGGAGGGCCCCACTGCGGTTCGGCGACGCGCCGCACAATCATCCGATCGATCACCTGCTGGACATCGTCGTCCCGTAGGAGCTCCACGAGCACCCGCAGCACCGTCGCCGTCTCGCCAGCCACCCGTTCGGCGTGCGCGGGTTCCGACAACCACTTGCCGAGCCGGCCGGGCACCTGCGCGTCGCGCAATTTCGTCTCCACCACCGGCGGCGACAGGAAGTTCTCCCGCACGAAGGTACCGAGGCCCTCACCGAGCTGATCTTTTTTGCGCATGATGATCGCCGTGTGGGGGATGGGTATGCCCAGCGGATGCTTGAACAGCGCGGTGACCGCGAACCAGTCCGCCAGGGCACCGACCATGCCGGCCTCCGCCGCCCCGCCGACGTAACCAACCCAGGCTCCTGCGCCCGCGTGGACCTGCGCCCATCGGCAGGCGAGAAACACTCCGGTGGCGCCGATCAAGAAGCCCAGGGCGACCACCTTCATCCGCCGCAGCCCTGCCAGCCGCTGCGCGTCGGCCTCCGGATCCGCTCCGGCGAAGGATTCCGCCAAGGACGGGTGGGACCCCGGCGCGCCCGGGGCCTGTGAGGCCGTGTGTGCCATGCCTCCATCATGTATCCCCGCGGCGTGTTTGGTGTGGCAACACCGTTCGAAAGGCCGCTGACACCGCGGTCCATCCACCCCCGGAACACGGCGGAGTCGTAGACTCGACAGCGGCCTCGCGAATGGGAAACGGCGGACAGTGGCAGAGCAGATTCGGGTTGTGGCCGTCAAGACGGACGGTCGCAAACGGCGCTGGCGCCAACACAAGGTAGAACGTCGCAACGATTTGATCGACGGCACCATCGTTGCCATCCGCCGGCTCGGCCGCTTCGTGAGCATGGACGACATCGCTGCCGAAGTCGGCGTCTCCAAGACCGTGCTGTACCGCTATTTCGTCGACAAGAACGACCTCACAACCGCGGTCCTGATGCGCTTCGCGCAGACCACCCTGATTCCGAACATGGCGAACGCGCTGTCATCCAACCTGGACGGCTTCGACCTGACCCGCGAGATCATCCGCGTATATGTCGAGACCGTGGCCGACGAACCGGAGCCGTACCGGTTCGTGATGGCCAACAGTTCGCCGACCAAGAGCAAGGTCATCGCCGACTCCGAGCGCATCATCGCGCGCATGCTCGCGATGATGCTGCGCCGCCGCATGCAGGACGTCGGGATGGACACCGGCGGCGTGGAGCCGTGGGCCTACATGATCGTCGGCGGCGTGCAACTGGCCACCCACTCCTGGATCTCCAATCCCCGGATGAGCGCCGACGATCTGATCGACTACCTGACCATGCTGAGCTGGAGCTCGCTGTGTGGAATCGTCGAAGCTGGCGGGTCGCTAGAGAAATTTCGCGAGCAGCCGCACCCGTCGCCTACTGTGCCGCCGCGGGAACACCGCTGATATCGTTCCCCCCCGTCGACGGAGGCCGACGGAGGACGGGTGATCATGCGGGTCTACAACATCCCCACGTGGACGTTTTTCCTGCTCATCGTCGGAGGCTTTGTGCTGTTCGGCGTCGTGGGGCTCTACATCGCACTCGCCGCACTTCCGCGGATTATCGGCGACGGCCAGCGCCGCGAGTGGGCGACGGCCGGAGATTTCCTGGCGGCCGCATCCATGCTCTACGGGCTGATTGCGGCACTGATCTCGGTCGCGGTATGGCAGACCTTCAACGAGGTCGAATCGCGCGTCTCGCAGGAAGCGGCCTCACTGGGTGCTCTCTATCGCATGGCGTCGCACCTGCCGGAGCCGACCCGCGACGCGCTGACCGCGAGCATCAAAGCCCGCACCCGGTACATCATGACCACGGAGTGGGAAGAACAACGCCACGGCGTGCCCGTGGGGCGGGACCGCTCGCTGGACAATGTCGACAACGAGATTTACGAGTTCAAGCCGGCCGACAGCAGGGAATCCAACTTGCAGGCCGCCTTGGAGGCCGAGTCCGTGACGATGTACTCGTTGGCCCGGCAACGCCTCCACGACGCCCACGCTGGCGTGTCGCCGGCGCTCTACACTGTCATCATCGTTGGCGCGCTGATCACGATCGTGCTCACCTGGTTGCTTCCGGAGGGTCGCTTTCGACAGCACGCCTTGATGACGGCCGCGGCGGCGGCCATGGTCGGTATGGTCGTTTTCACGATCGTCGTTCTCGATCACCCCTTCCGCGGAGGGGTCAGCATCAGTAGCCATCCCTTCGAGGACGTCTACGACAATCTCATGGGCGGCACACCGCGAGAGATGGGCGGCCATCCCGGGGGCCACTGAGCCCTATTTGACCAGGGTGAACTGCCCGACGTTGGTGATCCCCTTGCGGAAGAATTCCTCGCACCCGGTCAGGTAGTGCATGTACTTGTCGTAGATCTCTTCGGACTGCAACTCGATGGCCTTCTGCTTGTTCGCCTCGAGATTGGCCGCCCACATGTGCAGCGTGCGCTCGTAGTGCTCCCGCAGCAGTTGCACCTTCTCCACCGTGAATCCGGCATCCTCGCCGAACTTGAAGATGTCCTCCTGCGCCGGCAACTGACCACCCGGGAAGATCTCCGTGCCGATGAACCGCATGAAGCGGATGTCGCTCATAGTCAGCGGGACGCCGCGCTCGTGCAGGTTCTTCTGGGTGTGCGCCAGGATCGTGTGCAGCAGCATCCGGCCGTTCGCGGGCAGGATCTCGTAGGACTGCTCAAAGAACGCCGCGTAGCGCTCGAGCTTGAACGCCTCGAAGGCGCCGATGGAGACGATCCGGTCGACCTTGTCCTCGAACTCCTCCCAGCCCTGCAGCCGCACCTCAACGGTACGCTCGGTCGGGATGGTGGCCAGCATCTTCGTGCTGTACTCGAACTGGTTGCGGCTCAGTGTGATTCCGATGACGTTGACATCGAACTTCTCGATCGCCCGTCTCATCGCGCCACCCCAGCCGCAACCGATGTCGAGCACGGTCATCCCTGGTTCGAGGTTGAGCTTGCCCAGCGCCAGGTCGAACTTCGCATTCTGCGCTTCTTCGAGGTTCATGTCGTCACGCTCGAAATACGCGCAGGTGTAGCCCATCGTCGGGTCTAGGAACAGCGCGAAGAACTCATTGGACACGTCATAGATAGACTGCGACTCCTCATAAAAGGGTCTTAATTTCGCCATCGCGGGATACGTACCTCTCGTCTGTTGCCCGTGAGTATACTAGCTGTGGCCAGCAACGCTGTCGTGTTCAGGCAGAGGCGATCTCGGCACGCCGCCTCAGTACGAGTAGAAGCCCCGGCCCGATTTCTTGCCCAGCCGGCCCGCCTCGACCATCCTGAGCAACAGCGGCGGCGGACCATACTGCGGTTCCTTGAACTCCTCGAACATTTTGTCCGCGATGAGTTTGAGAGTGTCCAGGCCGACGAGGTCGGACAGCCTCAGCGGTCCCATGGGGTGGGACAACCCGGCGACGACGGCTTTGTCGACGTCCTCGACGGTGGCGAAACCGGCCTCCGCCATCCGGATCGCCGACAACAGGTAGGGCACCAGCAGCGCGTTCACCACGAAGCCGGACCTGTCGGAACACCGCACCACCTGTTTGCCCAGGACGGCGCTCGCGAACTCCTCGGTGCGCGCAGCCGCCGCCTCGTCGGTGACCAGCGTGCAGACCAGCTCGACCAGCGGCAACACCGGGACAGGATTGAAGAAGTGCAGGCCCAGCACGCGCTGCGGGTTCGCGGTGGCTGCGGCGATCTTCATGATCGGGATGCTCGACGTGTTCGACGCCAGGACGGCGTCGGGGTCGGTGACGACCCGGTCCAGTTCGGCGAAGACCTTTGCCTTGACGGCCTCATCCTCGATGATCGCCTCGATCACCAGTTGGCGGTCGGCCAGGTCGCCGATACCCGTGGTGAACGTGAGCAGGCCCAGGGCGCGGTCGCGCTCCCGTTCCGTCACCTTGCCGGCGCTGACGCCCCGTTCCAGCGACTTCACGATGCGGTTACGTCCCGCACTGACGAGCGCATCCGTCGGCTCGAACACCATCACATCGACGCCGGCACGGATCGAAACCTCGGCGATGCCGGCCCCCATCTGCCCTGCGCCGACGACCCCCACTCGCTGGATCGACTGACTGGCTGCTTCGCTCACTAGTGGAACTGTCCCTCTTCGGTGGAGCCGGTCAGGGCGGTGGTCGACGAGTTCGGGTCGACCGTGGTGGCGATCCGGTCGAAGTATCCGGCGCCGACCTCGCGCTGGTGCTTGGTGGCGGTGTAGCCGCGCTCCTCGGCGGCGAATTCGCGCTCCTGCAACTCCACGTAGGCGCTCATCTGGTTGCGGGCGTAGCCATAGGCCAGATCGAACATTGAGTAGTTCAGCGCGTGGAAGCCGGCCAGTGTGATGAACTGGAATTTGAATCCCATTGCGGCAAGCTCTTTTTGGAACTTGGCGATGGTGCTGTCGTCCAGGTGCTTGCGCCAGTTGAACGACGGCGAGCAGTTGTACGCCAGCATCTGGTCGGGATGGGCGTCCTTGACCGCCTCGGAGAACTTCCGCGCGATCTCGAGGTCCGGCGTGCCGGTCTCCATCCAGATCAGGTCGGCGTAGGGGGCGTAGGCCTTCGCCCGGGCGATACAGGGGTCGATGCCGTTGCGGGTCCGGTAGAAACCCTCCCGCGTGCGTTCGCCGGTGATGAACGGCAGGTCGCGTTCGTCGACGTCGGAGGTGATCAGCGTGGCCGCCTCGGCGTCCGTGCGGGCGATCACCACGGTCGGGACGTCGCACACATCGGCGGCGAGCCGCGCCGAGGTCAGGGTGCGGATGTGCTGTGCGGTGGGGATCAGGACCTTGCCGCCCAGGTGACCGCACTTCTTCTCCGACGCCAGCTGGTCCTCCCAGTGGGTGCCCGCCGCACCAGCGGCGATCATCGCCTTTTGCAGCTCGTAGACGTTGAGCGCGCCGCCGAAGCCAGCCTCGCCGTCGGCAACGATCGGCGCCAGCCAGTTCTCCACCGAGGTGTCGCCCTCAACCCTGGCGATCTGGTCGGCGCGCATCAGCGCATTGTTGATCCGGCGCACCACCTGCGGCACCGAGTTAGCGGGGTACAGGCTCTGGTCGGGGTAGGTGTGGCCGGAGAGGTTGGCGTCACCCGCGACCTGCCAGCCGGACAGGTAGATGGCCTTCAGGCCCGCCCTCACCTGCTGAACGGCCTGGTTGCCTGTCAGCGCGCCGAGGGCATTGACCCACTCCAGATCGTGCAACTCGTCCCACAGCACGTCCGCGCCGCGGCGGGCCAGGGTGTGCTCCTCGACCACGGTGCCCTGCAGGGCGACGACGTCGGTGGCGGAGTAGGTGCGGGAGACGCCCTTCCACCGTGGATTGGTGTCCCAGTCGTGCTGGATCTCCTCGGCGCTCTTCGGGGTACCGGCGACGGTCATGGGCTTTCTCCTTCACGGTCATGATTGGCCGGCGGCCCCGACGTCACGACCCGTCGACTTCGCCAGCGTGTTAAGTCGACGATGGCACAGCCCGTCGATGCCGGTCCAGCGATTCTTCGTGCCAATTTCAGCAACGGGAGGGCGCCGATGTGCGAATTTTGCAAAACGCTCCGCGCGCCGAAGATCGCAGAAGTTACCGGTCAGTAACGTGAATCCACAGGTCACTGCGGCATTCGACGCCCTGGTGGGGGTCCTAGAGGGCGAAGATCGCGGCGACGGCTTTGAGCTCGTCGCCGACCATATAGGTGAGCGTTGTAACAGTGCGATCGGCCAGGTTCGGGCCGAATTGGTCGGTGGAGCCCGCCTGGTGGACGTGCGAGATGATCTCCAGCTTGTCGCCGAGCGCGACGGGCGCCTCGTGCTCGATGGTGGTACGCAGCGGCTCACGCGCCAACTCGGGATGGGATGCCAGATATTCCTGGACAACGCTCCAGTACACCGAGTTGTTCATGTGGTCGAACAGGTCGATGTCGGTGACCCGGACGGGGAATTCATGGATCTCGGCCGCGTCGTCGCGGCCACCCGGCGTGAGGTAGCTCTTCCATCGCAACCGGTCGACAGACGTGGTCCTGCCCAGAGCCTCGAGGAAGTCGTCGGCGATGCGCGACGGGGTCTGGGTCTCCCGGTTGATGTTGATCCAGAACGCCTCAGATTCCACGAGGCCGTCCCCGCGCGTCCCGTCGATGCGGACGCGCATCTCGCACCAGCGGTTGGACGTGCCCGAGCACCATCTCCGCAGGGTGGGGATGTCCTGGAACTCGATTGGTCGAATCACATCGATCATGGTGCGGCGGACGATCCACAGCGGGTGGATCTCCTCGAAGCCCATCTCCCGCAGGTGGTCCTGGCCGATGTCCTGGACGTGCCGGGCGGCCGCGTCGAGCCTCAGTTGGCCCGTTCGGTCGACGTCGGCGACGCGCACCGGCCAGCCGCGTTCAAACACGGCGGGGTGACCGTCGGGAACCGGCATTAGCGTTTTGTCCAGGCTCACGGTGGCGCTCGTCACCCCCCTTTTCGGCTGTCTTTCCTGCTCATCATGCCAATCGTTCCCGGCCTACGCCAACTGGCGGGAGACGGCGGTCGAGTCCCTGGGTTGCGAACTCTGCTAAGCGTTGATTGGCGACGGCGGGTAAGCTCGCCCGACATGTCCAAAACCTTCGTCGGCGCCCGTGTTCGCCAGCTGCGCAGCGAGCGGGGGTTCAGCCAATCCGCGCTGGCGCAGATGCTCGACATCTCTCCGAGCTACCTGAACCAGATCGAGCACGACGTTCGCCCGCTCACGGTGGCCGTACTGCTGCGGATCACCGAGGTGTTCGGGGTGGACGCGACCTTTTTCGCCTCGCGCGACGACACCCGGCTGGTCGCCGAGCTGCGCGAGGTGACGATGGACCGCGACCTCGACGTCGACATCGACCCGACCGAGGTCGCCGAGATGGTCAACACCCACCCCGCCCTGGCCCGCGCCGTGGTCAACCTGCACCGGCGCTACCGGATCACCACCGCGCAGTTGGCGGCCGCCACCGAGGAACGATTCTCCGACGGCAGTGGGACGGGGTCGATCACCATGCCGCACGAAGAGGTGCGCGACTACTTCTATCAGCGGCAGAACTACCTGCACGAGCTGGACGCCGCCGCCGAGGACCTCACCATCACGATGCGCCTTCACCACGGCGATCTTGCCCGTGAACTGACCCACCGGCTCACCGAGGTGCACGGGGTGCGCATCAATCGGCGCATCGATCTGGGTGACACCGTGCTGCACCGCTACGAACCGGCAACCAAGACCCTGGAGATCAGCAGCCACCTCGCGCTGGGCCAGCAGGTGTTCAAGATGGCCGCCGAGCTGGCGTACCTCGAATTCGGCGACCTGATCGACGGCCTGGTCGCTGAGGGCAAGTTCACCAGCGACGAATCACGCACGCTGGCGCGGCTGGGATTGGCGAACTACTTCGCCGCGGCCACAGTGCTGCCCTACCGGCAGTTCCTCGACGTCGCGGAGAACTTCCGCTACGACGTTGAACGGCTGTCGGCCTTCTACACGGTGAGTTACGAGACCATCGCCCACCGGCTGTCAACACTGCAGCGCCCGTCGATGCGGGGTGTCCCATTTTCGTTCATTCGAGTGGATCGGGCCGGTAACATGTCAAAACGCCAGTCCGCCACAGGTTTTCACTTCTCGTCCAGCGGAGGCACGTGCCCGCTGTGGAACGTCTACGAGACCTTTGCCAACCCCGGCAAGATTCTCGTACAGATTGCCCAGATGCCCGACGGCCGCAACTACATGTGGGTGGCGCGAACCGTGGAGCGCCGCGCTGCGCGGTATGGTCAGCCCGGCAAGACATTCGCCATCGGGCTGGGTTGCGAACTTCGCCAGGCGCACCGGCTCGTCTACTCGGAAGGACTCGACTTGTCGGGTGACCCGAATGTTGCCGCCACACCGATCGGCACGGGCTGCCGCGTGTGCGAACGCGACAACTGCCCGCAGCGGGCGTTCCCGGCCCTAGGGCGGGCGCTGGATCTCGACGAGCACCGAAGCACGGTGTCCCCCTACCTGGTGCGGCAGCCGTGAGCGCGGTCGGCCGCATCCCGTCGGGCCGGTTTCGGCAGCTCGGGCCCCTCAACTGGGCGATCGCCAAGGTGGGTGCGCGCGCGGTCCGGGCGCCAGAGATGCACCTGATGACCACGCTGGGTCAGCACCGGCTTCTGTTCGTGGTGTGGAGCCTCTACACCGGCCGGCTGCTGCGTGGGCGATTGCCCGCGGCCGATTCGGAACTGGTGATCCTGCGGGTCGCGCACCTGCGCGCGTGCGAATACGAGCTCCAGCACCATCGCCGGATGGCCCGTAATCAAGGTCTGGACGTGCAGAAGCAGGCCGCGATCTTCGCCTGGCCCGACACCGACAAGGGCGTCGCCGGCACGCTGAGCGCCCAACAGTTCGCGCTGCTGGCGGCGACGGATGAACTCGTCAACGACCGCACCATCACCGCGACCACCTGGCAGCAGCTCGCCGGTCACCTCGACCGGCGTCAGCTCATCGAATTCTGCCTGCTGGCAACCCAGTACGACGGGCTGGCGGCGACCATGTCGGCGCTCGACATCCCGCTGGACAACCCGCGGTAGCTACAGGTACACGTCGGCCAGCACGGCCAGCGTCAGCACGACCGGCAGTATCGGCAGGCCGAATCCAAAACCCGACCGCAGGTGGTCCCCGCGCCGGCGCTGCGTCCTGCCCCACAGCACCGCACCGACCGCCAGCGCCACCGACAGCAGCATCACCACCGGGGCCCACCGGCCCGCCGCCGCGTTGTCGTCGACGATCGAGAAGACCATCAGCCACAGGACATAACCCGCGGCTGCGCCCGCAACGGCGCCCGTGACCGTGCGACTCATGGGGTCGGTGCGGATCATCGGTCGCTCAGAAGTTGATCATGTGGCCGGTCAGGCCGTGGAAGCACTCCTGGAGTGCCTCGGACATGGTCGGGTGGGTGTGTACGTTGCGGGCCAATTCGCCGGCTGTCAGGTCCCACTTCTGCGCCAGCGTCAGCTCGGGCAGCAACTCAGAGACGTCGTGACCGATCAGATGGCCGCCCAACAGCTCGCCGTGCCGGGAGTCGGCGATGAGCTTGACGAAACCGCTCGGGTCGCCCAGACCGTGCGCTTTGCCGTTGGCGGTGAACGGGAACTTGGCCACCACCACGTCGTGGCCCTCGGCGCGGGCCTGCGCCTCGGTAAGTCCGAAGCTGGCGACCTGAGGCTGGCAGAAGGTCGCGCGCGGCATCATCCGGTAGTCGCCGAGCGCCATGGTCTCTGCGCCGGCGATGGTTTCGGCCGCCACCACGCCCTGCGCCTCGGCGACGTGGGCCAGCTGAAGCAGCCCGGTGACGTCGCCGATCGCGTAGATGTGCCCGACGTTGGTCTGCATGTAGTCGGTGACGCCGATGGCCTTGCGGTCGGTCAGTGCGACACCGGCCTTGTCCAGGCCATAGCCCTCGACGTTGGGCGCAAAGCCGATGGCCTGCATGACTTTATCGGCCTTGAGCTCCTCTGACACGCCGTCCTTGCTGACGACTACGGTGACGACGGATCCGTCGTCGGTGATGGACTCGACCTTGGTTCCGGTCAGGATCTTGACGCCGAGTTTCTTGAACTGCTTCTCGATCTCCTTGGACACCTCGGCGTCCTCGTTGGGCAGCGCACGGGGCAGGAACTCGACGATGGTCACGTCGACGCCGTAGTTCGCCATCACGTAGCCGAACTCCATGCCGATGGCCCCGGCACCGGCGATGATGATCGACGCGGGCAGCTCCCGGGTCAGGATCTGCTCCTCGTAGGTCACGACATTGGCCGACAGCGACGTTCCGGGTATCAACCGGGTGCTGGCGCCGGTGGCGATGATGGCGTTGTCGAACGTCACGGTCTGGCTTCCGCCGTCGTTGAGGTCCACGGCCAGGGTGTGGGCGTCGGTGAACCGGCCGTACCCGTGGATCTCGGTGATGGTGTTCTTCTTCATCAGGAAGTGCACGCCGGCGACGCGACCATCGGCGACCTTGCGGCTGCGGTCGAACGCGGCCCCGAAGTCGAAGGTCACCTCCCCGCTCATGCCGAATGTCGCGGCCTCCCTGGTGAAGATGTGGACGAGCTCAGCGTTGCGCAGCAACGCCTTCGACGGAATGCAGCCGACGTTGAGGCAGACCCCGCCCCAGTACTTCGGCTCGACGATGGCGGTGGACAGCCCGAGCTGTGCGGCGCGAATGGCGGCGACATACCCGCCCGGGCCGGCACCGAGGACGACGACGTCATAGTGGGTCACGAGCCTTACCCTAACGGGCCGGTCGCGCCACACACCGGCGCGGCTCCCGCCCCGGGATCTACCACCTCACCGCGCACCGGCGGGCGGTCGCCGCGCTCGAATCCCGCCCCGGTGATCACCGGCATCGCCTGCAGGACGGCGTGTTCGTCGTCGCGCAAGGCCCGCCCGCGGCTGAGGAAACGCATGCCGTCGGGGGCCTCCAGGCTGAACCCGGCGCCGCGGCCGGACACCGCGTCGATGACCAACTGGGTTCGCTTCTCCCCCTGGTAATGCGCCTGGTACTGCGGACCCGAAATCCAGACCGGCACGCCCTCGGAGCCCACATCCAGAACGCCCAGCAGCACGTCGCGGTCGCCCACGATGAAATCTCCGAGCGGGTAGCACATGGGCGCGGACCCGTCGCAGCAGCCGCCGGACTGGTGAAACATCACCGGGCCGTGCCGCTCCTGCAGCCGAGCCAGCAGTTCGGCGGCCGAGACGGTGATCACCACCCCTGTGACGGGACCCGGCGCCATCTAGAAGAGACCGACGGCCTTCTCGGAGTAGGACACCAGCATGTTCTTGGTCTGCTGGTAGTGCTCGAGGGTCATCTTGTGCCCCTCGCGGCCGATCCCTGACATCTTGTATCCGCCGAACGCCGCGTGCGGCGGGTAGGCGTGGTAGCAGTTGACCCAGACCCGGCCGGCCGCGATGTCGCGGCCGGCCCGATACGCGGTGTTGCCGTCGCGGCTCCACACACCCGCCCCCAGTCCGTACAGGGTGTCGTTGGCGATCGAGATCGCGTCGTCGTAATCGGAGAACGACGTCACCGCCACCACCGGGCCGAAGATCTCCTCCTGGAAGATCCGCATCCCGTTGTTGCCGGCGAAGATCGTGGGCTGCATGTAGTAGCCGCCGGACAACTCGCCGCCCAGATCGGCGCGTTCGCCGCCGGTGATCACCCGGGCGCCCTCGCCCTTGCCGATCTCGATGTAGGACAGGATCTTCTCCAGCTGATCGTTGGACGCCTGCGAGCCCAGCATCGTCTCGCTGTCCAGGGGGTCGCCCTGGCGGATCGCCTTGGTCCGGATGGCGGCCAGCTCGAGGAAGTCGTCGTAGATGTCGGCCTGGATCAGGCTGCGCGACGGGCACGTGCACACCTCGCCCTGATTGAGGGCGAACATGGTGAAGCCCTCCAGCGCCTTGTCCTGGAAGTCGTCATGGGCGGCGAGCACGTCGGAGAAGAAGATGTTGGGGCTCTTCCCGCCGAGTTCAAGGGTGACCGGGATCAGGTTCTGGGAGGCGTACTGCATGATCAGGCGCCCGGTGGTGGTCTCACCGGTGAACGCGACCTTGGCGATCCGGTTGCTCGACGCCAGCGGCTTGCCGGCCTCGACGCCGAACCCGTTGACGACGTTGACCACTCCCGCCGGCAGCAGATCGCCGATCAGGGACATCAGATAGAGCACCGAGGCGGGTGTCTGTTCGGCGGGCTTGAGCACCACGGCATTGCCGGCCGCCAGGGCCGGGGCCAGCTTCCACGCGGCCATCAGGATCGGGAAGTTCCACGGGATGATCTGCCCGACCACACCCAGCGGCTCATGGAAGTGATAGGCGACGGTGTCGTCGTCGATCTGCGACAGCGAACCCTCCTGGGCCCGCAGCGCCGCGGCGAAGTACCGGAAGTGGTCGGCCGCCAGGGGGATGTCGGCGGCGAGCGCCTCACGAACCGGCTTGCCGTTGTCCCAGACTTCCGCCACGGCCAGCGCGGCCCTGTTCTCGTCGATCCGGTCGGCGATCGCGTTCAGGACAGCCGCCCGCTTGGCCGGAGCCATCTTGCCCCAGGACGGCGCCGCGGCGTGCGCGGCGTCCAGTGCCTTGTCGACGTCGGCCTCGTCGGACCGCGCCACCTCGCAGAACGGCTGACCGGTCACCGGTGACGGGTTCTCGAAATAGCGGCCGCCCACCGGCGCGACCCACTGGCCGCCGATGAAGTTGCCGTACCGGGATTCGTAGGACATCAACGCGCCGGCCGAGCCGGGACGGGCGAATACGGTCATCTGCTCTGCTCCTCACACCAGTGTGTAATGGACCTCACACTACCGCCGAGACACACTGACGCCGAGACCACAATGGATGCCATGGCTCCCAAGGCTTCACCCGACCCTCCACCCGACCCTCCACCCGACCCAGCCGACCCCTACCTGTGGTTGGAGGACGTCGCCGGGGATGCGGCGCTCGACTGGGTGCGGGCGCGCAACGAGCCGACGCTTCGCGAGTTCGGCGGCCCGGAGTTCGAGCGGATGCGGGCCGAGGCGATCGAGGTGCTCGACACCGACGCCCGGATCCCCTACGTCGTCCGCCGCGGCGAACACCTGTACAACTTCTGGCGCGATGGCGTCAACCCGCGCGGGCTGTGGCGACGCACGACCCTGGACAGCTACCGCTGCGACCATCCCGCGTGGGACGTCCTGCTCGATGTCGACGAACTGGGCCGCGCAGACGGCGAGAAATGGGTGTGGGCCGGGGCGGGTGTCATCTACCCGGAGTACACGGTGGCGCTCGTGGGCTTGTCGCGGGGCGGCTCGGACGCGACCATCGTGCGTGAATTCGACATGACGACAAGGCAGTTCGTAGCCGGTGGATTCGAGCTCCCCGAGGCAAAATCGCAGATCGCGTGGGCCGATCCGGACACCGTCCTGGTGGGCACGGACTTCGGCCCCGACTCGCTCACCGAGTCCGGTTACCCCCGCGTGGTCAAGCGATGGCGCCGGGGAACCCCGTTGCGCGACGCCGACACCGTCTTCTCCGGCGCCCGCTCCGACGTCCGCGTGTCGATGTCAGTGGACCGGACACCCGGGTTCGAGCGCACCGTGCTGGCGCGGGCCATCGACTTCTGGAACGAGGAGGTCTACGAACTGCGTGGCGCGGAGTTGATCCGGATCGACACCCCCACCGACGCCAGCCTCTCGATCCACCGCCAATGGCTCCTGATCGAGCTGCGCACCGACTGGAACCTGGGCTCCGCCACCTACACCGCCGGATCGCTGCTGGCCGCCGACTACACCGACTTCCTCGCCGGCACGGCGGAGGTGACGGTGGTCTTCGAACCCGACGAGCACACCGCGCTCAACCACTACGCGTGGACCCGCGACCGCCTCCTGATGGTCACATTGGCCGACGTGGCCAGCCGGGTGGAGATCGTCACGCCCGGCAGTTGGCGGCGCGAACAGGTGCCGGGGATCCCTGCGGCGACGAACACCGTCATCGTCACCGCGGACGCCACCGGCGACGAGTTCTTCCTCGACTCCAGCGGATTCGTCACCCCGTCGCAGCTGTTACGCGGCACCGGCGGGCCACTCGAACCCGTCAAGTCGGCGCCGGCGTTGTTCGACGCCACCCACGTCACCGTGGCGCAACACTTCGTCGCCTCCCACGACGGGACGTCCATCCCCTACTTCGTCGTCCGGCCCGCGGATGCCCATGGCGCGGGCCCCGAACCCGGCCCCGGCCCCACCTTGCTGTACGGCTACGGCGGCTTCGAATCGTCGAACACCCCGGCGTACGGCGGCGTGCTGGGCCGGTTGTGGCTCGCCCGCGGCGGCACCTATGCACTGGCCAACATCCGCGGCGGCGGCGAGTACGGGCCCGCCTGGCACACCCAGGCGGTGCGGGAGGGCAGGCACAAGGTGGCCGAGGACTTCGTCGCGGTGGCCGCCGATCTGGTGGACCGGGGCATCACCACGGCGGCGCAACTCGGAGCGCAGGGCGGCAGCAACGGCGGCCTGCTCATGGGCATCATGCTGACGAAATACCCTGAGAAGTTCGGCGCGCTGGTGTGCAGCGTCCCACTGCTGGATATGAAGCGCTACCACCTGCTACTCGCCGGTGCCTCGTGGATGGCCGAGTACGGCGACCCGGACAACCCCGACGACTGGGCATTCATCTCCGAATACTCGCCCTACCAGAATATTTCGGCGGAACGCCGCTACCCTCCGGTGCTGTTCACCACGTCCACCCGCGACGACCGCGTCCATCCCGGTCATGCCCGCAAGATGGCCGCCGCCCTCGAGGCCGCCGGCCACCCGTTGTTCTACTACGAGAACATCGAGGGCGGCCACGCCGGCGCCGCCGACAACGAACAGGTCGCCGTGAGGTCTGCTTTGAGCTACTCGTTCCTGTGGCGGATGCTGCGGCCGTAGGATTACGGGCGTGTCGGTGACCGAACGTGTGGAAGTGATCTTCCTGGCGACCGGGTTGATCCTGATCGCGGCCGGGGCGACCCAGGCGCGCTTCCGCTACATCTCCCACCGCCGTGCGGGCCGGCGCTACTACTGGACGACGTCGGTGCTCGGGATCATCTGTTTCATGATCGGGGTCGGCAGGATCTGGCCGAACGGCATACTCTCATCGCTGATCTTCGCCGCCATCGTGGTCATGTCCGCCTATCTCACGACGCCGTACCTGAAAATCGGGGGACGCATCTATGCGTCCGCGCCCGAGAATCGCCTGCCCGACCCGTGAGCATGAATTCCGGACCGTCCTTCCAGGATCTCCTGAACGCGGATCTGGCTGGCACCCACCGACGGACCGTCAGCGCGGGCGCCACCGTCGAGGCCGCCGTCGCCGACGCCGACCTGGCCCAGGTGCTGCGCAACGGCTATGTGATCCTGCCGGACCTGCTCAGTGCCGACGACCTCGCCGGGATCACAGACGCCGTGATCCCGTTACTCGAGCGCACCGGCCGCAACCCTTTCGAGGGTCAGCGCACCCAGCGGGTGTACAGCGTGCTCACCAAGACCAGGGCCTGTGATCGTATCGCCGATCATCCCCGGGTGCTGGCCCTGCTGGATCGGTTGCTGCTGCCGAACTACCTGCTGTCGATGCTGCAGGTGATCAACATTCTCCCCGGGGAACAGCCGCAGATGTTGCACACCGACGACGCCTTCTACCCACTGCCGCGGCCTCGACAAGCCCTGGGGGCGGCGACGATCTGGGCGATCGATGACTTCACTGCAGACAACGGCGCTACCGACGTCATCCGGGGCAGCCATCAGTGGGGCGAGGAGAGGCCCGGACAGGCCGGACGCGAGCCTGTGATCATGTCCGCCGGGTCCTGCGTGTTCTTCCTGTCCACCCTCTGGCACGGCGGCGGCGCGAACCGCTCCGGCCACCCGCGACTGGCGGTGACAGCCCAGTACTGCGAGCCGTGGCTGCGCCCCCAGGAAGCCTTCACCCTCTCGGCCGACCGTGACACCGTGCGCGTCGTGTCCGAGGACATCCGCCGCATGCTCGGCTACAGCATCCACCCGCCGTTCATCGGCCAAGTCGACGGCATGCACCCCAAGCGCCTGCTCGGGGACCGCTGACCGGTTCCCGGTCCAGACCCGGAAAGTGCTACCGTAACAACTATGTCTCGGTTGCGAAGCAGCCTGCGAGCAGGCGCCGTTCTCCTAGCCCTCGGCGTTGCCGCCGCGGGCGTTCCCACGACCGCATCGGCCGACTCCACGGAGGACTTCCCGATCCCCCGCAGGATCATCGCCACCACGTGCGACGCCGAGCAGTACCTGGCAGCGGTCCGGGACACCAGCCCGGTGTATTACGAGCAATACATGATCGACTACAACAACCACCAGCAGTACGCGCAGGCGGTTCAGGACAAGGTGCACTGGTTCTTCGGGATGTCAGCAGCAGACCGCAGGAACTACTCCGAGCACTTCTACGACGGGATCGACCCGCTGTGGTGGGGCTGGCGCAACCACATGAAGATCTTCTTCAACAACAAGGGCGTCGTCGCGAAGGCCACCGACGTGTGCACCAACTACCCGGCCGGCGACATGTCGCTCTGGAACTGGTCGTAAAACACCCTCTGACAAACCCTCGCTAGAGCGTTCCCTCGCTAGCGCGGCGCCGCCACTGGTGTCCGAGTGGCGCTGCCGTTCGCAGTAATCTCCGGCTCGGTGCCGGTCGGCTCGGGTGATTCGGGTTCCTTGGGCAGCAGCAGGGCGCGCACCAGCGGCCGGGGACCGTACGGCCGCAGCAGTTGGCTGGCGGGCCGGGTCCGCACGTGTTGCGGCCACCAGAACCAGCGTCCCATCAGCGCGGCGATTGACGGCGTCATGAACGACCGCACGATCAGGGTGTCGAACATCAGGCCCAGGCCGATCGTCGTGCCGACCTGCCCGGTGACCTTCAAATCGCTGATGATGAACGACGTCATCGTCGCGGCGAAGACCAGGCCCGCCGACGTCACCACGCTGCCGGTGCCCGCCATCGACCGGATGATTCCCGTTTTCAGCCCGGCGCCGATCTCCTCCTTGAACCTGGACACCAACAACAGGTTGTAGTCGGATCCGACGGCCAGCATCAGGATCACCGACATCGCCAGCACCATCCAGTGCAGTTTGAAGCCGATGATGTCCTGCCACATCAGCACCGAGAGCCCGAACGACGCGCCCAACGACAGCAGCACCGTGCCCACGATGACGACCGCGGCCACCAGACTGCGGGTGATGATGAGCATGATGATCAAGATCAGGCTGGCCGCGGCGATGCCCGCGATCATCAGGTCCCACTTCGATCCCTCGGCCATGTCCTTGTACACCGAGGCGGTGCCGGCCAGATAGATCTTGGAGCCCTCCAAGGGCGTTCCCTTGATCGCCTCCTTGGCCGCGTTCCGGATCGGCTCAACGTGCGCGATACCCTCCGGGCTTGCCGGGTCTCCCTCGTGGGAAATGATGAAGCGCACGGCGTGACCGTCCGGCGAGAGAAACATCTTCAAGCCCCGCTTGAAATCGGCGTTGTCGAATACCTCCGGCGGAATGTAGAACGAGTCGTCGTTGCGGGACGCGTCGAAGGCCTGCCCCATCGCGGTGGAGTTCTGGCTCATCACGTCCATCTGGTCGTACATCGACGACATCGAACTGTGCATGGCCAGCATCATCTGCTTCATGGTCTGCATGGTCGCGATCATCGGCGGCATCTGCGCCAGCATCTGCGGCATCAGCTTGTCGAGCTGGTCGATATCGCCGGTGAGGCCAGCGAACTTCTCGGTGATCTTATCGACGCCGTCGAGCGCGTCGAAAATGGAACGCACAGACCAGCAGACCGGCGTGTCGAAGCAGTGCTTCTCCCAGTAGAAGTAGCTGCGAATCGGGCGGAAGTAATCATCGAAATTGGCGATCTGATCACGCAACTCGGCTGTCACGTCTTCCATTTCATGCGTCAGGTGGTCCATGTTGTCGGTGACCCGGACCATCTGCGCCGTGATGTTGTACATGCGCTGCATGGTGTCGATGGAATCCTGCATGGCATCTGCCTGCTTGAGCATGTCCTTCATGCGCTGCTTCATATATTCTTGGTTCTCGACCTGCGTCGTGTTCTGCATGCTGATCACGAACGGAACCGACGTGTGCTCGATCGGCTTCCCGAGAGGCCTGGTGATCGCCTGCACGCGCGCGATCCCCGGAATGTGGAATACGCCCTTGGCGATTCGGTCGATCACCAACATGTCGGCCGGATTCCGCATGTCGTGATCGGTCTCGACCATCAACAACTCAGGATTCAGCCGGGAGGCGGGGAAATGCCGCTCCGCGGCTGCGTAGCCCACGTTAGCGGGGACGCTCGGGGGTAGGTAGAGCCGGTTGTCGTAGCTCGTCTGGTAGCCCGGCAGGGCGAGCAGACCGATGAGGGCGATCGCCACCGACACCGCCAGGATCGGTCCCGGCCAGCGGACGATGGCGGTGCCCACGCGCCGCCATCCCCGAGTCCGCAGCGCCCGCTTGGGGTCGAAGAGTGTGAAGAAGCTACCGACGGTGATGACCGCGGGCCCGAGGGTGAGCGCGGCGACGACCGCGACGAGCATGCCGACGGCGCAGGGGACGCCGAGCGACTGGAAATACGGCAGGCGGGTGAAGCTCAGGCAGTACATCGCGCCGGCGATCGTCAGGCCCGAGCCGAGCACAACGTGCGCCGTGCCATGGAACATGGTGTAGTACGCCGCTTGCCGGTCCTCCCCCGCCGAGCGCGCCTCCTGGTAGCGGCCGAAAAGGAAGATCGCGTAGTCGGTCCCGGCGGCGATGGCCAGCAACACGAGGATGTTCACCGCGAAGGTGGACAGCCCGATGATGTTGTTACCGGCCAGGAACGCGATGGTTCCCCGAGCCGATTGCAACTCGATAATGACCATGAACAGGGTGGCGAAGACCGTGATGAGCGACCGGTAGACGAAGAGCAGCATGATGATGATCACCACGAAGGTCGCCATGGTGACCTTCTTGACGCTCTGGTCACCAGCGATCGACTGGTCGGCGATCAACGCCCCGGGCCCCGTCACGTAGGCCTTGACCCCTGGCGGCGCGGGCACACTGTCCACGATCTTGCGGGCCGCGGTGACGGATTCGCTGGCGAGGGTCTCACCTTGGTTGCCGGCGAGATACACCTGCACGTAGGCGGCCTTGCCGTCGGCGCTCTGGGATCCGGCCGCGGTCAGCGGGTCACCCCAGAAGTCCTGGATGTGCTGGACGTGCTTGGTGTCCCGGCTGAGCTTGGCGACGATCTGGTCGTAGTAGTGGTGGGCGTCGTCGCCGAGCGATTTGTCGCCCTCCAGCACGACCATGACCGAGCTGTCGCTGTTGAATTCGTTGAACACCTTGCCAACGCGTTTCATCGCCACCATCGACGGTGCGGACTGGGGACTCATCGACACCTGGTGGTCTTTGGCCACCTTGTCCAGGGGCGGAAGGGCCCCGAAGGCGACGACGACCCCGATCCAGAACAGGATGATCGGCACGGCGAGCTTGTGCACCAACCGCGCAAACAGCGGCATGTGCGTGAGGGCCGTGTTGGCCTGGGGGTTGGCCTGGGGGTTGGTCTGGGGTTTGGCCTGGGGGTTGGCCTGGTGGTTGGCCTGGTGGTTGGTCATGCGGATTTCACGATGCAGAAGGTCTCGGCTTGCGTTTCGGTCACGGACCTCTCCTCTTTGACCTCGCCATTGACAGTGATACGGCAGCCGATCTCCTCGGCGTCGGTCTGCGCGACGACGTTGACGCTCACCGACGGCAGCGTAGTGACCACCGAGAGCGTCCACGGCAGGGGCGCATCGTCCACCCGACGTGGTTGGGCGTTGACATCCAGGTAGTTGATGTTGGCAGTCGACCCGGGAGGGCCGTAGACCTCGTAGACCACATGTTTGGGGTTGAACGGCTTGATGTCGTCTGCGACGCCGCTGGACAGCGCCCGGTTGTCGTGGACACCGAAGATGTCGCGCAGCCGGTGGACGGCGAATCCCGCGACCGCCAACACGATAGCGACGACAAGGACGACCCAGAATTTCCGCACCAGGGCGGAGGGCGAAAAACGCCCCGGGCGTCGCCGTCGCACGGAACGCGCCTCCCGCCGCCGCAGTTTGCGTTCGGCCCGGGGCACAGTGCTCCGGTCTTCCCTCACGACCACGACGACCCCGCTTCCAGCCCGACGCATGTCGCCGTCAGCACCCGGGTGAGGGCCGACGTGAAGTCGATGTTCCACTCGGGCGGGACGCCGTCCGGTTCGGCGGTGTAGGCGTCTGCGAGCCGCTCCGGCGGGTTGGCGATGTGCCAGAACGCGGCGGCCAGCGAGTAGGAGGCGATCACCACATCGAAGGCACCCGACCGGCCCAGCGCAGGCAGCGCGCGTTCCACCGCGTCGGCGATCGCGACCGCCGCGGTGGAGATCGTTCGCCTGATGTCCACCACTTTCTCCACGGGGACCTCGTGCTCGAGGTGGAGATGGAGGTTGGCGAGCAGGTCGCAGAACAGCGGGTCGGCGGCCAGGCCGTCGGCCAACGTCTCGGCAACCCGGGCGGACGACATGGGGCCCGGTCCGGCAAGTTCGGCGCACACCGTGGCCGACCAGCGCACCCATCCCTCGGCGGTGAGGTGCAGCAGAACCTCCTTGTGGGAGGTGAAGTAGCGGCGCACCGCGGAGTAGTGAATGCCGGCGCGTCCGGCTACGGCTGTGAGGGTGACCGAGGCGACACCGCTCTGCAGGGCGAGAGAGCGGGCTGCCTCGACGAGCGCCTCCGCACGCTGGCGTTTGTTCTCTTCCGTGCGGGCACGTTGGAATGTCAGCTGCGCCACGGGGCGAGCGTAACGCACAGGGTGTGATTTGTATAACGCACGGGGTGTGATTTGCGTGGCAGCCGACGCCACCGCCGCTACGCCTGTTACGCACATTATATGCCTTACACTGCCGGTATCGACGGTGAAAGGGATGCCGATCTTACGAAGATTTGTGTCACGGTATTGGATCGCCCTGGTGATCCTGGCGGTGGTCGCCGTTGGGGGTGTCATCGTGGATCGGGTGCACGGCTACTTCGGCTCCGGGAAGCGGGAGTCGTATGCCGATGCCAGCCTGGGAAACCCGAAGCCGTTCAACCCCACAAGGATTACCTACGAGGTGTTCGGGCCGGCCGGAACGGTCGCCGACATCAGCTATTTCGACGTCAACGTCGAAGCGAAGCGGGTGGAGGGCGCGGAGTTGCCCTGGTCGCTGGTCGTGACCACAGACAAGCTGACGTTAGTGGGAAACCTTGTGGCACGAGGCAATAGCGACAGCATCGGGTGTCGAATCACGGTGGACGGTGTCGTCACGGCCGAGCGGGTCTCCGACGGGGTCGACGCCTACACCTACTGCCCGGTGAAATCGGCGTGAGCACCCACCTTGCCGCCGAGGAGGCCCACGCCGAGCGTCCGCTGATCGCACGGCTGATAAGGCGCCTCGCCGTGCCGATCATTCTGTTCTGGATCGCCGGTGCCGCCGCTCTCAGTGTGTTCGTTCCGTCGCTCGAAAAGGTCGGGCAGGAACGCGCGGTGTCACTGAACCCCACGGACGCACCGTCGTTCGTCGCAATCAAACACATCAGCCACGCCTTCCACGAGGGCGAGACCGACAGCGCCGGGATGATCGTGATCGAGGGCAACCAACCCCTCGGTGACGACGCCCACCGGTACTACGACACCCTCATCCGGAAGGTGCGCGCGGACACGAAACACGTGCTCAGCGTCCAGGACTTCTGGGGTGATCCGCTCACGGCCGCCGGTGCGCAGAGCAGCGACGGCAAGGCGGTCGTGGTCCAGGTGAGCCTCGCCGGCGACCAGGGCCAGCCGCTGGCCAGCGAATCCGTCCTGGCCGTCCGCAAGATCGTCGACAGCACCCCGGCGCCGCCCGGGGTCAGGGCCTACGTCACCGGGGCGTCGGCGCTGACCGCGGATCTGGAACGCAGCAGCGAGAAGTCTCTGCTCAAGATCCTCATCACGACGGTCGTGGTGGTCCTCGCGCTGCTGCTCTTCGTCTACCGTTCGCTCCCCACCGTGATCGTGCTGCTGGCCATCGTCGGCCTTGAACTGGCCGCCACGCGGGGAGCCGTGGCGGCGCTCGGGCACAGCGGGCTGATCGGGTTGACCACGTTCGCGGTCAGTCTGCTCACCTCCTTGGCGATCGCGGCTGGTACCGACTACGGGATCTTCATCATCGGCCGCTACCAAGAGGCCCGCCAGGCCGGGGAAGACAAGGAGACCGCCTACTACACCGCCTGGCGGGGGACGGCGCACGTCATCCTGGGCTCGGGTTTGACGATCGCCGGAGCGACCTTCTGCCTGAGCTTCGCGCGGATGCCGTACTTCCAGACCCTCGGCGCACCGTGTGCGGTGGCGATGCTGACGGTGATCGCGGTCGCGCTCACACTGGGGCCCGCGGTGCTCGCTGTCGCCGGCCGGTTCGGCGTGTTCGACCCCAAGCGCACACTCAAGGTCCGCGGCTGGCGACGGGTCGGCACCGTCGTGGTGCGCTGGCCGTTGCCGGTCCTGGCTGTCGCGCTGGCCGTGGCGCTCGTCGGCCTGCTGACCCTGCCCGGTTATCGGACCGCCTACAACGACCGGGGGTACCTGCCCGCGACCGTCCCCGCCAACCAGGGCTTCGACGCCGCCGATCGGCACTTCTCCCAGGCCCGGATGAAGCCGGAGATCCTGATGGTCGAATCCGACCACGACATGCGCAACCCGACAGACTTCCTGGTGTTGGACAAGCTGACCAAGGGCATCTTCCGGGTTCCGGGGATCTCGCGGGTACAGGGGATCACCAGGCCCGACGGCACGCCGATGGACCACACGTCGATCCCGTTTCAGATCAGCATGCAAACCGCCGGACAGCTCCAGGTCATGAAATACCAGCGCGACCGGATGAAGGACATGGCCAAGCAGGCCGACGGGATGACCACCACGATCGCCTCGATGCAGCGGATGTACACCCTGATGGAGCAGATGTCCGGCATCACCCACAAGATGGCCAGCGACTCCGACGACGTCCAGCACGTCACCGATATGCTGCGCGACGAGATCGCAAACTTCGAAGAAGTCTTCCGACCGATCCGCAGCTACTTCTACTGGGAGCGGCACTGTTTCAGCATCCCGCTGTGCCAGTCATTTCGGTCGATCTTCGACACGGCCGACGGGGTCGATCAACTCGATGAGAAAATGGGGGACCTCGTCGGCGACGTCCATGCGCTGGATCGGCTGATACCGCAGATCCTTGTGGAACTCCCGCCGATGATCCAGACCATGGCGGACATCCGCACGATGATGCTCAGCATGAACAGCACCATGTCCGGGATCTTCGACCAGATGGACGAGATGGGCGGTGACGCGACGGCCATGGGCCGCGCGTTCGACGGCGCCAAGAATGACGACTCGTTCTACCTGCCGCCCCAGGTGTTCCAGAACCCCGACTTCAAGCGGGCCATGAACAACTTCCTGTCGCCCGACGGGCATGCGGCGCGGTTCATCATTCTGCACCGGGGAGATCCGGCGTCGGCCGAGGGGATCGCCAGCATCGACAAGATCCAGACCGCGGCCGAGGAGGCGCTGAAGGGCACCCCGTTGGAGGACGCGAAGATCTATGTGACCGGAACGGGGGCCATCTTCAAGGACATCTCCGACGGCGCCAAATGGGACCTGATCATCGCCGGAATCTCCTCGCTGTGCCTGGTTTTCATCATCATGCTGATCCTGACCCGGGCGTTCGTGGCAGCCGCAGTCATTGTGGGCACGGTGGCACTGTCGCTGGGATCGTCGTTCGGGCTTTCGGTGCTGCTGTGGCAGCACATCATCGGTTTCCCGCTGCACTGGTTGGTGCTGGCGATGTCGGTCATCGTGCTGCTGGCCGTGGGATCGGACTACAACCTGCTGCTGGTGTCGCGGTTCAAACAGGAGATCCACGCCGGCCTGAACACCGGCATCATCCGCTCGATGGGCGGCACCGGAAAGGTCGTCACGAACGCCGGGCTGATATTCGCATTCACCATGGGAGCCTTGGTCGTCAGCGATGTGCGCGTCGTCGGACAGATCGGCACCACCATCGGACTGGGTCTGCTGTTCGACACGCTCGTCGTGCGCGCGTTCATGACACCATCCATCGCCGCGCTGCTGGGACGCTGGTTCTGGTGGCCGTTGCGGGTGCGGTCGCGGCCGCTGCCGATTCCGGGAAACACCGCCCCACCCGCCCAGCCCGTTGTGATCGCGCCACCGGAGCCGTCGTTGGCCGGGAACGTCTGACGCGCAGGGCGACCGATGACCCACTCCGTCGTGGCCAACCTCCTTGCAGTGTGCGGGGTTTCGGCATTGGCCCTCGCCGTACTGCACGCGGTCACGTTTGTGGTCGGGAAGCGGATCGGCCGCTACAACGTCGTCGACGTGACCTGGGGCCTAGGCTTTGTGGCCGTCGCGCTCGTCGCGGCGACACTCGGGCACGGCGCCCCGTCCCGGCGATGGCTGCTACTGGCGCTGGTGACCGTGTGGGGCCTGCGGTTGAGTTGGTACATCCACCGCAAGACCGTCGGCCGCGGCGAGGACCCCCGCTACGCCGCGCTGCTGCGCGGTGGTGCAACGCCGGCGCAGGTGCTGACCAAAGTCTCGATCCCGCAGAGCATCATCGGCTGGTTCATCTCGTTCCCGCTGCAGCTGTCGGCCGTCACCGGCCCGACACCCGGCCGGCTGGTCGGCGTCTCGATCCTGGGCATCGCCCTGTGGGCGGTCGGCCTCGGCTTCGAGGCGGTCGGCGACTGGCAACTGAGCTCCTTCAAATCGAATCCGGCGAACCGCGGCCGGCTGATGGATCGCGGTCTGTGGGCCTGGACCCGCCACCCCAACTACTTCGGCGACGCCACCCTCTGGTGGGGACTGTGGCTGATCACGATCACCGGCTGGCCGGCGTTGTCCACCGTCGGCTCGCCGCTGCTGATGACCTACTTCCTTGTATTCCGGTCCGGCGCCCGGCTCACCGAGAAGATCATGGCCGGCCGTCCCGGCTTCGCGGAGTACCAGGCGCGGACGGCATTCTTCGTCCCCCGGCCACCGCGATCTGAGCCCTCGGGGCCTAGAACTTACTGAATCCCCGCACGTACGCGGCCTGCCCGAGGTGCTGTGCGCAGTCGTCGATCACGCTCACCAGCCGCACGCCGGCCGTCACCGGGGGTTTCCAGTTGCTGTCGACGATCCGGGACATCTCCTCGGCGGTGACGCCGGCGAGGTATTCCAGAGTGAGCGTGTGCACCGCATGGTAGTAGCCGGACAGCAGTTCGGCGGATCCGCGAACCTTCGCGACCTCTTCGGGGCGGTGCCCGTAGCCGGTGTCGTCGCGCGGCAGGTCCAGACCGAACCGGTCCACCCACCCGTCGCGGGTCCACGCCTGCTCGACACTGGCCACCTGCGCCACCTGGAGGTCCTGCACGCGCGCGCTGTGCCAGAGCAACCACCCGACGCTGTTGGTAGTCGGGGTGGGACGGTAGCCGGACAACTCGTTGGTCAACCCGACGGTGAGGTCGTCGACGTGTTCGATCAACCGGGTGAACGCGTCCCGCAGCAGCTCCCGGACGGCGTCATCGGTGCTGACCATGTCGAAGACACTACGGGAGCGGCGAGACTGGCACGAGGCCGCGCCCGGGTCGTAGATTGGTGGCATGACCTTCGACCTCATCATCCGCAACGGCACCATCGTCGACGGGCTGGGCGGTGAGGCCTACGTCGGTGATGTCGCGGTGAAGGACGGGGCCATCGCGGCCGTGGGGTCGGTCAATGGTGCGGCCGCCACCGAGGAGATCGATGCCACCGGGTTGCTGGTCACCCCCGGTTTCGTCGACCTGCACACCCACTATGACGGTCAATCCATCTGGTCGGACCGCTTGACGCCATCGTCGGCGAACGGGGTGACCACCGTGGTGATGGGCAACTGCGGAGTGGGCTTCGCGCCGTGCCGCCAGGAGGACCACGACGTGCTTGTCGACGTCATGGCCGGGGTCGAGGACATTCCCGGCGTCGTCATGACCGACGGCCTGCCCTGGACCTGGGAAACCTTCCCCGAATACCTGGACGCCCTGGACTCGCGACAACGTGATATCGACGTCGCCGCCTACCTGCCGCACTCTCCGCTGCGTGTGTACGTGATGGGCCGGCGCGGCGCGGACCGCGAGCCGGCCACCGCTGAGGACCTCGCGCGGATGCGGGCGCTGGCCGCTGAGGCGATCGAGGCCGGCGCGCTGGGCTTCGCGTCGTCGCGGTTTGTGATCCACAAGACCGAAAGCGGCTCTCCCATACCGAGCTACGACGCCGCCCGCGAGGAGATCGAGGAGATAGCGAAGGGCGTCGTGGACGGGGGCGGCGGCCTGCTGCAGTTCGTGCCCGACCTGCCGGCCGGCGGTTATCAGCCCGTGCTGCAGACGGTGTTCGACGTCGCCGAGGACGTGGGCCTGCCGGTCACCTTCACGCTGATCGTCGCCAATTCCGGCGATCCGTCCTGGCAGGACGCCATCACCATGATCGAGAAGGCCAACAAGAAGGCGGGCGACGGGGTGCGCTTCACCGCGCAGCTGCTGCCGCGTCCGATCGGCCTGATTATCGGGCTCGACCTCACCGCCAACCCGTTCGTCCTGTACCCGAGCTACCGCGAGATCGCGCACCTGCCGCTGGCCGAGCGCGTCGCCGAGATGCGCAAGCCCGAGGTCCGCGCCCGCATCCTGGCCGACAAACCCGGCACCGGGCATCCGCTGCTCTACATTGCCCAGGCCTGGGACTGGATCTTCCCGCTGGGCGACGAACCCGACTACGAACCGGATCCGTCGACGTCCATCTCGGCCCAGGCGCGGGCCCGCGGGGTGAGCCCCATGGAGGAGGCCTACGACCGGCTGCTCGACGACGACGGCCACGCCATGCTGCTGGTGGCGACCAGCAACCTGCCCAACAACTCCCTGGACACCGTCGGCGAGCTGCTGCACCGCGACGATGTGGTGCTCGGCCTCGGCGACGGCGGCGCCCATTACGGCATGATCTGCGACGCCAGCTACTCGACGTACTTCCTGGC
>CAIYOH010000056.1 GCA_903927745.1 uncultured Mycobacteriaceae bacterium
ACGTGCGGCCGATCCGCTGGCCGATAGTCTGATCCCGTGAAACTGCCTGTCGTATTGATCGCCGACAAACTCGCCCAGTCCACCGTCGCCGCCCTGGGAGACCAGGTCGAGGTGCGCTGGGTCGACGGCCCAGACCGCGAGAGGCTCTTGGCCGCCGTGCCCGAGGCCGACGCGCTGCTGGTGCGCTCGGCCACCACTGTCGACGCCGAAGTACTGGCCGCGGCACCCAAGCTGAAAATCGTCGCCCGCGCGGGCGTCGGGCTGGACAACGTCGACGTGGACGCCGCCACCGAACGCGGTGTGCTGGTGGTCAACGCCCCCACGTCGAACATCCACAGCGCCGCCGAGCACGCCGTGGCGCTGATGCTGGCCGCGGCGCGCGAGATTCCGGCGGCCGACGCTTCACTGCGCGCGCACACCTGGAAGCGGTCGTCGTTCAACGGAACCGAGATCTTCGGCAAGACCGTCGGGGTCGTGGGCCTGGGCCGGATCGGCCAGTTGGTGGCCCAACGGCTGGCGGCCTTCGGCACCCACCTGGTTGCCTACGACCCGTACGTGTCGCCGGCCCGCGCCGCACAGCTGGGCATCGAACTGCTTTCCCTCGACGATCTTCTGGCGCGCGCCGACTTCATCTCGGTGCACCTGCCGAAGACACCCGAGACGGCCGGCCTGATCGGCACGGAGGCGCTGGCGAAGACCAAGCCGGGCGTCATCATCGTCAACGCCGCCCGCGGCGGGCTGGTCGACGAGGCCGCGCTGGCCGACGCGGTGCGCAGCGGCCACGTGCGCGCGGCCGGCCTCGACGTATTCGCCAAGGAGCCATGCACCGATAGCCCGCTGTTCGAGCTGGCGCAGGTGGTGGTTACGCCGCACCTGGGTGCATCCACCTCCGAAGCCCAGGACCGGGCCGGCACCGATGTCGCGGAAAGCGTCAGACTCGCGCTGGCCGGTGAATTCGTGCCCGACGCCGTCAACGTCGGCGGCGGCGTGGTCAACGAGGAGGTGGCGCCCTGGCTGGACCTGGTTCGCAAGCTTGGGGTGCTGGTTGCCGCGCTGTCCGACGGCCCACCGGTGTCGTTGTCGGTGCGGGTACGTGGTGAGCTCAGTTCCGAAGACGTCGAGATCCTGAAGCTGTCGGCGCTGCGCGGGCTTTTCTCGGCCGTGATCGAGGGCCCGGTGACATTCGTCAACGCGCCGGCGCTGGCGGCCGAACGCGGCGTGACCGCTGAACTCGCCACGGCCACCGAAAGCCCCAACCACCGCAGTGTGGTCGAGGTGCGGGCCGTGGCCCCCGACGGTTCGTCCGTCAATGTTGCCGGTGCGCTGAGCGGCCCGCAGTTGGTTGAGAAAATCGTGCAAATCAACGGGCGCAACTTCGACATGCGCGCCGAAGGCACCAACTTGGTAATCAACTACGTCGACCAGACCGGGGCGCTCGGCAAGATCGGTACCTTGCTTGGTGCCGCCGCGGTGAACATCCATGCCGCGCAGTTGTCCGAAGATGTCGAGGGGCCGGCGTCGACGATCCTGCTGCGGCTGAGCCAGGATGTGCCCGAGGATGTGCGGTCGGCGATCGGGGCCGCGGTGGGCGCCAATAAGCTTGCGGTGGTTGACCTGTCGTGACATTCCAGCTGGCCGTCATCGCCGGCGACGGCATCGGTCCCGAGGTGGTCGCCGAGGCACTCAAGGTTCTCGACGCCGTCGTGCCGGGCGTGCAGAAGACCGAATACGACCTGGGTGCGCGGCGGTATCACGCGACCGGTGACCTCTTGCCCGACTCGGTTCTCGCCGAACTGCGCGGGCACGACGCGATATTGCTCGGCGCCATCGGTGACCCGTCGGTGCCCAGCGGCGTGCTGGAGCGAGGTCTATTGCTGCGGCTGCGCTTTGCGCTGGATCACCACATCAACCTGCGGCCCGCGCGGCTGTATCCGGGGGTGAGCAGTCCCTTGGCCGGCAATCCCCCCATCGACTTCGTGGTGGTGCGGGAGGGAACCGAGGGGCCCTACACCGGTACCGGCGGGGCGATCCGCGTCGGGACCCCCCACGAAGTGGCCACCGAAGTGAGTCTCAACACAGCGTTCGGCGTGCGCCGGGTGGTGGCCGACGCGTTCGGGCGGGCCAGGCAGCGCCGCAAGCACCTGACACTGGTGCACAAGACGAATGTGCTGACATTCGCCGGTTCGTTGTGGTCGCGGATCGTGGCGGAGGTCGGGGAGGACTTCCCCGACGTGGAGGTCGCATATCAACATGTCGACGCCGCCACCATTTTTCTGGTGACCGACCCGGGGCGTTTCGATGTGATCGTCACCGACAACCTGTTCGGTGACATCATCACCGACCTGGCCGCGGCGGTGAGCGGCGGAATCGGCCTGGCCGCCAGCGGGAACATCGACGGCACCCGGACCAACCCGTCGATGTTCGAGCCTGTGCACGGCAGCGCACCCGACATCGCCGGGCAGGGCATCGCGGATCCGATCGCGGCGATCATGTCCGTGGTGCTCATGCTGGCCCATCTCGGCCACGACGACGCGGCCGCCCGGGTGGACCGGGCCGTCGCGAGCCACCTGGCGACGCGGGGTGCCGAGCGGCTGGCCACCGCCGACGTCGGCGAACGGATCGTCGCGTCGCTGTAGGGGGGTCCGCGGTCTCGGGCGCCAACGTGAAGCTGGTCGCACGCTCGGCGCCGAACGTGAGACCAGCTTCACGATCGGCGGCGAGAGAAGGTCGCTAGGCTGACACGAATGCGCCTCGGTCGAATCGCCAGCCCTGACGGTGTCTGTTTCGCCAGCATCGAGGGCGAGCCGGATGATCCGGCAGATATGACCGTCCGCGAGATTGCCGAGCACCCCTTCGGCACGCCGAGCTTCACCGGCCGATCATGGCCGCTGGCCGATGTTCGGCTGCTGGCCCCCATCTTGGCCGGCAAGGTGGTGTGTATCGGCAAGAACTACGCCGACCACATCGCCGAAATGGGCGGCCTGACCGGGCCGACGCCGGCCGACCCGGTGATCTTCCTCAAACCGAACACCGCGATCATCGGCCCCAACGTCCCGATCAAACTGCCCGCCAACGCCTCACCGGTGCACTTCGAGGGGGAGTTGGCTGCGGTCATCGGCCAGCCGTGCAAGGACGTCCCCGCCGGCCGGGCCGCAGCGAACATCCTCGGCTACACCATCGCCAACGACGTGTCGGCGCGCGATCAGCAGCTGGCCGACGGCCAGTGGACCCGGGCCAAAGGGCACGACACCTTCTGTCCCCTCGGGCCCTGGATCGTCACCGACGTGGACCCGTCGGACCTCGCACTGCGCACCGCGGTCAACGGTGAGGTCCAGCAGGACAGCCGCACGTCGCTGATGATCCACGACATCGGCGCGATCGTCGAGTGGATATCGGCCGTGATGACCCTGCTGCCGGGCGATCTCATCCTCACTGGGACACCGGCCGGTGTGGGTCCCATCGAGGACGGCGACACTGTGTCGGTCACCATCGAGGGGATCGGCACACTGAGCAATCCGGTGATCCGCAAGGGAGGAACGGGACAGCCGTGACGCCCGCAGCGCCATCGCACGACGTCCGCGTCCGGTTCTGCCCGTCGCCGACCGGCACCCCGCACGTCGGGATGGTCCGCACTGCGCTGTTCAACTGGGCCTACGCCCGGCACACCGGCGGCACCTTCGTGTTCCGTATCGAGGACACCGATGCCCAGCGCGACACCGAGGAAAGCTATGCCGCGCTGCTCGACGCCCTGCGTTGGCTGGGCCTCGACTGGGATGAGGGCCCCGAGGTCGGCGGTCCCTACGGCCCGTACCGGCAGTCGCAACGCACGCAGATCTACCGCGATGTGGTGGCCGCGCTGCTCGACGCAGGGGAGGCCTACTACGCATTCTCGACACCGGAGGAGGTCGAGGCGCGTCACATCGCTGCCGGCCGCAACCCGAAGCTGGGGTACGACAACCTCGACCGGCAACTGACCGATGCCCAGCGCGCGGCCTTTGTCGCGGAGGGTCGCCAGCCCGTCGTGCGCTTGCGGATGCCCGACGAGGACCTCAGTTGGGACGACCTGGTTCGCGGCACCACCACTTTCGCGGCGGGCACCGTTCCCGATTTCGCTCTCACCCGCGCCAACGGAGATCCGTTGTACACACTGGTCAACCCGTGTGATGACGCACTGATGAAGATCACCCACGTGCTCCGGGGTGAGGACCTGCTGTCGTCGACTCCCCGCCAGCTTGCGTTGTATCAGGCGTTGATCCGGATCGGCGTCGCCGAGGGCATCCCACACTTCGCGCACCTGCCGACGGTATTGGGGGAGGGCACCAAGAAACTCTCCAAACGCGACCCGCAGTCCAACCTGTTCGCCCACCGCGACCGCGGCTTCATCCCTGAAGGTCTGCTGAATTACCTTGCGCTACTCGGCTGGGCGATCGCCGACGACCACGACCTGTTCACTCTCGACGAGATGGTGGCCGCCTTCGATGTCGTGGACGTCAATTCCAACCCGGCCCGGTTCGACCAGAAGAAGGCCGACGCAATCAACGGCGAGCACATTCGGATGCTCGACGCCGACGACTTCACCCGCCGATTGCGCGCCTTCTTCGACTCCCACGGCCACCGCATCGCCGTGGACACCCCAGATCCCGACGCCGGTTTCACCGCGGCCGCCCAGCTGGTGCAGACGCGCATCGTCGTCCTGGCCGACGCGTGGGAGCTGCTGAAGTTTCTCAGTGACGATAACGGCGAGGACGACGATTACGCGATCGATCCCAGGGCGGCCGCCAAGGAACTCGGTCCGGACGCGGGTGTGGCGATCGACGCGGCGCTGACGGCGCTCGACCCGGTGGCGGAGTGGACCGCGGGGCGCATCGAGACGGCCCTCAAGGCCGCCCTCGTCGACGGCCTCTCGCTCGCACCGCGCAAGGCTTTCGGCCCGATCCGGGTTGCCGTCACGGGGAGCACGATCAGCCCGCCGCTGTTCGAGTCGCTGGAACTGCTCGGTCGCGACCGCAGCCTGGCGCGGCTGCGCGCCGCGCGCGATACGATCGCCTGACGGACTTTGGTAGTCTGCACGTCGGCCGACAGCACCATGTCGGTCGCTGGCACCGTGGGGTATGGTGTAATTGGCAACACAGCTGATTCTGGTTCAGCCATTCTAGGTTCGAGTCCTGGTACCCCAGCACCGTCAGCTATGCTCGTGTCTCGGATCAGTTCCGGCCCCGTCGTCTAGCGGCCTAGGACGCCGCCCTCTCACGGCGGTAGCGTGGGTTCGAATCCCATCGGGGCTACAACATTTATTGCGTGGCTGGCGCGGTTGATCCGCCCACCGGCATGTGCGCCAAGCCGAGTTTGCGGTGATCCCACGAGCGCGCCCGATGGGCCACAATGCGCACGCAGACCCGTTTGTTCATCATCTGCTCGACGAAAGGCTTCATCTCGTCGCTGTAGGGGCCGGTGTAGCGCTCCCACACGCTGACCCCGACCCGGTGCGCGACGTCCGGGTCGTCGACGATCTCGGCGACGCCCTCGAACGAGACGCCGCGCAGCGTGTCGTAAGTGTCGCCGTCCTCGATGAGGAAACTCGCCCGTGGATCGCGGGTCAGGTTGAGGGCCTTCTGCGACTTGGCCTTGGTCTCGAGCCATATCTCGCCGTCGACCACGGCGTACCACATCGCGGTCAGGTGGGGTTGCCCGCCGGGGCCGAGAGTGGCCAGCGTCCCGGTGCGGCTCGTGACGACGAAATCGGCGATCTCGTCCTCCGACATGACGATGCTCGCGCGTTGATTGGTTCCCATTTCGCCAGTCTGACATGTCGGCGACGGGTCATCGTCCCCGCCCGCGGTGGCGGCGTCGCTGTAGATTGTGAGACGCCAGACGGACTAACCGAGTAGGGGCGCATTCGAGATGGGATCCGATACCGCGGGGGTCGACGTCGTGAGGCCGCGCACACTGGCCGACAAGGTGTGGGGCGATCACGTTGTGGTGCCCGCGAGCGCCGAGCAGGCAGGGTCCCCCGACCTGATCTACATCGACCTGCACCTGGTGCACGAGGTGACGAGCCCCCAGGCTTTCGACGGGCTGCGCCTGGCCGGTCGCGCGGTGCACCGCCCCGACCTGACGCTGGCCACCGAGGACCACAATGTGCCCACCGTCGACATCGACAAGCCGATCGCGGACCCGGTCTCGCGCATCCAGGTGGAGACGTTGCGCCGCAACTGCGCCGAATTCGGGGTCCGGCTCTACCCGATGGGGGATATCGACCAGGGCATCGTGCACGTCGTCGGACCGCAGTTGGGCCTCACCCAGCCGGGCATGACGATCGTCTGTGGCGACAGTCATACGTCGACCCACGGCGCATTCGGCGCGCTGGCCATGGGGATCGGCACGTCCGAGGTGGAACACGTGCTGGCCACCCAGACGCTGCCGCTGCGGCCGTTCAAGACGATGGCCGTCACGGTGGACGGACGGTTGCCCGCGGGGGTGACCGCCAAAGACATCATCCTGGCGTTGATCGCCAAGATCGGCACCGCCGGCGGGCAGGGTCATGTCATCGAGTACCGGGGCGCCGCCGTGGAATCGTTGTCCATGGAGGGCCGGATGACGATCTGCAACATGAGCATCGAGGCCGGCGCCCGTGCGGGGATGGTGGCGCCCGACGACACCACATTCGCCTATCTGCGCGGTCGTCCGCACGCACCGACCGGAGCGCAGTGGGACGCCGCGATGGCCTACTGGCGGGGATTGCGCACCGATCCCGGCGCCGAGTTTGACACCGAGGTCCACCTGGACGCAGCCTCGTTGAGCCCGTTCGTGACGTGGGGAACCAACCCGGGCCAGGGGGTCCCCTTGTCGGCGGCCGTCCCCGATCCCGCCCTGATGACCGACGACGGCGAACGGCAAGCCGCCGAGAAGGCCCTGGCCTATATGGATCTTCGCCCCGGAACCCCGATGCGCGACATCAGCGTCGACACGGTGTTCGTCGGGTCGTGCACCAACGGCCGTATCGAGGATCTGCGCGCGGCGGCCGACGTGCTGCGCGGGCGCACGGTCGCCCCCGGTGTGCGCATGCTTGTCGTTCCCGGTTCCATGCGGGTGCGCGCCCAAGCCGAAGCGGAGGGGCTGGGTGAGGTTTTCACCGCTGCCGGCGCCGAATGGCGTCAGGCCGGTTGCTCGATGTGCCTGGGCATGAACCCGGATCAGCTGTCGCCCGGTCAACGATGCGCCGCGACGTCCAACCGGAACTTCGAAGGGCGGCAGGGCAAGGGCGGCCGCACGCACCTCGTATCGCCCGCGGTCGCGGCGGCAACAGCGGTTCGTGGAACGCTCTCGGCTCCGACCGATGTGAACTCCGACTGACCCACGAATCGAGGACGGGAATGGAAGCCTTTCGCACACATACCGGTATCGGCGTACCGCTTCGGCGGTCCAATGTGGACACCGACCAGATCATCCCGGCGGTGTATCTCAAGCGTATTACCCGAACTGGTTTCGAGGACGGATTGTTCGCGACATGGCGGACGGATCCCTCATTTGTGCTGAACCTGAGCCCGTTTGACCGGGGGTCCGTCCTGGTCGCCGGTCCCGATTTCGGCACAGGATCCTCACGCGAGCACGCGGTGTGGGCGCTCATGGATTACGGATTCCGAGTCGTCATCTCGTCTCGCTTCGGTGATATTTTCCGGGGCAACGCCGGGAAAGCGGGCCTACTGGCTGCCGAAGTCGCCCAAGACGATGTTGAACTTCTCTGGAAGCTCATCGAGCAGAGTCCGGGCATGGAACTTACTGTCAATCTTGAAGATCGAAATGTCATCGCCGGAACGGTGGTGCTGCCGTTCACGATTGACGACCATACTGCCTGGCGGCTGCTTGAGGGACTCGATGATATAGCCCTTACGCTGCGGAAACTCGATCAGATCGAGTCCTTTGAGGCTGCACGTCCCACGTGGAAACCGCGCATTCTTCCGGCCACTTGAAAGGTCCGTCGCTGTACCTGCTGACTGCATCCTCCACCGGTCAAGGGCGGCAACCGGATTGCAAAAAAAATTTATTTCATAACACTGAAACTGGGCGTGGCTCTTGGAGATTTGCTGAACAAGGGTTTACCGTATGGTGCAGTCGGTTCGCACAAGCGAGAACCACTGACTTGGAGGGACTGGATGAACAAAGCGGAGCTCATTGACGTACTCACACAGAAATTGGGCTCGGACCGTCGGCACGCGACTGAGGCCGTAGAAAATGTCGTCGACACCATCGTGCGCGCCGTGCACAAAGGTGAAAGCGTCACGATCACCGGATTCGGTGTTTTTGAACGGCGGCGTCGCGCCGCGCGCGTCGCTCGTAACCCGCGCACCGGCGAGACGGTAAAGGTAGCGCCCACATCGGTACCGGCGTTTCGTCCGGGCGCTCAATTCAAAGCAGTTGTATCTGGCGCACAGCGCCTCTCAGCGGAAGGACCGGCAGTGAAACGTGGTGTTGGCGCGGGAGCGGCTAAGAAGGCTCCTGCTAAGAAGGCTCCTGCAAAGAAAGCTCCGGCCAAGAAGGCCCCGGCCAAGAAGGCCGCGGCCAAGAAGGTCGTTCGGAAGGTCGTCAGGAAGGCCGCGGCCAAGAAGATCGTTCGGAAGGTCGTCAAGAAGGCTCCGGCCCGCAAGGCTCCCGCCAAGAAGGCTCCGGCCCGCAAGGCTCCGGCCCGCAAGGCTCCCGCCAAGAAGGCTCCGGCCCGCAAGGCTCCCGCCA
>CAIYOH010000057.1 GCA_903927745.1 uncultured Mycobacteriaceae bacterium
CCTGGCCCTACCGTATAAACGTGCTGGATCTGGAACCGCGTGGCCCGCTGCCCACCGAGATCTACTGGCGGCGCAGGGGGCTCGCCCTGGGCATCGGGGCCGTCGTCGTCGCAATCGTGGCGGCCGTAGCCGTCGCCTTCATGAGCCACCACGCGGGCGCCAAACCCGCCAGCGCCGACAAGCCCAACTCCGCGCAGAGCAAGGCAACCGCGCCCGCCGCGCCCACATCCCAGGCACCGCAAGCCGCCCAGGACAGCACCAACCCGTCGGCCTCCCAGCAGGCGCAGGGCCTCGAGACGCCCACACCGTCGGCCGCGGTACAGCCGCCCCCTGTGCTCAAGGAGGGCGATGACTGTCCCGACTCCACGCTGGCCGTCAAGGGCCTGACCAACGCGCCCCAATTCTTCATCGGTGACCAGCCGAAGTTCACCATGGTGGTCACCAACATCGGGCTGGTGTCCTGCAAGCGCGACGTTGGGGCCGCCGTGCTCTCCGCCTACGTCTACTCGCTGGACAACAAGCGGCTGTGGTCCAACCTGGACTGCGCGCCGTCCAATGAGACGCTGATCAAGTCGTTCGCCCCGGGCGAGCAGGTGACGACGGCGGTCACCTGGACGGGAATGGGCTCGACGCCGCACTGCCCGCTGCCTCGGCCGGCCATCGGGCCGGGCACCTACAACCTGGTCGTGCAGATGGGGAATCTGCGCTCGCTCGCGGTGCCGTTCATGCTGAACCAGCCGCCGCCTGCGCCGGGACCCGGCCAGACCGCAACCGCACCGCAGCAGGACGCTCCCGCGGCGCCCGGGGGCTGATCCTTCAGCTGAGGGGATCGGCGATCGTCGACTCCGCCAACTGCGAGAGACCCTCTCGAATGTGGCGCGCCCACATCGAGCCGATACCGTCCACCGATTGCAGATCGTTCGCGCTGGCGGCCAGGAGACCCTGCAGCGTTCCGAACGCCCGCACCAGCAGGTCGACATGGGCGAACTGGAGCCGGGGGATGCCGGCCATCGCGCGGTAGCCGCGCGGGCCCAGAGCCGAATCCTGCGCCTCCGGCGTCGTCGGGTATCCGAAAACGCGGGCCAACGAGGCGAAGTCGAGCAGTTCGGCGTCCGACAGCGCATCCAGCTCATCGAGGGTTGAGGTCAGCTGGGCTTCGGACAGCGGCTCGGGGGTGGCGTGGTAGTCCCGCACGATCAGGCCCAGGGAGACGTCGTTACCGCCGAGCAGTTCCTCGAGTTGCAGCCGCAGCTGACGCCCGTCGGTGCCGAGCTCGACCACGTCGTTGTCGATTGCGAGCCCGATCCGGCGGACGAGTTCGAGCCGCTGCACCACCGTCATCGCATCGCGCAGCGTGACGAAGTCCTCGATCTCCGCTCTGGACAGCTGCCGACTGACCTCGTCGAGCCGGGCCTTGTACCGCTCCAGCGTCGCGATCGCCTGGTTGGCCCGCGACAGGATGGTCGCGGAATCGGCCACCACATGGCGTTCGCCCCCGACGTAGACCGTGACGATGTTCATCGAGTGGCTCACTGAGATCACCGGGTAACCGGTCTGGGTCGCCGCCCGCTCCGCGGAACGGTGGCGGGTGCCCGACTCGTCGGTGGGTATCGAAGGGTCGGGCACCAATTGCACGTTGGCGCGCAGGATGCGGCCGCCGTCGGTCGACAGGACCACGGCGCCGTCCATCTTCGCCAGCTCGCGCAGCCGGGTCGGCGCATACCGGACGTCGAGGGCGAACCCACCGTCGCAGATGGCTTCCACGTTCTCGTCGTTGCCGAGCACGATCAGCGCTCCGGTACGGCCGCGCAGGATGCGCTCCAGGCCGTCGCGCAGCCCGGTACCCGGCGCCAGGCGGGCGATGGTCTCCCGCATCGTCGGAGGGGTCACAGCGTGTCATTCTGCGGCTGAGGTGCACCGCGCGTCCAGCCGGCGCGGGCCCGGGGGCGCGCCGGTGTGGTGGTCGGCGATGTCGACCATGTGCTGCAGCGCCGCGACGATAGTGGGCGCCGCCAGCGCCCGCATGCCCACCGGCACGATCCCTGATCCGCTGCCGGAACGATTGTCGCAGCCGGCCGGGATGAGGGCGACGGTAAAGCCCTGGCGCGCCGCTTCGCTGAGCCGACGCTCCATTCCGGCGACCCGGCGCAGGTCGCCCGCCAGCCCGACCTCGCCGATCATCACCGCCGTGGTCGGCAGCGGCAGATCCAAATACGCCGAGGCAAGCGCGATAGCCACGGCCAGATCCGATGACGGATCGGTCAAGCGCATGCCACCCACGGTCGACAGGTAGATGTCGTTGACGGCGATGTCGAGCCGGGCGTGCTTTTCCAGCACGGCCGTGATCATCGCGGCACGGGCATGGTCGATACCGCTGACGGCGCGGCGCGGTGAACCGCCCGTCGGCTTCGCCAGCAGCGACTGAACCTCGCCGATCAACGGCCGCTTCCCGTCCAGGGTGACGGTGATCGCGGTTCCGGCGACCGGTGCCGGACGCTGATCCAGGAAGAGGTTGGATGGGTCGGAGACGTCCTCGATCCCGTTGTCGTGCAGCATGAAGCACCCGACTTCGTCGGATGCGCCGAAACGGTTCTTGATCCCCCGCACCATCCGCACCGCGCCGCTGCGGTCCCCCTCGAAATGCAGCACGACGTCGACGAGATGTTCCAGAGAGCGGGGCCCGGCGATCGCGCCGTCCTTGGTGACGTGGCCGACCAGGATCAACGCGACGCCGTCGGACTTGGCGGCCGCCGTCAGCGCCGCTGTCACCGCCCGCACCTGCGTGACGCCGCCGGCGACACCGTCGGCGGCGGTGCTGGACATGGTTTGCACCGAGTCCACGATCACCAGCGCCGGCCGCACGGTCGCGATGTGCTCGAGGACCGCGTGCAAGTCGGATTCGGCGGCCACGTAAATCTCCTCGGCGCCGCCGCAGCCCATCCTGTCCGCCCGCAACCGGATCTGGCCGGCGGACTCCTCGCCGGAGATGTACAGCGCGCGCCGGCCCGACTGCGCCCAGCGGTGGGCGACCTTGAGCAGCAGCGTCGACTTGCCCACCCCCGGTTCGCCCGCCAGCAGCGTCACGGACCCGGGCACCACGCCGCCGCCGAGTACCCGGTCGAGCTCCGCGATGCCCGTCGAGCGGTGCCGGCTGGTGTCAGCCTCGACGGACGTGATCGACACGGCGTGGGGGACCGATCGACGATTACCGGCCGCAGCGGAGCGGCGGCCTCCGACGATCGCGCCGATCGCCGCCACCTCCTCGACGCTGCCCCACGCGCCGCACTCCGGGCAATGGCCGACCCACTTGGCGGTGGTGTGCCGACACCCCGAGCAGCGATATTGCGAGCGAGCAGCGGACATGACGACGACCGTATCGCTCAGGTACGACAACCAGCGTTCACGACATGAGGTGTCGAGCGGTTCGGTCTGATCGGTTGTCCGCTCAGGTCTGCCGGGGCTGTGGGGCCAAGCCGGCCGATATCGGCACCTGCATGCTCGCTTGCCCGGCCTTTTCGAAGGTGAACGTGAAGTTGTAGTTCAGTCCGTTGCTGATGGGTTTCGTCAGGTTCACGGTCGCCCTGATCGTGTTGTTGGAGTCGGTGGGGCCGGGCGCGACCTGCTGGCCCTCCGGTGTGCCCAGGAATAACACGCCGCCCGCGGGCAGGCGGCCGTCGCCGCTGAGCGTCACGGTTCCGATGTCGGTGGTGATGGAGACCAGGCGGTCCGGGGTGTCCGGCGACTCGTTGACGGCGACCGCAACCAGATCGACGTTGTGGCCGGGCGGAATGGCGTCGCCCGTCTGCACCGCCTGTATCCGGATGTCGCGTACCGCCACCTTGTTGACGTTGACACTGTTGCCGTTGATGGCGGGGCCCTGGGAGGTGGTCTGGGCGAGCTGCCCGGTGCCGCAGCCGCCGAGCACGGCGGCGGCCAGCGCAACCAGGCCGATCATGAAGCGCTTCACGCAGGTGCCTCCTACCGGGCGAGTCTGGGTTGGGTGCTGCTCTCGAGGAGCCTCTCGAGGAGCCTCTCAAGGAGCCACGAGTGAAGCGTAGTAGGAAATCCTCAATCGCGGGCGCTCAGGCCGCCGGACCAGCACAGGAGGGGCATCGCAGGGGCATCACCGGGTGCCCATAAAGGCGCGAGATGGGCGCTGGTAGGGTTCGGTCTGCATGTTTCGTGTCGTCTGTCAACCCCCAACTCGCGTGCGTTGTGCCCCTGACCTGCACTGTTGTTCAGCACGCGTCGGGCTGTCGTGCTAGAATGAACTGACGAAAGGGGCTCTAACCAGATGATCTTCAAGGTTGGCGATACCGTTGTTTACCCGCATCACGGTGCTGCGTTAGTTGAGGCGATCGAAACCCGGACTACTAAAGGGGAACAACGCGAGTATCTCGTCTTGAAGGTCGCCCAGGGCGACCTGACCGTCCGAGTCCCCGCCGACAACGCCGAGTACGTCGGTGTGCGTGACGTCGTCGGCAAGGAAGGCCTCGACAAGGTCTTCCAGGTGTTGCGGGCCCCGCACACCGAGGAGCCGACCAACTGGTCGCGCCGCTACAAAGCCAATCTGGAGAAGCTCGCCTCGGGCGATGTCAACAAGGTCGCTGAAGTTGTCCGCGACCTGTGGCGCCGCGATCAGGAGCGCGGCTTGTCCGCCGGCGAGAAGCGCATGCTGGCCAAGGCCCGCCAGATCCTGGTCGGTGAATTGGCTCTGGCCGAGAGCACCGACGACGCCAAGGCGGCAATCATCCTCGACGAGGCTTTGGCCGCCGCTTCCTGACGGCCCTGAGTCCCGGGTGGGCGCGCGATCAGGTGACCGAGGCGCGGTGGCCGCCGTGGTTCCGGCCGCCGGATCGGGGGAGCGGCTCCGCGCCGGCATCCCCAAGGCGTTCTGTGAACTCGACGGGCGAACACTGCTCGAACTCGCGGTTGCGGGCTTGGTGGAATCCGGCGTCGTCGATCACATCGTGGTGGCCGTCCCGCCCGACCGGATCGCCCAGGCGAGACGGATCCTGGACGTCCACGCCACCGTCGTCGCCGGCGGATCGGACCGGTCTGAATCGGTGAAACTGGCGCTGTCGGCCGTCAACGAGTCCGCCGGGTCGGCCCCGCCGGCGTTCGTGCTCGTGCATGACGCCGCCCGGGCGCTGACCCCGCCCGAACTGATCGTCCGGGTGGTCGAGGCCCTGCGGGCGGGGCATGCCGCCGTAGTGCCCGCTCTGCCGTTGTCCGACACCGTCAAAGCCGTGGATGCCAACGGGGCCGTGCTGGGCACCCCCGAACGCGCCGGACTGCGGGCGGTGCAGACGCCGCAGGGGTTCGCCACCGAACTGCTGGTGCGGGCCTACCGTGGCTGCCGGGACTCGAGCGTCGGCTTCACCGACGACGCGTCGCTCGTGGAGCATGTGGGCGGTCAGGTCCACGTGGTCGCCGGCGATCCGCTGGCGTTCAAGATCACCACACCGCTCGATCTGTTGCTGGCCCACGCGATTGTCCGCCGGTGACCGGCCTGCCGCGGGTCGGAATCGGAACCGATGTGCACGGATTCGAGCCCGGACGGCCGTGTCGGCTGCTGGGTCTGGAGTTTCCCGGCGTCGATGGCTGTGCCGGGCATTCCGACGGTGACGTGGCGGCGCACTCGCTGTGCGACGCGGTGCTGGCCGCCGCGGGACTCGGCGACATCGGCGAGGTGTTCGGCGTCGACGATCCGCGCTGGAAAGACGTGAGCGGGGCCGACATGCTGCTCCACGTCGTCGATCTGATACGGCAACACGGTTTCCGGGTGGGTAACGCCGCCGTCCAGGTGATCGGCAATCACCCAAAGGTCGGCCCGCGCCGCGACGAGGCCCAGCGCGTGCTGTCGGGACTGCTGCAGGCGCCCGTCTCGGTGTCGGCAACCACCACCGACGGGCTGGGCCTGACCGGACGCGGCGAGGGCCTCGCCGCAATCGCGACGGCGCTGGTGGTGCCCGTCGGCTAGCGCCGCCCCGCCACCACCCCGCCGTCACCCCGCCGAGCGTCACACCACCGCGCCGTCACCCCACCGAGCGTCACACCAGCGTGACGCTCGCGTGCCGAGGTCGCCGCAACCGGGCAGGTAAGCTGGCACGTCGTGACCGATAGCGCCCGCCTCCGGCTCCACGACACGGCCGCCGGTGGGGTGCGTGATTTCGTCCCGCTGCGCCCCGGCCACGTGTCCATCTACCTCTGCGGGGCAACCGTCCAGGGGTTGCCGCACATCGGGCATGTCCGCAGCGGCGTGGCTTTCGACATCCTGCGCCGCTGGCTGATCGCGCGGGGCAACGACGTCGCGTTCATCCGCAACGTCACCGACATCGACGACAAGATCCTCACCAAAGCCGCCGCGGCCGATCGGTCGTGGTGGGAGTGGGCGACCACCTATGAGCGTGCGTTCAGCGCCGCCTACGAGGCCCTGGACGTGCTGCCCCCGTCTGCGGAGCCGCGCGCTACCGGGCACATCACGCAGATGGTCGAATTAATGGAGCGGCTGATCGACACCGGGCATGCCTACTCCGCCGGCGGCGACGTGTACTTCGACGTGCTCAGTTACCCGGAGTACGGACAGCTGTCCGGCCATCGGGTCGACGATGTCCATCAAGGTGAGGGAGCGGCCACAGCCAAGCGTGATCAACGCGACTTCACCCTCTGGAAGGCAGCCAAGCCCGGCGAGCCCTCATGGCCGACGCCGTGGGGCCGTGGCCGCCCGGGATGGCACCTGGAATGTTCGGCCATGGCCCGCACCTACCTCGGTCCGGAATTCGATATCCACTGCGGTGGAATGGATCTCGTCTTCCCGCACCACGAGAACGAAATCGCTCAGAGCCGTGCCGCCGGAGACGGCTTCGCCCGCTACTGGCTGCACAACGGCTGGGTGACCATGGGCGGCGAGAAGATGAGCAAATCGCTGGGCAACGTCTTAGCCATCCCGGCGATGCTGCAGCGCGTGCGGCCGGCCGAGTTGCGCTACTACCTAGGCAGCGCGCACTACCGCTCGATGCTGGAATTCTCCGACACCGCCCTGCAGGACGCCGTCAAAGCCTATGAGGGCGTTGAGGAGTTTCTGCACCGCGTCCGGACGCGCGCCGGTGGCTTCCAACCCGCCGAACCGACCGCGCGGTTCGCCGAGGCCCTCGACGACGACCTGGCGGTCCCCATGGCCCTGGCGGAGGTGCACCACGTCCGCGCCGAAGGCAACCGGGCGCTCGACGCCGGTGACCACGATGGCGCGCTACGGCACGCCGGTGCGATCCGGGCGATGATGGGCATCCTCGGGTGCGACCCGCTCGACGAGCGGTGGGAGACCCGCGACCAGACATCGGCTGCGCTGGCGGCCGTCGACGTCCTGGTGCGGGCTGAGCTGGAAGATCGGGACAGGGCGCGCCATGACCGGGACTGGGCGCTGGCCGATGAGATCCGGGACCGTCTCAAGAGCGCCGGCATCGAAGTCACCGACACCGCCGACGGGCCGCAGTGGACGTTGGGCGGTGACGTCGGCTGATGGCGGGCAATTCGCGACGCCGCGGCGCGGTGCGTAAATCCGATACCAAGAAGGGTCCGACGGTGGGCTCGGGCGGTCAGCGTAGGCGCGCGCTAGAGGGTCGCGGTCCGACACCGCCTGCGCGCATGAGACCCAACCACCCCGCCGCCAAGCGCGACCAGCCCCGGGCGCGCCCCCCGGCCCGGCGTACCGACGAGGTCGAAACGGTCCTGGGCCGCAACCCGGTGCTGGAATGCCTGCGGGCCGGCGTGCCGGCGACCGCGCTCTACGTCGCCCTTGGCTCCGAAGCCGACGAACGCCTCACCGAATCCGTTTCCCGAGCAGGGGATTCGGGGATTCCCATCCTCGAGTTGCCGCGCACCGACCTTGACCGGATGGCCAACAATCACCTGCATCAGGGCATCGCGCTGCAGGTGCCGCCGTTTGCCTACACTCACCCTGACGACCTTCTGGCGATCGCGACGCAGTCGCCACCGGCACTGTTGGTGGCGCTGGACAACATCTCCGACCCGCGCAACCTCGGCGCCATCGTGCGCTCGGTCGCCGCATTCGGGGGCCACGGCGTCCTGATCCCGCAGCGGCGCTCGGCATCGGTGACGGCGGTGGCGTGGCGCACCAGCGCCGGTGCTGCGGCGCGCGTTCCGGTTGCCCGAGCCACGAATCTGACTCGAACGCTCAAAGATTGGGCCAACAGCGGCGTGCGGGTGATTGGTCTGGACGCCGGTGGTGGCACCGTACTCGACGACCTCGACGGCAGCGACCCCGTGGTGGTGGTCGTCGGTTCGGAGGGCAAGGGCCTGTCGCGATTGGTCCGGCAGACCTGCGACGAGGTGGTGTCCATCCCGATGACCGGCGATACCGAATCGCTGAACGCCTCGGTGGCCGCGGGCGTGGTGCTTGCCGAAATCGCGCGTCAGCGCAGGAGCTAACAGAACGCCCTGATTCCGGTTCCGTCCGCTTCGAGACGATCGCGGACCGCGCGGGCTATCTGCACCGCCCCCGGCGAATCACCGTGCACACACACCGACTCCACGCCGATCGGAACCTCGGTGCCGTCGACTGCGGTCACCCGCCCCGTCGCCAGCATGCTCGCCACCCGCTCGGCGATCGCGGCCGGGTCGTGCAATACCGCGCCCGGCTCGCGACGGGAGACCAGCCGGCCGTCCGGCCGGTAGGCGCGGTCGGCGAAACCCTCGGCGACGGTGCGCAGGCCGCGGCAAGCGGCCTCGCTGAAGAACGCTGACCCCGCCATGCCCAGCACGGGGAGTGTGGCGTCCACCAGGTGCACCGCCTCGGCGACCGCGGCGGCCTGCTCGGCGTTAGTGACCACGGTGTTGTACAGCGCCCCATGGGGTTTCACGTAGCAGACGGACGATCCCGATGCGTGCGCAATGGCTTGCAACGCCCCGATCTGGTACACGACGTCGGCGAGGAGGTCGTCAGCGGCGACGTCGATGAACCGCCGGCCGAAGCCCGCGAGGTCGCGGTAGCTCACCTGGGCTCCGATCCGCACCCCGCGGCCGGCGGCCAACCGGCAGACCCGCAGCAGGCCGGCCGGGTCTCCCGCGTGGAAGCCGCACGCGAGGTTGGCGCTGGTGACGATGTCGAGCATGGCGTCGTCGTCACCGAGCCGCCAGATACCGAAGCCCTCACCCAGGTCGGCATTGAGGTCGATTGCAGGCATCCACCCAGCTTATGGGCCTGACGAGGATGCGTACCGCCGGCGCCCGGCGAACCAGCACAGCAGGTAGATCGCAAAGGAGATGCCCGCGACGAAGACCGAGACCGGAACGCCGGGCGCCAGGGACAGCACGACCCCACCGACGGCGGACACCTCGGCGAACGCCACCGACACCGCCATGGCTGCCGCCGGGGAGGCCACCACCCGGGTGGCTGCCGCCGCCGGTGTGATCAGCAGGGACATCACCAGTAGCGCCCCGACGATCTGCACGGCTTGTGCGGCCACCACGCCGACGAGGATCGCGAACACGATGCCCAGCGCCCGCACGGGAACACCGCGGGCCGCGGCCACCTCGGGGTCGACGGTCGCGAACAGCAACGGCCGGTAGCACGTCGCCAGCACGGCGACGACCAGCAGACACACCAGCGCCAGCATCGCCAGCCCGGTGTATCCGACGCCCACGATCTGTCCGGTCAGCAACGCGAAACTTGTTCCTGTTCGGCCCGGGTAGAGGTGGATGAACAGCACCGCGAGGCCCATTCCGAAGGCGAGGACCACCCCGATCGCCGAGTCGCGCTCGCGGGCGCGCTGGCCGAGAACGCCGAACAACGCCGCCGCCAGCGCGCTGCCGATCAGCGCTCCCGCCCCCACCTGGAATCCGACCAGCAGCGCGAACGCGGCGCCGGTGAGCGACAATTCACTGGATCCGTGCACGGCGAACGACATCTGGCGCATCACGATGAACGGGCCGATCAGGCCGGCCGCCAGCCCGAGCAGGGCGGCGGCCAGCAGGGCCTGCTGGACGAAGTCGTGGCCGAGCAGGCGGGCGGTGATGTCGAAGGAGAACAGATGCGCCAGCATGTCGCGGAGCGGTTGGTTCATCCGCCACACCCCGCATCGGGCGCGCCGAGGACCACGTAACGGTCCTTGATGCGCAACACCTGGATGTCGGCCTGGTACAGCGCCGACAGCGTCTCGGTGGTCATCACCTCGTCGACGCTTCCCACCGTGAACCGGCCGCCGGCCAGGTAGAGCACCCGGTCCACGTAGGGCAGGATCGGGTTGACCTCGTGGGTGACGACGATGACCGTGGTGCCGGCCTCCCGGCGCCGGCGGTCGATGAGCGCCGCCACCAGCTCGGCGTTCGCCGGGTCGAGGGCGAGCAGTGGCTCGTCACAGAGCAGTAGCATCGGCTCGTCGACCAGCGACTGGGCGATGCGTATGCGCTGCAACTCCCCGCCCGACATGACGCCGACTTCAACGTCGGCCAGGTGTTCGCCGTCGACCGAGCGCAAGGCCTGCTGGACGGCCGCGCGCCGACGGGCCCGGTCGCCGGATCGCAGCGTGATCGCGCCCCAGTGTCTGCCGTCGATACCCAGCCGGACCAGGTCGCGTCCTCGCAGCAGCACACCGCGCTCGGTCGAATGGTGTTGCGGCACATAGCCGATGCGCCCGCTGCCCGAGGTGACCGGCCGTCCGTCCACGAGTGCGGCGCCGGCAGTGAGCGGCAGCTGACCCAGCAGCACCTTGAGCAACGACGTCTTGCCGCAGCCGTTGGGACCCAGGACCGCGATGAACTCCCCGGGCGAGGCGGTCAGGTCGAGGTGGTTCCAGAGCAGGCGGTCGCCGAAAGCCAACTGGGCGTCCTGCAGCGACACCGCGTGGCCGCGGGGTTCGGTGGCCGCCACCGCGTCGTGTGTCACGGCCGCGCCGACCCACTCGACCGCAGCGCGGCCAGCAGCCGGGTCACCGTGTTGCGCTGCCAGGTGAGGTAATCCGTTCCCCCGGGCAGAGTTTCGGTCACGTCGGTCACTGGCACACCCGCCCGCCGCGCGGCATCCCGCAGGCCGTTGATCGCGGGGGTGGTGGTCTGCGGGTTGACCAGCACCGCCGCGACCTGTCGGCCGTTGATCAGGTCGAGGGCGAAGGCCATGTCGGCCGGTGACGGGTCGGTTTCGTTCTCGGTGGCCGCCGTCAGCGTGGCCGGGGTGCGATCGTTCAGGCCGGACGCCTCCACCAGGTAGTGCGCGACGGACTCGGTCACGATCACACCGACGCCGGCGTACGTGGTGGCGATGGCGTGTTCGGACGTGGCGATGTCGTCGGCGTCGCGGCCGAATGCGTCGGCGCCTGCGTGGTAGGAGTCGGCGTCGGCCCGGTCGATGGCCGCCAATCGGTCGGCGATCGCGGAGGCGACCGACTTGGCGACGCGCAGGTCGTAGAAGACGTGCTCGTCTGGACGGTGCCCCGCGGAGCGCGTCGCGAACGAGTAGGCATCGATCCGTGTCACCGCCGGATGCCCGGCCAGCACCGTGTCCACCCACGGGTCGTAGCCGCCGCCGTTGTAGACGACCAGTGCCGCGTCGGTGAGGGCTGCGGCATCCGAGGGACTGGCCTGGTAGGAGTGCGGGTCTTTATTCATCCCGGTCAGCAGAGAGGTGACGGCGAGGTGGGTGCCGGTGACCGCCCGCGCCACACTGCCCCACACGTCGGTCGAGGCCACCACGGCAGGCGCGCCCGCGGAACCCCCGCCGCCGCAGCCGGTGGTGACGGCCCCGCCGGCCAGGAGAACCGCCACCCACGCGGTCGCCGTAGCGGCGGTCACCCGTCGTGGTGACGGCGCCCTAGTCACATCCGGTGTCCTCTCGCGCCCCTCCCCGATCTTAATGACAATCGTTTTCATTACAACAGGACGGCATGACACACGGGTGTGCGCCGCCCGCGAAAACCCTCGAGGCGGGCGGTCCGACGGGTGTCGGCCTAGTCCCGGTCGCCGATCAGCAATCGGACGGCGAGGTCCAGCCGTTTGCTGACGTCGGTCGCCGAGGCTCGCCGGGTAAGCCAGGCCAGCAGGTTCGACAGCCACACATCCGAGATCACCCGCGCGATGTAGTACTGGTCTTCGGTGGGTTCGCCATCGGCCATCGCGCGCGCGAACATGCCGTCAATGAGCTTTTCGACCTGGTCGACCTCGCTGGCGGCCGAGGCGTCGGCGAACACGTAGGCCCGCGTCATCGCCTCGGTGAGCAGGGGGTTGCGCTGCATCGCGCGGTTGAGCTTGCCGACCATGAAGTTCAGCCGCTGATAGGGGGTTGCGCCGGTGACCGTGGAGCGATCGGTCTTGGCGTCGATGCGGGTGAACTCGCGGCCCAGCGCCGAGACCAGCAGGTGGACCTTCGACGGGAAATACCGGTACAGAGTCCCCACCGCCACGTCGGCGCGGTCCGCTACGGCCCGCATCTGCACCGCCTCGTAACCGCCCTTGGACGCGATCGCCATCGTGGCGTCCAGGATGCGCTTGCGGCGTTCCCGCTGCGCCTCGGAGCCGAGTTCGGACTCGGCCAGCACCGCCACGTTCGCGACCGCCCGCGGCTGCGAGTCGGGGACATGGCCCGAGTCCGGGGTCGCTGCCATGTGACGGGTTGCTCCTGTTCCGGGCGGGGGATCCGCTGTCGACGTGACGGAAGAACGCTGGCACTATTAGAACACGTTCTAGTCGGCCGACGATATCGTCGAATCACACAAGCGCGGAGGACCTGACAGTGGTAGCGACCCTCACCGATGAGCAACTCGCCGCGCGTGCGCTGGTGCGGGACTGGGCCCGTAATCCCACGTCAGGGCTGGGCGGGACGGCCGCGATCCGCGCGACGGAGCTCGAGTGGGACACCGGGGGCGGCGACGCGTGGAGGCCGGTTTTCTCCGCCTTCGCCAGCCTGGGGATCTTCGGGGTCGCGATCCCCGAGGAGGCCGGTGGAGTCGGCGGCAGCATCGAGGATCTGTGTGCCGTGGTCGAGGAGGCGGCCAAGGCGCTGATTCCCGGGCCGGTCGCCACCACCGCGCTGGCCACCCTGGTGGTCACCGACCCCGAACTGCTCGCCGCGCTGGCCGCAGGTGAACGCTTCGCCGGGTTGGCTCTCGGGGGCGACGTGCACATCGACGGCGAGACCGTGTCGGGCACGTTGCCGCTGGTGCTCGGCGCCGCGGACGGTGCCCTGCTGCTGGTGCCGGCCGACGACCGGTGGCTGCTGGTCGACACCGCCGGGGGCGGCGTGGCGATCGAGCCGCTGCGGGCCACGGACTTCTCCCAGCCGTTGGCCCGGGTTGTGCTGACATCGGCCCCGGCCACCGTGATCGCCGGCCCGTCCTCACGGGAGCGGGTCGAGGAATTGGCCGCGACCGTGCTGGCGGCCGAAGCGGCGGGGGTGACCCGGTGGTCGTTGGACACGGCCGTCGCCTACGCCAAGGTGCGCGAGCAGTTCGGTAAGCCCATCGGCAGCTTCCAGGCCGTCAAGCACCTGTGTGCGGAGATGCTGTGCCGGGCCGAGCAGGCCGAGGTCGCAGCCGCCGACGCCGCGCGCGCGGCCGACCATGTCACCGAGGACGCTGATTCGGCCCAGTTCTCGATCGCGGCGGCACTGGCCGCCGGCAGCGGAATCGTCGCCGCGAAAGCGAATGTCAAAGACTGCATCCAGGTACTCGGTGGCATCGGCTGCACCTGGGAGCACGACGCCCACCTCTACCTGCGCCGGGCGCACGCCATCGGTGCGTTCCTCGGCGGGTCCGAGCGCTGGCTGCGGCGGGTCACCGCGCTCAC
>CAIYOH010000058.1 GCA_903927745.1 uncultured Mycobacteriaceae bacterium
CGATCCCCGCGAAGCGGAGGAGCTGCCCCCGGATTGGCGGCCCGAGGAGCCCCCACCCGACCCGTTGCCCGATGATCCGCCGTTTTAGTGCGGCTGCTTCACCGGTGCCTGCGAGCGGTCAGGCGGACCGGGCGCTTGCTGTTGCCGGTTCCGCAATCCACTCGCGCGCTGTGTCGGCTTGATCTTCGGTAAACGCCCGGTAGGCCCCCGGATAGAGAAAACCGAACAGAGCGCTGAACGTCGCGAGGTGTTTCGCCCAGTACGCATCAGTCACCACCGCGCTGCGTTCCCAGTCGAAGCAGTGGCCGAAGCCGAATTTCTGATCCTCCCAGAGCGCGCCGGGCTCGAAGCCCGCCAAGTCGGTGGCGTTCTCGACGTAGATCCGCAGCTTCGTGTGTCGGCGCAGTCGGCCCTCAAAGTCCGGTATCAGCACGTTGTCGTAATCAGCCTTTGTCACATGCCCGTGGTAGGCGAAGGCCGCGACGTTGTCGGGAAAGCCCTGCAGCAGTTCGATCATGATGTCAACATTGCTAGCGCGACTGCGCAGACTCAAGGGGCATAGGTCACCGGTTAGTCTGCCAGCTATGGCGGGACCGCTGGACGGAATCAATGTTGTGGAGCTTGGCGTGTGGGTGGCCGGGCCGGCCGCCGGCGGCATCCTGGCCGACTGGGGCGCCGACGTCGTCAAGGTCGAGCCGCCGGCGGGCGACCCGGCACGCATGTTCGGCCTGATGCTGGGCTGTGACATGGGCGTCAACCCACCATTCGAAATGGACAACCGCTCCAAGCGCAGCATCGTCCTGAATCTGACCGACGACGCCGACCGCGAGAGCGCGCTCAAATTACTTGACACAGCAGACGTTTTCGTGACCAACGTGCGCCCCGGCGCGCTGCAGCGGCTCGGGCTGGATTTCGAGTCGGTCGCGCACCGCTGCCCCCGCCTGGTCTACGGGCTGATCACCGGCTACGGCGAGACCGGCCCGGACGCCGATCGGGCCGCCTACGACGTCGCGGCGTTCTGGTCTCGCGCCGGACTGGCGCACCTGCTCACCCGTCCCGGCGACACGCCGCCATTTCAGCGCGGCGGCATGGGGGACCATTCGGCAGGCATGAGCCTGGCCGCCGCGATCTGCGCCGCGCTGGTCGCCCGGCAGCGCACCGGCACGGGCCAATTGGTGACGACGTCGCTGTACCGCCAGGGCGCCTACACCGTGAGCTTCGACCTCAACACCTACCTGCTGACCGGCCAGCCGATCGCGGTGGGGCAACGAGAGACGATGGGCAACCCGTGCATGAACAACTACACCGCCGCCGGCGGGCGGCGGTTCTGGATCGTCGGGCTTGAGGCCGAGCGGCACTGGCCCGCGTTGTGTCGCGCCGTCGGCCGCCCCGAGTGGTTGACCGATCCCCGCTTCGACAACCCGCGGGCCCGCGCCGCCAACGCGGTGCAGCTCATCGCGGAGCTCGACGAGATCTTCGCGACCCGATCGCTTGACGAGTGGGCGCAAGCCTTCGCGGGGGAACCAGACTTCTTCTGGTCACCGGTCAACACCCTCGAGGACGTCGTGTCCGACGAGCAGTTTCACGCGGCGGGCGGCCTCGTGGACGTTCCCGACGGGGAGTCCAGCGTGTCGATGGTGGCCACCCCGGCCGATTTTCACGGCACTCCCTGGGCGCCGCGTTCAGTGGCACCGGAACTCGGGCAGCACACCGAGGAGGTCCGCGCCGAAATCGAGGCCCGCCGTATCAGTCGAATGTGATGAGCTGGCGTACGGCATGGCCGCCGGCCAGGTGGTCCATCGCCTCGTTGATGTCGTCCAGCCGGATTGTCGACGACACGAGCGCCTCCACCGGAAGCCGGCCCGATCGCCACAGCTCCACGAACCGCGGGATGTCGCGACCCGGCACCGACGAGCCGAGATAGCTGCCGATCAGCGAGCGGCCCTCGGCGACCAATCCCAACGGCGACAGGCTGATTCGGGCATC
>CAIYOH010000059.1 GCA_903927745.1 uncultured Mycobacteriaceae bacterium
CCCGATGCTCTCGCTGCCCGACGATCTCGCTGCGCGCGCCCGCATTGTGGAGGACCCGGCCAACCCGATGTATCCGGTGTACGGGCGCAACCTGTGGAAGGCGAGGCTGCGGGCCCACCCGGACGTGGCCGCGGCGCACGGGTACCTCGACAGCTAGACCAGCATGATGCCCACCTGCGGCAGCTTCTGCAGTTCCTGCCGCTGCTGCCGTGCGGGCTTAACGGCCGTGAGGGTCGCCACCATCTCGGAGACGACGTTGCGGCTCTGCGCGACGAGCGCGATCAGCTGTTCGTGCGGCATGTTCTGGAACCGGGCCGCGGGCACGTGCAGGTGTACGGTCTCGGGCTGCCAGTCGCCGCGATAGCCGTAGTCGGCGCGCCAAAACACCGGTTGGCTGAAATACGCGAAGGAATTCTGAAAGTACGGGCGCACATGCGTCGGGTCTTCCCACGCATCATCGCTGGAACCGTGCGGCACATGGATCACGCAGCGCGCTCCCGGTTTGGCGAGGCGGTGTAGCTCCTCCATGAGCGCCATCGAATCCCGGATGTGCTCGATGACGTGGCTGAGCAGGAACTCGTCGATGCAGCTGTCCGGCAGCGGAATCTGTGCCGTTCGGCACTGCTCGAGGTCGAAGCGGATATCGACGCCCGGCAGCCCGGAATTGTCGAGGTTCAGCCAGCCGGGCCGGATATTGCGGCCACAGCCCACGTTTAGCCGCTTGATATCGGTGTCGTTCTCGTGCTGGGCCACGCACTGCCTCCTTTACCGCCCAGCGTAAGCGGCCCTCTGTTCGCAGGGGGTCCGTTGGGTAGGGTGGGGGTTGCCGTGGAAGCAGCCGTGGACATTGCGATCCTCTTCTGGTGTCATGCTGACCCCGCTCTGTGCGCGAACCGGGTCAAGATGCTGCGGCACTACAACCCGGGGACACCCATCTACGTGTTGTTCGGCGGCTCAGCCGACGAGGCTCCGGGCGTGCACAGCGCCGTCCGCGACGACATCGACGATTTCTACGTGTTCGCCGACCAGCGAGGTCCGCAGTGGAAACGCGACCACGGGGACATGCTGATCTCCCGGTGGCACACCGAGCGGGGCCGCCACCTCAGCTGGGATTCCCTCGCCGTCGTCCAGTGGGACATGCTGGTTTTCGCGCCCGTGGGGCAACTCTTCGAGCACCTCCAGAAAGACCAGATTCTGCTCGCGGGCGTGCGGCCGGTGGCGGAGGTCACGGCGTGGAATCCCTGGGTCAGGCCCGAGTACCGCAACCACCGCCATTATGTCGACTTCCTCGCGGACTACCTCATACAGGAAGACGACGCCTGGTTCTGCCCATTTATGATCGCCGTCCTTCCGCGTGCCTTTCTCCAGCGCTTCAGCGAGCGGAAGAATCCCGAGACCGGTTACCTCGAATACACGATGCCCACACTGGCAAAAGCCTGGGGCTTCGACTTCTGCGAGGACCATCCCTATGCGGTGTGGGGATGGCACGGTGATCGGCATCCGTACCACAAGATGCTGAACACCAACAAGATCGAGTGCCCCGATCGGTACGTATACCTCAATCTGCTCGATCCCTGGGGGATACGGATCTTCCATCCCTACTCCCGGGACCTGCGCACCGACGTGCTTTCGGGCGCGGTGGGACCCGCCGACAACTTCCTGCGCTGCCTCGGCAGGGGTTACGCCGATCTTTTCGGCGAGACGGCGCGGCCCCGGCCTGCGACGGGGCGGCCCTCGATCTGCCTCACCATGGTGGTGCGCGACCGCGCGCGTTCCGCCGAGAGCGTCGACGAGAATTCACTCGAAACCGCCCTGGCGGCGCTGGCGCCCCACATCAGTTCATGGGTGCTCGTGGACACCGGCTCCAGCGACGCCGACCTCATCACTCGTCGCATGGCGAGCATCGGCATCCCCGGTGAACGTCACCAGCGCCCGTGGCGCAACCTCGGCCACAACCGGACCGAGGCCCTGAACCTGGCCCAGGGTCGTGGCGACTACATCTGGGTCATCGATGCCGACGACACCCTGCGGGGCGCGCCCGACTTCACCCGGCTTGACGCGGACATCTACTTCCTGCGCTACGGCGGCGCTGCCGGCGCCGGATCCTGGCGCCCGCAGATGTTCCGCGACGGGGTGTCCGTGCGCTACGTCGGTGTCACCGACGAGCCCGCCGGGTGGGACGACGCGTACACCGTCGCGCGACTTGACGGCGATTACCGCATCGACCCGCACCCCCGGCAGGCAGCCGAACCGCGCGATGTGCTGCTCGCCGAGTTCGAATCCAACCCACACGACGCCCTGTCCGCACTCTATCTCGCCCACTGTTACTTCGAGGCAGGCGATTTCGCGGCGGCGCACGCATGGTATGCACGGCGCGCCGCGATGGGCGGCTGGGACGTCGAGGTCTACGTCGCGCTATGGCGTCTCGCCGAGTCGATGGCGCACCTGGGTGAGCCGTGGCCGCGGGTGCGGGATGCTTACCTGCGGGCGTGGGAGTTCCGCCCGACGCGCGCCGAGCCCCCGCACGCCATCGCCCACCTCTACCGGGTCAATCGGTCCTATCTCCCCGGCTACCACTTCGCCAAGCTCGCCGCTGAGATCCCAGATCCCGAAGCGGACATCGTGGACGTAGGCGCCGACGTCTACGCCTGGCGCGCGCTCGACGAGCAGGCGGTGTGCGCCCATTTCCTGGGCCGTGCCGCTGAGGCCCTCGCGCTGTGGCGGCGCCTGCTGGCCCGGACCGGCATCCCTGATGACGACCGGCGACGGATCGCGGGCCATCTTGACGCCGCCGTACCGGAGCCCCGGGATCCGTGGAACGCCGGTGTATCGTTTGGCCCAGCAGGACCTGGAGCAGAAGTTCCTCGGCCACTGGGGGAATAGCAGCGGGAATGACGTCCTTCAACTCCGCACGAGACTCCGCACGAGACTCCGCACGAGACTCCGCACGAGAACTGACGGCGTCCACGCTACGAGAGGCCTTCGGCCACTACCCCTCCGGCGTGGTCGCCATCGCCGCCCACGTCGAGGGGGTCCGGCACGGCCTCGCGGCGAGCACATTCGTTCCCGTCTCGCTCGATCCGCCCCTGGTGTCATTCTGCGTGCAGAACACCTCGACGACGTGGCCCAAACTGGACTGCCTGCCCATGCTGGGGATCAGCGTCCTCGGCGAGGATCATCACCAGGCCGCGCGCACGTTGGCCGCCAAGACAGGTGACCGGTTCGCGGGCCTGGAGACGGTGTCCACGGACAGCGGCGCCGTGTTCGTCAAGGGCACCGGGCTATGGCTGGAGAGCGCGATCGAGCAGCGGATCCCGGCCGGCGATCACACGATCGTGGTGTTACGGGTGACCGAAGTGACGGTCGACGCCGACGTGGCGCCGATCGTATTCCACCGCAGCGCCTTCCGGCGCCTCGGCGCCTGAGCGCTCAGCGACGGAACAGCTTGTTCCCCAGCCACACAACGGGGTCATACTTGCGGTCGGCGACCCGTTCTTTCATCGGGATCAACGCGTTGTCGGTGATCTTGATGTGTTCCGGGCACACCTCGGTGCAGCACTTCGTGATGTTGCAGTAGCCGAGCCCGTGGGACTCCTGGGCCTGGTCGCGCCGGTCGAGGGTGTCCAGTGGGTGCATCTCGAGTTCGGCAATCCGCATCAGGAAGCGCGGCCCGGCAAACGACTTCTTGTTCTCGTCATGGTCGCGGACCACGTGGCAGACGTCCTGACACAGGAAGCACTCGATGCACTTGCGGAACTCCTGCGAGCGCGCGACGTCCTCCTGCGCCATCCGGTACTCCCCGGGCTGCAACTCCTTGGGCGGTGCGAAAGCCGGTATCTCGCGCGCCTTCTCGTAGTTGAAGGAGACGTCGGTGACCAGGTCGCGGATCACCGGAAAGGCGCGCAGCGGCGTGACGGTGACCACCTCGTCCTCGGCGAACGTCGACATCCGGGTCATGCACATCAGCCGCGGGTAACCGTTGACCTCCGCGGAGCACGATCCGCATTTGCCGGCTTTGCAGTTCCACCGCACGGCCAGGTCGGGCGTCTGGGTCTGCTGCAGTCGGTGGATGATGTCGAGCACCACCTCGCCCTCGTTGACCTCGACAGTGAAGTCCTTCAGCGCACCCGCGGTGTCGTCGCCGCGCCACACCCGCAACGTCGCGTCGTAGCTCATGTCACTCTCCGTCCTGGGTGGTCGACCAACTCGTCATGCGTGTAGTACTTCTCCAGCTCGGCGATATCGAAGATCTCCAGCAGGTCGGGCCGCATCGGGGCCTGCTCCTCGCGGGTGACAGTGATCTCGGGGATCACGCCATCGCCATCGGCCGCCCGGCACACCAGCAGCGAGTTGCGCCACCCCGAATCCATCGACGGATGGTCGTCGCGGGTGTGCCCGCCTCGGCTCTCGGTCCGCTGCAGCGCGGCCCTGGCGACGCACTCGCTCACCATCAGCATGCTGCGCATGTCGATCGCGAGATTCCACCCGGGGTTGTACACCCGACCCCCCTCCACGTAGAGGTTCTTGAAACGCTCGCGCAGTGTGCCCAGTCGCGCTAGCGCCTCGGAGATTTCGTCCGCGTTGCGGATGATGCCGACGAGGTCGTTCATCGACTGCTGCAGTTCGAGCTGCAGGGTGTAGGGGTTCTCAGCCTCAGCGCCGTTGGGCGGCGGCTCCAGGGGGGCCAGGGCGCTCTTCGCGGCGGCGTCGACGGCATCCGAGGAGACAGTCGGCCGGCTCTTCAGTGCGCGCACGTAATCGGAGGCCCCCAGCCCGGCGCGCCGGCCGAACACCAGCAGGTCCGACAGGGAGTTGCCGCCCAACCGGTTCGAGCCGTGCATACCGCCGGAGCATTCCCCGGCGGCGAACAGGCCCGCAACGGTGGCCGCACCGGTGTCGGCATCGACCTCGATGCCACCCATCACATAGTGGCAGGTGGGGCCGACCTCCATGGGTTCCTTCGTGATGTCGACCCCTGCCAGCTCCATGAACTGGTGGTACATCGACGGCAGCCGCCGTTTGATCTGCTCTTCTGTCAGCCGGGACGCGATGTCAAGGTAGACCCCGCCGTGCGGGCTGCCCCGCCCGGCCTTGACCTCGGTGTTGATCGCGCGGGCGACCTCGTCGCGGGGAAGAAGGTCAGGGGTGCGTCGTGCCGCGTCGTTGTCCACGAGCCATTGGTCGGCCTCCTGCGCGGTCTCGGCGTACTGGCCTTTGAACACCGGCGGGATGTAGTTGAACATGAACCGGGCGCCGTCGGAGTTCTTCAGGACCCCGCCGTCGCCGCGGACGCCCTCGGTGACCAAGATGCCCTTCACGCTCGGCGGCCACACCATGCCTGTCGGGTGGAACTGGATGAACTCCATGTTGATCAACGAGGCGCCGGCCCGCAGCGCCAGCGAGTGCCCGTCGCCGGTGTACTCCCACGAGTTTGACGTCACCTTGAACGACTTGCCGATCCCCCCGGTGGCCAGGACCACCGCGGGGGTTTCGAACAGGACGAACTGGCCCGTCTCGCGCCAGTAACCGAACGCTCCGGCGATCTGTCCTGTGGAATCGTCCTTGATCAACTCGGTGATCGTGCATTCGGCGAACACCTTGATCCGCGCCTCGTAGTCGCCGAGTTCGGCGTGGTCCTCCTGCTGCAGCGAGACGATCTTCTGCTGCATGGTGCGGATCAGTTCGAGGCCGGTGCGGTCACCGACGTGCGCGAGTCGCGGGTAGGTGTGCCCGCCGAAGTTGCGCTGGCTGATCCTGCCATCCTTGGTGCGGTCGAACAGGGCGCCGTAGGTCTCCAACTCCCAGACCCGGTCCGGGGCCTCGCGGGCGTGCAGTTCCGCCATCCGCCAGTTGTTGAGGAATTTCCCGCCCCGCATGGTGTCGCCGAAGTGGGTCTTCCAGTTGTCCTTCGGGTTGGCGTTGCCCATCGAGGCCGCGCAGCCGCCCTCGGCCATCACCGTGTGGGCCTTGCCGAACAGGGACTTGCAGACGACCGCCACCGTGAGGCCGCGTTCGCGCGCCTCGATGACAGCACGCAGACCCGCGCCTCCGGCGCCGACGACGACGACGTCGTAGGAGTGCTTCTCGACTTCAGTCATGAAACCTCACCCAATCCTCGTTCTATTTCTTGAGTCGCCATTCAGCCGATGAACCTCAGGTCGCCGATGACGCCGCTGGCCACCAACGCGATGTACAAGTCGGTGAAGATCAGGGTGCCGATCGTGATCCAGGCGTACAACTTGTGCCGGGTGTTGAGCCTGCTCACCTGGGTCCAGATCCAATACCGGACAGGGTGCTTGGAGAAGTGCTTGAGCCGTCCGCCGGTCACGTGCCGGCAGGAATGGCACGACAGCGTATAGACCCACAGCATGATCACGTTGCCGAGCAGCACGAGGTTGCCCAGGCCGAAGCCGAACCCGTGGGGGCCGGAGTCGGAGTGAAACGCGACGATCGCGTCGTAGGTGTTGATCACCGAGATGATCCCGGCGATGTAGAAGAAGTACCGGTGGGTGTTCTGGATGATCAGCGGGAACCGTGTCTCCCCGGTGTAGTGGACGCGGGGTTCGGCCACTGCGCAGGCGCTGGGCGACTGCCACACCGTGCGGTAGTACGCGCCACGGTAGTAGTAGCAGGTCAGCCGGAATAGCAGCAGGAAGGGCAGGGTCAGCGCCGCGTACGGCAGCCACCATACGTCGGGAAGAATCTGGGGCCAGAAGTCGCTGGCGTCGCCGCACGCCGTGCTGACGCACGGCGAATAGAACGGCGTCAGATAGTGGTACTTCGGGACGAAGAAGTAGTCCTGCTGAAACGCGCGCGCCGTCGCGTACACCAAAAATATCGCGAACCCGATGTTGATCCGCAGCGGCGACAGCCACCACTTGTCGGTGCGCAGCGTTCGCTGCTGGATGCGAGCCCGGGTGGGTGAGAAGACGCCCGACTCAGAACGGTTGGCGGTTGGTGCGCTCATCTGGGGTTCCTCTTCGGCCGGGCAATCTGTTCGAAGGTTACACAGCCTCTACCCCCTCTGGAATGGGGGTTTGTCAATATCTGTTGTGACCCCCAACACCCTCGTGGTCGACATCGCGCCAGAACTCGCTGTCGTAAGGAGCGTCGGAAACGCCGATTTTCTCCCCGGAGCGCTGCACAGTCGCGCGCGCGAGGTCCAATTCGGACAGATCGCTGTCGAGCAGGTCCACGTCGGTCAGGATCCGATCGGCGTCGATCACGATCCGGCGCAGCGCCGGACTGTCGCCGTAGCGGTCCCGCAACGTGGTCACGCAGCGCCGTAGGCCACCGATGAGGTTGTGCAGTTCGGCGAATTCGTCGCCCGCGGGATAGCTGGTCAACGGTCCTCCTCGAGGTGGGGTGTCACGGGTTACGGTACGCCCTCCTGACCCGGGAATGCGAGTGATCCGGCGGGGGAATGCCCCGCCGGATCCCCGCCGGATCCCCGCCGGATCCCGCGCCGGATTACCTGCTGATCTCGATGCGCTGCGCCTGGTTCTCGGCGGGGTCCCTGTGGGCACCGCTGACCCGGATCGTCAGCACGCCGGCGTCGTAGGCGGCCGTGATGGCCTCGCCGGTCACGTGTGCCGGCAGCGTGAACGACCGGTGGAACGACCCGTACCGGATCTCGCGCACCGCACGCTGGGGGCCTGTCCCGTTCTCTTTCCCACCGTCCTCCTGCGCGAACTGGTCGCGGCGCTCGCCGTGAACCACCAGGCGGCCACGGTCGACCTCCACGGTGACGTCCTTGTCGACGTCGATACCGGGCAACTCGAGGCGCACCACGGCGTCATCGCCGTCGTGGACGACCTCGGCCGCCGGGTTGAGGCCGACGGCTGCCGGCGTGACCCGGTCGGTGACCGCCGCGGGGCCGAAAAAGTCGCGTAACCACCGGTCGGTGTCCCACGCCGGACGCGACCTCAGGGTCATGGTGCTGGTTCTCATGCTGCTCATGGGGATCTCCGCAGTGTGTGATCGTTCTCGAGGTCTCCGGCGCTGTACCGACCGGCTGTTACGAGAAACCTGAGTTGACCCCGCTTAAGTTCCACCTCGACGTTCGCTGTGAGAGAACGGGTTGCGCGACCAGTGCAGCCGCACCGTCTGACCTGGCCGCAGCTGAGCCAACGCATCAAGATCGCGAGCCATCACCACCCCGATCACCGGGTAGCCGCCCGTGACCGGGTGATCGGGTCCCAGGATCACCGGTAACCCGTTGGGCGGCAGCTGTATCGCCCCGCGGGTGGTGCCCTCGCTGGGCAGTTGGCGGTCCGGGTGGCGGTGGTGCAACGGGCGCCCGACCAGCCGGGTCCCGACCCGGTCGCTGCGCTGCGAGGCCGTCCACCCGGTGCGCACCAGGGCGTCGGGGTCCAGCGCCCAGTCGTCGCGCGGGCCGGGCACCACGGACAGGTCCACCGCGTCACCGGTGATGGCCGCCACGGGGGCCTGATCGAGTTCGGGGTAGGCATCGCCTGGCCTCCCGACGGCCACCAGGTCCCCGGCGCGCAGCGGCGGGGGGCCGATCCCCGACAGCACGTCGTAGCTGCGCGAGCCCAGCACCGGGGGCGCGCCGATGCCGCCGCGCACCGCCAGGTACGTCCGCAACCCGGCGCTCGGCACCCCCAGGGTGATCACCTGGCCGTCCCGGACGCGGTGAATACCGTTGGAGCCGATAGGAATTCCATCGACGGCGGGGTCGGTGTCGGCGCCCGTCACCGCGATGTCGACGTCGCCGCCGCGAACCCGGGCCGTGAAACCGCCGAGCGTCACCTCGACAGTGGCGCAGTCGTCCGGATTCGCGACGAGCCGGTTGGCCAGGCCGTGCGCGCGGCGGTCGGCTGCCCCGGACCGGCTGACGCCCAGATGCGCCAGCCCCGGCCGGCCGAGATCCTCGATGACGGCCAGCGGCCCGGTGCTCAGGATCTCCAGCGCGATGTCGGCATCGGCCATGGCGCTCTTTCGGTCTCAGACGGCGCGGAACCGAACCCGCATGCCACGGGTCAGCAGCGCCGGGTCGGGTCGTTCCAGGTCCCACAGCACCGCGTCGGTGTGGCCGATGAGCTGCCAGCCGCCGGGAGACCTCCGTGGGTATATCGCGCTGAATTCGCCGGCGAGGCCGACCGATCCAGCCGGCACAGAGGTCCGCGGCTCGAGGCGGCGCGGCACCTGCAGCCGCGGGTCGCCGTCGACCAGGTACGCGAAACCCGGCGCGAAGCCGCTGAATCCGACCTGCCACGGGGTTCGGGTGTGGGCCTCGACCACCTCGGGGGCCGTCAGTCCGGTGAGGCGGGCCACCTCGGGCAGGTCCGGACCGTCGTAGACGACCTCGATCTCGATGTCGATCATGTGGTCGATCACCAGTTCGGCGCAGTGATCAGCCGGCCCGGCCTCGTCGTCGGCGACCCGCATCTGCAGCAGGCGCTGGCGAACGTCCCCCTGGTAGCGGGGGCCGTCCAGTGTGACCAGCACCGTGCGGGCGGCCGGCACGACGTCGCGCACCCCCGGCAGGTCGGCATCCCGCAAGGCCGCCGCCCACGCCAGCACCTCCGCGGTACTGCCGAGTTGCACCATCAGCGCCGCGTCGCCGAAGTCCAGGACGGTGTTGCCGGCGATCGTCACCGGGCCTAACCCAGGATCTTTCCGATGAGCGGGGGCAGTTGATCGGCGACGACCGGGTAGCTCAGCGGCGAGGAGAACGCGATGGCACCGGCTTGGTCTCTGGTGGTGAAGATATGCCGGTTGCCGGTGGTGGCCCGGGACGCCGCCACGTCGGGATCGGCCAGCAGCGCCTTCTGGTCGTCCGGGTTCTCCGTGGTCCAGATCAGCACGTCCGCGGAATCGAGCACGTCCCTGACCTGATCGCGGGGGATGACGGCGTGGGAGTCGGTGCCGTCGGCGGCGAACGTCGTGATGCGGTCGGGGATCGTCAGGCCCATCTGGGTGAGGAAGTCGGTCCGCCAGCCCGCCGGGGTCGCCACGACGCTGCCCTGAGCAAGCCTGCCCTGCATCAGCAGCGCCTTCCTGCCCTTCCACTGCGGGTATTTCCGGGCGACGTCGGCGAACTGCTTGTCGACGCCGTCGATCAGTAACGTCATCTGGTCGGCCTTGAACACCGCTTGACCGACGGAGGTGGCCTGCTGCGTCCACGGCTCGAAGAACGCCTCGCCGCCCGCTTGGGCGAGCGTGGGGGCGATGGCGGCCAGCTTCGCGTAGGTGTCGGCGTCCAGGCCGGCGTTGACGGCCACGATCAGGTCCGGTTTGAGCCCAGCGATCTGGTTGATCGGGATGCCCGGGATGGCACCGTCCATGCTGAGCACCACCGGCTGCGCCCCGGCGAGTTTCGACTGGGCCCACGGCCACACGGCGAACGGCTGGTCGCCGAACCAGTTCGTCACCGCGATCGGCACCACGCCCACCGCCAGCAGGTCGTCCTGTTCGGTGTAGCCGGCGCTGACCACGCGCTTGGGAGGTTCCCTGATGACGGTCTGGCCGAAGAGGTGGGTGATGGTGACCACCCCGCCGCCGGGGGTGCCCTGCGGCGGGGTGCCCGACGAGCACGCCGGTAGGGCCCCGGTGAGCCCGGCGATCCCCGTGGTCCCGGCGAACTGCAGGAACCCCCGCCGACTCCAGGCCTGTCGCATCCGGTGAGATTATCGCGGACGTCACCTAGGGTGGGCCTCATGCCCAACTTCATCGGCCTGCCCGGGCAGGCGGCAGCCAAGGTGGCGCGGTACGTGGAACGCGGCTCGCACGAACTGCGCTACTTGCGCACGATCATCGAATCCGGCGCCTTCAGGCTGGAGCCGCCCCAGAACTACGCCGCGTTGGCCGCCGACACCTACAAATGGGGCGAGTTCGGCATGCTGCCCTCGCTCAACGCCCGGCGGTCACCCGACCGGGCCGCGTGCATCGACGACGACGGCGAGATCAGCTACCGCCAGCTCGACGAGGCGGCCCACGCGGTGGCCAACGGCCTCATGGAC
>CAIYOH010000060.1 GCA_903927745.1 uncultured Mycobacteriaceae bacterium
ACACCTCATCAGCAGCCGCCGGCACCACCCGCTGAGCCGCGAACGCCGCCTCCGCCGCCCCACCCACCTGCGACCCGATCCCCGCCAACGCCCGCGCCGCCGCCTCCACCACACCCGGCGACACAAACACGAACGACACGGTGACCATCCTCATTTGGCGGGGGAGTTCTTCGATTAGTAATGCAATCGGTGAAGAAATCTACATGAGGGTGACGTCGAAAACCTGGAATGGGAAAAATTCGAGTTGGACGCGCGGTAACGCGGGCGGTGGCCTCGTTGACCGGTCGTCGAACCTGAGGAGCCCTCGGCGCCCTGGCGTTTACAGCCCGGGCTGGTCCTCGATGATGCCCAGCCAGATCTGCGCGGCGTCGATCGCGACTTTCTCGCTGATGAACGCGTGCTGCGTCCCCGTGTAGATGTCGCGGAAGGCCCGCTCGAGTCGGCTGCCCTCGCGAATCGAGCTGGTGCCGGCGGCCAGATGGGCCCACTCGGCGCACGCCCGGGCCGTGTCGGTGGCGTAGACGGCCGCGATTCGCATATCGGCGCGCATGGCCGGGGTCAGGTCGTCGCCCGCGGCGACGGCGGCCTCGGCCGTCGTGAATGCGTCGAGCACCAGAAGACGGGCGGCGCGCCAGGCCGCTCGGTGGTGTGCCAGGTCTTTCTGGAACGTCGGGCGGCTGGCCAGCGACGCCATGTCGCTCATCCGGAACTTCGCGGCCGCCAGGTCCTGGACGTCGTCGAGCATGCTTTTCGCGACACCCAACGCCCACGATGCGTGGCCGGCGGCGGTGACGGGCATCAACCCCATCCGGGTGGCCGGCGAGCTGCCGCGGTGGGGCTCGCGAACGAACAGTTCGAACGTGCGCTGCTCGGGCACGAACACGTCCTGCGTGCTGTAGTCGTAGGAGCCGGTTCCCTTGAGCCCCTGGACGTGCCAGCCGTCGAGGAAGGTGATCTGCTCGCGCGGGATGATGGCGACCCGCATCTCGGGTAAGCCGTCGCTGACCCAGCGCATCTCGCCGTTGTCCATCGGGAAGAATCCGGCCGCGACGTACTGGGCATGACCGGTGCCCGATCCGAAGCTCCACGACCCGCTGACCCGGTAGCCGCCCTCGACGACGGTCCCCTGCCCGTTGGGAAAGAACTGACCGCCCATGGTGACGTGGTGATCGTGTGCGGTGAACACCTCGGCGAAGCCCTCGTCGGGAAGGTACGCCGCGGCCGCGAACGACGATGGCAGATTCGCGATGCCGATCCAGCCGAACGAGCCGTCCTGCCAGGCCATTTCGATCCAGGTCTCGATCATCTCGGCGAATGACGGCTCGACTCCGCCCGCCGCCACCGGATTGAAGGCGGACATCAGACCGCTGGCCCACATCTCGTCGACGATCGCCGGGGCCATAGTGCGTGCGCGCTCGGAATCGGCGGCGCCGGCGCGGACCACGTCGCGCATCCCTCGCGCCAGCGAAACCACCCGGTCGTCGGTGTCGATTACAGACGTCATACCGGTGACCATACCAACCACCCGAATGCTGTAAGGGTAGAGCCAGTGAGCGCGCCGCAGGAGTTCCGCAGGTGGATCGTCGACGCCATGAACGTGATCGGCTGCCGCCCCGACGGCTGGTGGAAGGATCGCGACGCCGCGACGGCCGCGCTGGTCGACAAGCTCGACACCTGGGCGGATACCGAGGGCGCAGACGTCACGGTGGTGCTGGAACGGCCGCCGCGAGTGCCGCTGCGCGCCTCGAGGATCGAGATCGCGCACGCCCTCCGGGCCGGCGTGAACTCAGGCGACGACGAAATCGTGCGGCTGGTGCGGGCCGACGCCCAGCCGCAGGAGATCCGCGTCGTGACCTCCGACCGGGCGCTGGTCCAGCGGGTCAGGGAGCTCGGTGCCGACGTCTTTCCCGCGGCGACCTTCCGCAACCTCATCGACCCGCGCGGCCGATGACGGCCCGCTGAGCTAGACGCTGGCCAGCGCCGCGTCGTAGTCGGGTTCCTGCGCGATTTCCGGCACCAGTTCGGTGTGCGCGACGGCGCCGTCGGCCCCGATCACCACGATCGCCCGGGCCAGCAGGCCCGCCATGGGACCGTCGGTGATGGTGACCCCGTAATCCTCGCCGAAGCTGTCGCGAAACGCCGAGGCCGTCTTCACGTTCTCGATCCCCTCGGCGCCGCAGAACCGTGACAAGGCGAACGGCAGGTCGTTGGACACACACACCACGGACACCCCGCTGCGGGATACGCGTTCGTTGAACGTGCGCACGCTCGTTGCGCACACCGGTGTGTCCACGGATGGGAAGATGTTCAGCACCACCGGCTTGCCGCTGAACAGCTCGCTGCTCACTGGCCCCAGGTCCACGCCGGTCAGGCGGAAAGCGGGGGCCGGGGATCCGACGGCCGGGAGTTCGCCGACGGTGTGGATCGGATTTCCGCGCAAGGTTATCTGTGCCATGACCTCAGTCTGCCAAGACCGATGCGGCCGCTATTGGTCGGGTTGCAGGAAGTCGGTGGACGCGAGCCGCCCGCCCGCCTGCAGCCACGCGCCCACCTCACGGGGAGCATCACGGTTGGGGTTGTAGATGTCCTCCTCGCTGGAGAACAATCCGCGTCCCGCGTAGACCAGCCGGGTCCAGTTGGGGAACCAGAAGGGATCGCCGTCGGTGTCTGTCGGGTGGTCGAGCAGATTCTTGATCATGATGACGACGGCGTCGTTCTCGTCGTCGTAGGCGATCCAGTCGGAGGGAAATCGCATGTGCGGGAACGGGGCCATGACGGCGACGATCCACTCGCGCACCGCCTCCCGCCCGTGGAAAACCCCATAGTGGTGCTCGGTGTAGACGACGTCTTCGGTGAAGAGGTCGGCAAATGGTCGCCAGTCCCCCGACTCGCTGCATCCCTCGACGACGGTGGTGTAATGGCCGACGGCGTGTTCGATCTCGGCCCTGCTGAATCTGCCCATGTCGGACACACTAGAACCTGCTGACGGGCTACTCGTGGATGGGATTAACCACATGAGCGTGATGGGGTTGTTCGACATGCAGGGCAAGACGGCTTTGGTGACCGGGGCCTCCAGCGGCATCGGCAAGGCGGTTGCCCGGGCCTACGTCGAAGCCGGAGCCAATGTCGCGATTGCGGCACGTCATTCCGACACGCTGGACCGGGTCGCCGGTGAGCTGGCGGGGGCCGGACCGGGAAGGGTGGTGGGTGTCCAGTGTGATGTCAGGCAACCCGACGACGTCACCGCGATGCTGGATCGGGTGGCCGCCGAGTTGGGCGGGGTCGACATCGCCGTCTGCAATGCCGGCATCGTCGCGGTCCAACCGATCCTGGATATGGCGCCGGACGACTTTGAGCGCATCCAGAGCACCAATGTCAACGGTGTGTTCCTCACCGCTCAGGCGGCGGCCAGGGCGATGGTGCGTCAAGGCCGCGGCGGATCCATCATCACCACTGCCTCGATGTCCGGCCACATCATCAACGCCCCGCAGCCGGTAGGCCACTACTGCACGTCCAAGGCGGCGGTGATTCACCTGACCAAGGCGATGGCCGTGGAACTCGCCCCACACCGCATCCGGGTCAACAGCGTCAGTCCCGGCTACATCCGCACCGAGCTCGTCGAACCATTGACCGAGTACCACGCCCACTGGGAGCCGAAGATCCCGATGGGGCGGATGGGCCGGCCCGATGAGCTCGTCGGGCTGTACCTGTATCTGGCCAGCGAGGCGTCCAGCTACATGACCGGGTCCGACGTCGTGATCGACGGCGGCTACACCTGCTGGTGACAGGCGCGGCTCAACGCATCACGCGGCGTTAATCCACTGGCGCGCCTGCACGATCTCCCCACTGGGAAAGTGCCGGATCTGTGCCGACACGAAGTGTGAAGCCAAGTGCTCGGCGACGTCCCCCAGATGGGAGTCGGTGACGACCGCGACCTTCTTGAGGTGCTTTTCGTGGTCCCGAACGAAGCGGAGGTGGTCGACCATCGCCCCGAAGCTGTCCCAGCCGGGGAATGACGGTGCGCTGAGGATCAGGCCAGCCAGTTCACCGTGGGCCGCGATATGCGGGTCGACGACCTTGGCGAGTTCGGCGAAGTCTTTCGTGTCGAGCGCTGCCGTGGGGCGCACCTCAAGGATGGAGTGTTCTGCATCCATTGTGTAGTCGATCACGGTGTGCTCCTTGAGATCCCGGGTGGCACCTCAAGAATGCCCGCGGCGTCCGCGCGCGGGTAAGGGCACAAAGTCACCGGGCTCACAGAATCTCGAAGCCGCGCAACGCCTTGACGCCAAACCAGATTCCGAACACCAGGCCGACGCCGATCACGATGTACCGGTCGTTGCGTGTGATCCAGCTCAGGGTCGCCTCCAGCAGCGCGCGCGAGCGGCCCGGTAGGAGCGCGGCGACGCCGATGACGAGCAGGTTCCCGCTCGCGGCCAACGCCACGAAAGCGAGGTAGGTGGCGGCGTTGCTGACGCGCCCCAACCCTGCCTCCGATCCGGCAGTGCCGATGACGCCGATAGCCGCCAGCGTCAAGACCCACGCCTTGACCGACACCGCCATGACGCCGATCCCGATCAAGAACGCCTTGGTGGGGGTCGCCGACGTGAGCATGGTCATCCATTTCGGCGGCGGCTTGTCGGGATCGTCGCCGGTGAGCAGCGCCCTCGCGGCGGTGACCAAAAACAACAGTGCGACGACCGAGAGGATGGTCGCGGTAATCACATGGCGCCCAGGAGTCTGGTGGGACATGCGCGCACCCCAATGCAAAATCGTCCCGAAGATCACGCCCTGCACCAGGCGCGTGACGATATGGCCCCCGATCCACGAGCCTGCCGCACGCAGTCGAGCCGGCGAGGCGAGCAGCATGATCGTGATGGCGATCTCGATCGGTTCGATGGCGCTGCCGAGGATCAGCGGGACCAAGCCGCGCCACTCCTCGGCGGTCATTGACCGGCCAGTGCCGCGCGTATGTCGGCCTCGGCGATCTCCGCCGCGAGCTCGGCGGGCTGCCCGGAGACGGTGACGTCGATCCGGTCGATGCGGCCCGTGAACCCGAAGGCGTGCCCGTAAGGCGCAACCGGCGAACCGGTGTCTACGCCGACATCCAGCGTCTCGCCACTCGGACACAAGCGGAAAGGGATCGTGCGCTCGACGCGTCCGGTGGTGAGGGCGGCATCGTCGGCCAGTAGTGACACGGATGCGCCTTTGCCCAGGCCTCCACCGTCGTAGGCGAACGACAAACCCAGCGCCACTGGGCCTTCCGGCAGCACCTCCGGCGCCGTGATTGTCGTCAGCTCGTGGCCCAGATAGTTGTAGGCGAACGCCGGAACCCCGTCCTGCAGGTACAGACTCCACCCGCCCATCGACCCCCCGATGCAGATCACCACGCCCTGCGCGCCGCCGGGGGGTATCTGCAGCCGCGCCCGTATTTCGAACGACGTGCTGGTGTAGCTCAGCGTCGCGGTTTCGGGGATGCGCACCTGGTTCGGAAAATAGGTGACGGAGGTTCGATCGCCGAGCAGACTCGGCCGGATGGTGGGCAGCGCGCGGGCCAGCATCGCGTCACTGAGCGGGTAGACGCCGTATCTGCGGGCTTCGGCGTCGAACACGCTCTGCAGCTCCGCGAGTGTGTCCGGGTGCTCATCGGCCAGGTCGACACCCTGACTGAAGTCGTCGTCGAGGTGGTAAAGCTCCCAGCGTTCGCTGTCGCCGAACGGCGCGGTCTCGGTGCGGATCCACGGCAGACGACCGTGGAAGCACGAGGCGATCCACCCGTCGTGATAAACGGCGCGGTTGCCGAACATCTCGAAATACTGGGTGGTGCGCCGGCCTTCCGCCGCGGCGTCGTCGAACGAGTACCGCATGCTGACGCCTTCGATGGGCTGCTGCTCGACGCCGTTGACCCGTGCGGGCATCTCGATACCCGCGATGTCGAGGATGGTGGGGACGAGGTCGATGACGTGGTGGAACTGGCTGCGCTGCTCCCCCGCCGCGCCGATCCCCCGCGGCCACGAGATGGCGAGTCCGTTGCGGGTTCCGCCGAAGTGGGACGCCACCTGCTTCATCCACTGAAACGGTGCGTCGAGCGCCCAGGCCCAGCCCACGTTGTAGTGGTTTTCGCAGCGAACCGTGCCGAAATCGTCCATGTGCGCCAACAGCCATTCGGGGTCCTCGGGCAGCCCGTTCTGGAAGGCGGGCGCGCTCCAGGCGCCGTGGATCGTCCCCTCCGCGGACGCGCCGTTGTCGCCGCACACGTAGATGATCACCGTGTCGTCGGCGAGCCCCAGCTCCTCGACCGCGTCGATGACGCGCCCGACCTGGGCGTCGGTGTGCGCCAGGAAGCCGGCGTAGACCTCCATCAGGCGACGGGCCACCGGCTTGTAGCGATCGTCGTAGTCCGCCCACGCGGGAATCTGCTCGGGCCGCGGCGTCAGCCGCGTACCGACGGGAATGATGCCCGCCTCCAGCTGACGGGCGTATGTCTGCTCCCGCAACGCATCCCAGCCGTCGTCGAACTGGCCGGCGAACTTCTCCGACCACTGCGGCCACACGTGGTGGGGACTGTGGGTGGCGCCCGGCGCGAAGTACAGGAAGAACGGCTTGTCGGGGGCGGACGTCTGCTGCAGCCGGATCCAGTCGATCGCCGTGTCGGCGAGGTCCTCGCTGAGGTGATAGTCGTCGCGGCCCAGATACGGCTCAACGGGTGTGGTCTGATCGTATAGCGCCGGCTCGTACTGGGAGGTGTCGCCGCCGAGGAAACCGTAGAACCGTTCGAACCCGAGTCCGGTGGGCCAGCGGTCGAACGGCCCGGCGGGCCCGGTCTCCCAGGTGGGCGTCAGGTGCGCCTTACCGAACAGTGCGGTGCCGTAGCCGTTCATGCGCAGGATCTGCGCGACGGTGGCTGTGCTCTGCGGTATCACACTGTCGTATCCAGGGAAACCGTAGGCGATTTCGCAGATGTTCCCCATATGCGCCGTGTGGTGGTTTCGCCCGGTCAACAGTGCGGCGCGGGTTGGTGAGCACATGGCGGTGGTGTGAAACTGGTTGTAGCGCAGACCGTTGTGGGCAATGCGGTCCAGGGCCGGGGTCGGGATGGGGCCGCCGAACGTCGATGGTGCACCGAACCCGACGTCGTCAAGCAACACGACCACCACGTTCGGTGCGCCGACGGGCGGGCGAGTGATCGATGGCCTGACCGGGGTGGAATCCTGCGCCAGCGGATTGATGACGCCGTCGAACGGCCCGTCCGCGGGCGGTAGGTCGACCATCTAGTGCACGCTAGCGCACGCTAGGGCGCTCGGAGCGTCCCGCCGAGGTACTCCGAACGGCAGGCCCGGCGCGCCAGCTTGCCGCTGGTGGTGCGCGGGATGGCGCCGGCCGGCAGGAACTGCACATCGGACACCGCGAGGCCGTGCCGATCGGACACCGCGGCCCGGATCGCCTCGATGGCCGGCCGCGGATCGTCGCGGCTGGTGCCGGCGGAGCGTTCGGCGACGATCACCAGGCGCTCAGATCCGGCCTCGTGCTGGGCCCCGGACCCGACCCCCGCCGCGTTCGCCGGAACCGCGAACGCGGAGACGTAGCCGCGGCGCACCATCGGCGAGGCCGCAGCCACGGTGGCCTCGAGGTCTTGCGGGTAGTGGTTGCGGCCGTCGACCCGCACCAGGTCCGCGATGCGTCCCGTCACATAGAGCGCGGCGTCGAGGTAGAGCCCCAGGTCTCCGGTCCGCAGCCAGGTGCGGTCCGGAGCCGAGCCGTCGGCGTGGCTGCCCCGCTGAAGCTGCGTCCGCAACGTGGCGCCGAATGTCCGTCGCGTCTCGTCGGGCCGTCCCCAGTAGCCGCGTCCGACGTTGTCGCCCTGCACCCAGATCTCGCCGACCCGGCCGTCAGGCAACTCGGTCTCGGTCTCGGGGTCCACGATCACCGCCCACTCGCTGCGGGCCACCTGCCCGCACGACACCTGTGCCATCGCTCCGGGGGCGTCGGCCGCGACCTGCACGGCTCGACCAGCGCCGAGTTGTGTGCGGTCGAGGTACACCACCGACGGCTCCTCGGTGGGAGCGATGTCGGCGACGAACAGGGTCGCCTCCGCGATGCCGTACGACGGTGAGAACGCCGCGCGCGGTAGCCCGTAGGGCGCGAACGCCCCAGTGAACGACCGAATTGCGTCGATGCTCACGGGTTCGGAGCCGATGATCATGACGACGTTGCTCAGGTCGATATCGGCGCCCGGCGCAGGCTGGCCGCGCTGCGCGGTCCACTCGTAGGCGAAATTCGGCGCTGCGGTAACCACCCGTCCCTGCCGCGACCCGTCAGACATGGCCTGTATCCACCGCAGCGGCCGACGGACGAACGCGGCTGGCGACATCAGGGTGGAGTGCCCGCCATAGACCACCGGGAAGCCGATCATTGACAGGCCCATGTCGTGATAGAGAGGTAACCAGCTGACTCCGTGAGTGTTTCGGTCCAGCAGGTCGATCGACAGGATCATCTGCACCAGGTTGGTGACGAACGCGCGGTGGGTGATCTCCACGCCGACCGGCGGGCGCGTCGCGCCCGAGGTGTACTGCAGGTGCGACACGTCGTCCAGGTTCAGCTCAGTCGGAGCGAAGTCCGCGCCGTCGGAGTCGGGTATCTGATCGATCGCGAGGACGCGGGGCCGCGAACCGGGCGGGAGTCCGGCGAGGAATGTCTCCACCGCATCCTTCGCCGCGGTCGTCGTGAGGACGGTCGTGGGCTCCGAGTCGCGCAGTGCGGTGTCGAGCCGTTCGGCATGTCCGGGCAGTTCCGGCGCGAACAGCGGTACCGCGATGGTCCCGGCCGTGATCGCTGCGTAGAAGCCGGCCACGTAGTCGATCCCCTGCGGCGCGAGGATCGCGACCCGCTCACCGCGATCCGCCAGCTTCTGCACCCGCGCGCCGATCGCCGCCAACCGGGCGCCGAACTGGGTCCAGGTCACCTCGACGGCCTGCCCGTCGGCTACGCGGCTGTAGTCCAGGTAGCGGTACGCAACGGCATCGCCGACGCCTGCGACGTTGCGCTCGATGAGCCCTGTCAGCGTGGTGCCCGGCGGTAACGCGATCGCGCCGTCGGGGTCCAGGCAGTCCTCGATGTGCAGCATGCCGGTGGCGGCGGCCGTGGTGAGGCGGGGACCGCGATCCATATGCGCAGTCTAAGGAACGGCGCTGCGTCGAGGGCTCTAGCTGGGCGGTGACGGTCGGCACGTCGCGACGCGACGTTAGGGTCAGTCCATGTCGGACAGGAAGTTTTCGTTCCAGGTCACTCGCACCAGCACCGCGCCGGCGGCGACGCTGTTCCGGCTCGTGGCGGACGGCGGCAACTGGTCGAGTTGGGCCAAGCCGATCGTCGTGCAGTCCAGTTGGGCGAGGCAGGGTGACCCGGCGCCGGGTGGTCTCGGAGCGATCCGCAAGCTGGGCGCGTGGCCCCTGTTCGTGCAGGAGGAAACAGTCGCCTACGAGCAGGATCGGCGCCACGCCTACACAATGGTGGGCTCGAGTCCGGTGAAGGACTACCTCGGCGAGGTGGTTCTGACGCCGAACCCCGCCGGTGGCACCGACATCTGCTGGAACGGGTCATTCACCGAGCGGATCGCCGGGACGGGCCCCGCGCTGCGCGCCGCACTCGGCGGCGCCGTGGCGTTCTTTGCGGGACGACTGGTCGAGGCGGCTGAGCGAGACGCACCGCAGTAGGGTCTGCGTTCGCCGGTCTGGCGGCGATCGTGGTGTGTTCAGAGGCGGCGACCTGCTCGGCGCGGCCGCTGACTCCGCGCCTGAATCCCGCCCGTGAACCCAGGCTCAACCCGGGTGAACCACGTTCACCTATGCTAGGCGGGTTCTGGCGGTGAAACCGGTGGTGGCACCAGGAAAGGGTGCGCAATGCCTGGTAAGGCTCTTGCAGACTGGCTTGATGAAGCCGGTGGTAGCCATGCAGTCCGGTCGACGGTCCTCGCTCTCGCGCGGGCGGCGGTGAGCGTCAGCGACGAAATCCAGTCGGGTTCGGGAAGTATCGCGCCGTCAGATCGGAATGTCGATCGCCCCGGCGGCGGTGACGAGCCGATGACCCTCCAACGATGTGGGGACGAACGCTTCGTCGAGGAGGTCCGCGGCGCCCCGGTTGCGCTTTATGCTTCCGGGGACCGCGAACACCCGGAAGTGTGTGATCCGACGGCCCCGTTGGCAGTCGCCGTGGACTCCGTCGACGGCGCCGGCAACGTCGACATCAATATGCCGATCGGCACCGTCTTCGCCATGCTGCCTGTTGTCGGCGATGCCGCCCAGGATCCGCTCAAGAGCCTCCTACAGCCGGGAGTCAATCAGGTCGCATCGGGTTTTTTCTGCTACGGCCCACGACTGGTCATGGCGATCACCCTCGGCCGGGGGACCCACGTATTCGTCTACGCACCTCGGGTCGGAGCCTTCATCCGCTCCCATGTCGCAGTCCAGATACCCGACAAGACAGATGAGTTCGCCGTTGACTTCTCCAACCAGCGGCACTGGGACGGCGCCGTGCGGCACTACGTCGACGATTGTATTCGTGGCGCCGAGGGGCCGCATGGTCGTGACTGCACGATGCGCTGGACCGAATCAGTGGTCGCCGACGCCTACCGCATCCTGATCAGGGGTGGTGTCTTCCTACACCCAGGCGACAGCGGCGGGGGGTACACGCAGGGTCGTCTGCAACTGGTCTATCAGGCCAATCCGATCGCGTTCCTCGTTGAGCAAGCGGGCGGCCGTGCCACCGACGGCGTCAACCAGTTGTTATCGCAGGTGCCTCACTCATTGCACCAGAGCACACCGCTGGTGTTCGGCTCAAGCACGGAGGTCGCTCAGGTCGCTCGCTACCATGACGAGGTCGACCATGCCGGCATCCATTCGCCGCTGTTCACCTCGCGTGGACTGTTCAGGATCTAGGAGGTACACCGCGTGTCGGCGAAGCACCCGATCATCTCCATCACCGGCTCGTCCGGCGCGGGCACCACGTCGGTGAAAGCAATCTTTGAGCTGATCTTCAGGCGAGAGAACGTGGTGGCTGCCTACATTGAGGGTGACGCCTTCCACCGTTATGACCGCGAGGCAATGAAGGTGCGCATCGCCGAGGAAGAGGCGAAGGGGAATAACCACTTCAGCCACTTCAACCCCGAAGCCAACGAACTCGACATCCTGGCCCAGGTTTTCGAGGAGTACGGACGCACCGGAAGCGGACAAACCCGCACCTACATGCATGACGAGCAGGAGGCAGCGCAGCACGGCCAGCCTGCCGGAACGTTCACCCCGTGGCGCGAATTCGAAGCCAGCGACCTCTTGTTCTACGAGGGTCTGCACGGCTGCGCGGTGACAGAGACGGCGAATCTTGCCAAGCTCGCCGATCTCAAGATCGGAGTCGTGCCGGTCATCAATCTTGAGTGGATCCAGAAGATCCATCGTGATCAGGCCAGTCGGGGCTATTCGACCGAGGCGGTGATGGACACGATCCTGCGCCGGATGCCCGACTACGTCCGCTACATCACGCCGCAGTTCTCCGAAACCCACATCAACTTTCAACGGGTGCCGGTGGTCGACACGTCGAACCCGTTCGTGGCGCGCTGGATACCGACACCGGACGAGTCCATGCTGGTGATCCGATTCGCCAACCCGCGCGGCATCGACTTTCCGTACCTGCTGTCGATGATCGGCGACTCGTTCATGTCGCGCGCCAACACCATCGTCATGCCTGGCAACAAGCTTGACCTCGCCATGCAACTGATCCTGACGCCGCTGATCCTGCAGTTGGTTGAGCGCAAGAGGCGCAGTTCATGAGGGGCGATGGATTAAAGTCCGCCGGCAATCGAGTAGCTGCCGGGTCACCAACCGCTGCCGCTACACTTCCCGGGCATCGGGTGCGGTGCCACACACCCAGTCATTTGCTTCGAAAGGAAATGCAACGATGAGCGAGCTCAAGGGCAAGCAGCGGTATCAGGCCGGTGTGCTGAAGTACTCTCAGATGGGGTACTGGAACGGCGACTATGTGCCCAAGGACACCGATATCCTGGCACTCTTCCGAATCACCCCGCAGGAAGGCGTCGATCCCATCGAAGCCGCCGCGGCGGTGGCCGGGGAGAGTTCGACGGCCACGTGGACGGTCGTGTGGACGGACCGTCTGACCGCGGCGGACCAGTACCGCGCCAAGGCCTACAAGGTCGAACCGGTGCCCAACAATCCGGGTCAGTATTTCTGCTTCATCGCCTACGACCTGATCCTGTTCGAAGAGGGTTCGATCGCCAACCTCACCGCCTCCATCATCGGCAACGTCTTCGGGTTCAAGCCGCTCAAGGCCATACGCCTGGAGGACATGCGGATGCCGGTGGCCTACGTGAAGACGTTCAAGGGCCCGCCCACCGGGATCGTCATCGAGCGCGAGCGCCTCGACAAGTTCGGCCGGCCGCTGCTGGGCGCCACCACCAAGCCCAAGCTCGGGCTTTCGGCCAAGAATTACGGACGCGTCGTCTACGAAGGCCTCAAGGGCGGCCTGGATTTCATGAAGGACGACGAGAACATCAACAGCCAGCCGTTCATGCACTGGCGGGACCGCTTCCTCTACTGCATGGAGGCGGTGAACAAGGCTGCGTCCGTGACCGGAGAGATCAAGGGCCACTATCTCAACGTCACCGCCGGCACCATGGAAGAGATGTACCGCCGCGCCGAATTGGCCAAGGAGATCGGCTCGGTGATCGTGATGATCGACCTCGTGATCGGCTACACGGCGATCCAGTCGATGTCGGAATGGGCCCGGCAGAACGACATGATTCTGCATCTGCACCGCGCCGGCCACGGCACCTACACGCGGCAGAAGACCCACGGCGTGTCCTTCCGCGTCATCGCCAAGTGGATGCGCCTGGCCGGTGTCGACCACATCCACGCGGGCACCGCCGTCGGCAAACTCGAGGGCGACCCGATGACCGTGCAGGGCTACTACAACGTGTGCCGCGAGATGAAGAACGAGATCGACCTCCCGCGCGGTATTTACTTCGAGCAGGACTGGGCAGATCTGCGCAAGGTCATGCCGGTCGCCTCCGGCGGCATCCACGCCGGTCAGATGCACCAGCTGCTCGACTTGTTCGGCGACGACGTCGTCCTCCAATTCGGTGGTGGCACGATCGGGCATCCCATGGGCATTCAGGCGGGCGCCACGGCCAACCGGGTCGCACTCGAAGCCATGGTGCAGGCCCGAAACGAGGGGCGCGACATCCTCAACGAAGGACCGGAAATTCTTCGCTCCGTCGCCAAGTGGTGCAAGCCGGTGGAAGCCGCGCTGGACATCTGGGGCAACATTTCATTCAACTACGAGTCGACGGACACCTCGGACTATGTTCCGCAGGTTTCGACGTCTTTCTGAGTTAGGGAGCACACGACATGCGTATCACCCAGGGCGCCTTCTCCTTTCTGCCCGACCTCGACGACACTCAGATCTCAGCCCAGCTCGAGTACTGCCTGAGAAATGAATGGGCGATCGGGATCGAGTACACCGATGACCCGCACCCCCGCAACACCTACTGGGAGATGTGGGGTAACCCGATGTTTGACCTGCGTGACGCGGCGGGGGCGATGATGGAGTTGAAGGCGTGTCGCGACGCCTTTCCCGACTCCTACATCCGCATCAATGCGTTCGATTCGACGCGCGGATTCGAAACGGTACGGCTCAGCTTCATCGTCAACCGTCCCGCCGTCGAACCGACGTTCACGATGACCCGCACCGAGGTCGCCGGCCGAACAGTGAACATCACCATGACCACCGAATACTGATGGCCGAAGGCGAGACAGGAGGGGCCGCGTCGACGATCGTCGACTTGGCCGCGGATTTCCGGGACTCCGGTGTTGCCGAGGTGCTCGACCAATTGGATCGTGAACTCGTCGGCCTCAAGCCGGTCAAACAACGCATCCGCGAGACAGCGGCGCTGTTGATCGTGGACCGTGCGCGTCAACGACTCGGTCTGACGCAGACGACGCCGACACTGCACATGAGCTTCTCCGGCAATCCGGGGACCGGCAAAACCACGGTCGCCATGCGGATGGCGGACATCCTGTTCAAGCTCGGCTATGTCCGCAAAGGCCACCTGGTTGCCGTCACCCGAGATGACCTCGTCGGCCAGTACATCGGCCACACCGCGCCCAAGACGAAGGAAGTCCTGAAGAAGGCGATGGGCGGGGTGCTGTTCATCGACGAGGCCTACTACCTGTACCGCCCCGACAACGAACGCGACTACGGGCAGGAGGCGATCGAGATCCTGCTGCAGGTGATGGAAAACCAGCGTGACGACCTTGTCGTGATCCTCGCCGGCTATGCCGACCGAATGGACAAGTTCTTTCAGTCAAATCCCGGGTTTCGTTCACGTATCGCCCACCACATCGACTTTCCCGATTACGCGGATGAGGAGTTGCTGGCGATCGCGGAGTCGATGCTGGCCGAACAGAATTATGGTTTCGACACCGACGCGCGGGCGGCGATGGTCGAATACATCGCCTTGCGTCGCGAACAGCCGCATTTCGCCAACGCCCGCTCGATCCGCAATGCCCTCGACCGGGCCCGGATGCGTCAAGCCAATCGGCTGTTCAGCGACACAGCGCCGCCCATCGGCATTGACGAGCTTTCACGCATCAGCGGCGATGACATCCGGCGCAGCCGGGTGTTCTCCGGTGGGCTCGATTCCGACCGGGCCGGTACACCCTGAGCCCCGAGGCCGTCGCATCGCCGGGGCAGGGACGGAGTCATCAGACTCCCACCGCCTGGCCGCGGGTTGTTCTGTTCGACTTAGACGGGACATTGATCGACTCGGTGCCCGATATCACCCTGGCGGTGGCCGAACTGATGGCCACCGAAGGACTTGAGCCATTTGCTGAGGCTGACGTCCGCGCGATGGTCGGACACGGCCTGCGGGTGCTGGTGCGCCGCGCCCTGGCAGCCCGGGGCAGGGTGCCCAGTCCTGCCGAGTTCGAGATTGTTGTCGGCCGCATGCGTGAGATCTATCCGCGCCATCTCACCGGGCGCACCACGCTGCTGCCCGGAGTCGTCGAATGCCTGGATACGCTAGCCGCCGCCGACTGTGCGGTGGCGTTGGTGACCAACAAACTGCAGTCGGCCGCCGCGACCGTGCTGGACCACTTCGGATTGTCTGACCGCTTCAGCATCATCCTCGGAGATCAGGAGGGTCTGTCCGATCTGGCGCCCAAGCCGGAGCCGGACATGCTGCTGCATGCGATATCGTTCGTCGGTGTCGGGCCGGCCGATGCACTCATGGTCGGCGATAGCGAGGCCGATATGGCCTCGGCGCGCGCCGCCGGCGTGTTCTCGGTCGCGGTGCGTGGCGGCTACTGCAGCGAACCCATCGAGGACCTTGAGCCCGACGTCGTGATCGACAGCCTGCTCGGCCTCGCCGACGCGGTGGAAGCGTGGCGGAGGCATGGCTGATATCCCTCTTGCCGCGCTGATATTCGACGTAGACGGCACGCTGGCTGAGACTGAGGAACTGCATCGCGAGGCATTCAACCGCGCCTTCGCGGGACAGGGCCTGTCATTTCGCTGGGATCAAACGCTCTATCGCAGCCTGCTGCTGATCACCGGCGGCCGGCGGCGCATCGAGCACTTCCTCGTGGGGTCGACCGACCTCACCGAGTCGCACATCGCGGAACTGGTCCCGTGCCTGCATCGGGAGAAGAACTCCCACTACGCCGCGGTACTGATGGAGGCGCCGATCGAGTTGAGACCGGGGGTCGCCGACCTGTTGCGCGATGCGCGACGTGCCAAGCTGCGCCTTGCCATCGCCACCACCACGAGTCGCAGCAACCTGGAGGGTCTCGCGCAACGCTTTCCCAGCGATCTGGGCCTCGACGGCTTTGACGCGGTGGTGTGCGGCGAGGACGTCACTGCGCTCAAACCCGACCCCGAGGTGTATCAGACCGCACTTTCTCGGCTCGGCCTGCCGGCCAGCAGATGCCTTGCCTTCGAGGACACCTGGAATGGGGTGGAGTCCGCGATCGGCGCGGGCCTTGCCGTGGTGGCCACGCCGAGTCTCTATTCCGCCGACCAGGATCTCTCGAGAGCCACCGTGGTACTGGAGAGTCTGGCGCAGTTTGAACTGCCCGCGCCCGGCCGGCCGCTGGTCTCAGGCTGAGGCGATCTCGTCCTGATACTTCTTGGTCATGTGCGCCACGGCGTCAAGCTGTGTCTGCGCCAAGGCCTCGCGCGCGTCGCCGGCTCGCCTCGCCGCGTCCAACGTCGGCTGGGCCTGGCCCTGGAAGTGCGGTATGACCTCGGCGGCGAACAGTTCGGCTGATCGCCTGGTGGCGGCCGGGTTGGCCCACTCGTGTCCCATCTGCAGCATGCCGCCGAACCCGCCGGACTGGTCCCAGAGGCGCTCTACTTGGGCGCGCGCCTGTTCCGGCGTGCCGATGACACCCGTTCCGTTGTTGTTGATGACGTCGATCATCTCGTCGATCTGGTCGCCCGGCATGGCCATCTGCGGGAACGCGGCTACCTGCTGGAAGTAGCGGAACCACGGCTCGATGCCGAACCGCACCTCCTCGCGGGCCTGCTTCTCGGTCTCGGCCACATGGAACAGCCCGACAAGGCTCCAGTTCGTGCGATCGACCTGGTTACCGAACGCCGCCGCCCGCTCCTCGACGATGTCCCAGTGGTAGGACAGGGCGTTGAAGCCCTCGACGGTCAGCGTCGCCCCGATCGACAGCAGGCCGATGCCGTGCTTGCCGGCCAGCCGCGCCCCGGTGGGCGAGGCGACCGCGGCGACCGCCAACGGGATGGTGTCCGAGTACGGCGCGAGTTGCAGGCGGGCGTTCTCCAGTTGGTGGGTCGGGGTTTTCGCGGACACGGTTTCCCCGGCCAGCAGGCGGACGACAATGTCGAGATTGGTTTCGAGCAGCTCGCGTGTGTCGGTGGGTGTCAGTCCGATCATCGCGGAGTCGGTGGGCAGCGAGCCCGGACCCACCCCGCCGATCACCCGGCCGTGGGTGAGGTGATCCAGGAGCATCAACCGGTCGGCGACCCAGAGCGGGTTGTGGTACGAGAGCGAAATAACCCCGGTTGCGAAGCGGATCCGCGTGGCGCGCTGCGCGGCGGCAGCGATGAAAATTTCGGGTGAGCTGATGATCTCGCTCCCGGCGGAATGGTGCTCCCCCATCCACACTTCGTCAAAACCGAGCGCATCGAGATATTCGATGAATTCCAGGTCTCGCTGCAGCGCGAGGGTTGGGTTCGTACCCGGCCGGTGGAACGGTGCGATGAAGTACCCGAACCTCAATTTCGCCATCAGCATCCCCTCATATGAGCCGGCTCTCGTGCGGGCTGGCCGCTAGTCCTCTTTGGTGATCAGCTTCCGCAGCGCAACTCGGTCGGGCTTGAGGAACTCGTCGATACGGGGGTGGTTGACCTCGGCGACGATGATCTCGCCCACCTCCTGGTTGACCTCGCTGAAGACGCCGTGCGATTTCATCTTCGCGGTCTGATACAAGTTGTCCTCGGTGGGGGTGACGTAGTAGACCGCGTCGGCTTTGAAGCGATGCACGAGCCACACGTGGACCAGTGTCATCAGCCGTTTTTGGCGCAGCTTTTCGGCGAACGTGTTCTGGTCGCGTACCGTGATGATGCTGCGGCCGTGGCGGTCCAGGATCGGGTCGAAGACGACGTTGGCGAGTTGTTCGTCATCCTTGCCGTAGATCCCGAGTACCAGCACCTCCGACCCGGCCCGGCGCGGGCGCAACTGGACGCGAAGCTTCTCGCCGAGGTGGTAGTGCTCGCTCCACAGGGCCAGCCACTCTTCCAGCAGCTTCTTGGGCACCTCGGTCTGCACGAGGTGCTGATGTTGGGTCGAGCCCTTGCCCATGGCTTTGGTGGTGGCGGTGCGGCCCGACGTGGCGGCCAGAGCGGCGTCGCTGCGCGGACCACCCACCAGGGTTTGTGGTGTGCGGTAGGGCGACTCGACGAGGCGCATCTTGCGCTGCAGGCGGGCCAGCGCCAGCATGCCGTCCTGACGCAGTGCCGTCGCGAACTCCTCGGAGGCGACACCGTCGATCTGGTGTCCGCCGTAGGTGATGAAGTTGAAGACGAAGCCCATCTTGCCGAGTTCCTCGGGGAAGCGCCGCATCTCCTCGTCGGTCATGCCGGTGGTGTCCCAGTTGAAGGAGGGCGAGAGGTTGTAGGCCAGCATCTGTTCGGGGAACCGGGCGTGGATGGCCTCGGCGAACTGCCGGGCCTCGGCGAGGTCCGCAGTCTTGGTCTCCATCCAGAGGATGTCGGCGAACGGCGCCGCGGCCAGCGATTTCGCGATCGCATAGGGAATGCCGCCGCGGATCTGGTAGTAGCCCTCGGGCGTCTTCGCCAACTCGCAGTCCCACCCCGGATTGAGGTCCAACTCCTTGGCCTTCTCGCGGGCGTCGTAGAGCGAGGCTCGCCCGGCGAACCGTCGCCACTCATCGGCGCCCATGCCGACCGGCTCGCCCTCGCTCTCGCCGAACGCGAGCATCTCGGCTACCGCGTCGGCGTACGTCATCAGACCGGCGTCGTCCTCCCAGGCTGCCACGAATCGGGACTCGACCTGGTCGAACAGGCCGTCGATCGAATGCGGCCCGTCCTCCCGCAGCTCCTGGACGGCGTCGGAGATCAGGGACTGGATGCCTTGGCGCTCAAGCCATGCCGTGGCGGCGGCGTACTGCGCGTCGGAGAGGGCGTAGAGCAGGTGACCGTTGAGTTCCTTGACGCCCAACTCGTGGAAACGCCGGACCAGCGACAAGAAGCAGGCCTTGTAGGACGGAATGCTGAGGTTGGTGGCGCCGAGGAGGAAAGGCTGGTCGCGCTCGTCGGCCCGGCTGTCGATCAGGTTGGCCGCCTCGGCGTCGGTGCGTGCGACGATGATGCCGGGCACCCGCATCACGTCCAGCTGGAAACGGGCGGCGTTGAGACGCTTGATCTGTTCGTCCGACGGCACAAGCACCTTGCCGCCCTGGTGGCCGCACTTCTTGGTGCCGGGGCGCTGATCCTCGATGTGATAACCCGGGACTCCGACCTCGACGAAACGGCGAATCAGGTTGCGCACGTGCGGGTCTCCGCCGTGCCCGGTGTCGGCGTCGGCGATGATGAACGGCCGGTAGTCGTACGCCGGAGTGGTTGCGCGTTGTTGCTCGCTCATGTGCAAACGCTGGTAGTGCTGGTTGCGGTCGGCGGTGAGCAGGGCGCGCACCAGCACCGCGGCGTCGTCGGGAACCTGGCTGAGGGGGTAGCTGGCGAGGTCGGGGCCGGGGTCCTCAGTGGTGGATCCCTTGGCCGAGGTCGCCCAACCGCCCAGGTAGATCCCCTCGATCCCCATCCGTTTCATGGCGACGGCCTGCCCGGGCGAATACGGGCCGAACGTCGTGATGCTCGTCTTCGCCGCGAACAGCTCGCGCAGCCGCAGGTGGAACGCGTCCGCCGCGTCGCGCGCGACGGTGTAGTCGGTGGCAATGGTGCCGCGCTGCTCGACTACCTGCTGGGCCGTATAGAGGCGGGTGATGCCGTCAAATCGGGGGCCGCCGAAGTACCGCTCCGTGGCGGCGACGTCGTCGTCGAATGACGACAGGACCTCGGTGTCGGTGTCGATGATGGCCATGGCCTTACGCTCCTTCTTCGGACGAGTCCGCTGACCGTGAGTCTAGAGGGGTGCGCGCTCGCAACCAATCCCGCTGCCGGTGGACGAATGCGGCGTCGACGACGCTGCCGTGGCCCGGCACGTAGATAGCGCCCGCACCGCCGACCTCCAGCAACCGGTCGAGGGTCGCCGGCCAGGCCGCCACGTCGGAGTCGGCGTCGATCGCCGGGTCGGCGGATTCCTCGACGAGATCGCCGGTGAACACCACGACGGAATCGCCGCCGCCCACCCCGGGCGCCAGCACGACCAGGTCCGATGCCGTGTGGCCGCGGCCCAGGTGGGCTACTGTGACGGCGCGGTCGCCCAGGTCGATGACGGCTTCGGTGACGACCTCGTGTGTGGCGTTTCGAGGGGCGCGCAGGGCCGCAATCGCGTGGTCGACCTCAGTGGCGTCGGCGCCGTGGGCAATCGCGTCGGCGCGAAGCCGCTCGGGTGCCGCGATCTGGTCGACGACCCCGGGCGCGCAGTACACGTCGGCGCCGGCGAACATCGACGAACCGAGGACATGATCGAAGTGCGCGTGCGTCAGCACCAGGTGCGTCACCGGGCGTCCCGCGATCCGGCGGACGTCGGCGTCGATGGCCGCGGCCTCGACCAGCGTCGTACCGGTGTCGATGAGCAGCACGCCGGCCGGCCCCCACACCAGCCCGACCGTCACGTCGCAGAACGGCAGCCGGCAGCGTTGCACGCCCTCGGCCAGCGGTTCCCAGTCACTGTGCACGGGACTCACGCTAGTGGTGCCGGGCGCTACGGGCGCTATAGTCCGGCTATGGCCGCCGCCGCGTCCCGCGACATCCTCATCAAGGCGTCACCTGCCGAGGTCATGGACGTCTTGCTCGACCTGGAATCGCTGCCCGACTGGTCCCCGGTTCACGACACGGTGCAGATCCTCGACCGGGATGACCAGGGCCGGCCGAGCAGGTCCCGGGAGGTGGTCAAGGTCATCGGCTTCAGCGAGGAACAGGTGCTTCGCTACACGTCCCACGCGGACGGTGTCAGCTGGACGCTGGAAAGCGCCACCCAGCAGCGCACCCAGGACGGCCGGTACACGCTGACCCCCGTCGGTGATTCCATGCGCGTCCGATTCGAATTCGCCGTCGATCTGGTGATGCCGGTGCCGGGGTTCTTCGTGAAGCAGGGGGCGAAAGTTATCGTGGACACCGCCACCAAGGGCCTACGCCGGCGGGTGCTGAAGGTGCAGAGCCGCAGGGCCTGACGATCCTGGGCACACCCGATGTGCCGGTGACGACGTCCATGGCGGCGCTGGCATCGGTGTTGGCAGGCGGGGTGGTGACCTGTCGCCGACCCGTCCCTGCACTCGGGCAGCCTTCGGCGATGATCGCCGTGATCATCGGCGCGGTTTGGCCACGAGCACGGTAGCGAGTCATCGGGGCCAGCGGAGACGACACCTTTCGCACCCGGACCTATCGCCTTGTGCGGCCGCAATTCCCATCGCGCCGCACAGCTGCGTAATGAGGCGGGGCGGTCGGCCTGGACAACGGAGTTCGGCGTCTGGTTACCTCTACCCGGTAATGGTCTTCTCTGGGAGGAGTTCACGCATGGCCCGACTCGACGTGCCGGACGGCCCAGGCGGCGAAGCCGCCATGATCTGGACGCTACGGCCGCAACTCGGTGACATGGTCGAACGGATGATCCGCGGCGCCTACCAGCAAAGTATCCTTCCGCCGGACGAGCGGGAGCTGGCCAGGATGCGAATCGCCCAGATCAACGACTGCGTCGCATGTTCGGGATTTCGTGCCCAGTCGGTACTCGATGCCGGGGTGCCCTCGGAGCTTTACGATAACGTCGCCGCATACGCCACCTACCCCGGATACACGCCGCGCCAGCGACTGGCCATTGAATACGCCGAACGTTTCGCGACCGACCACGTGTCGATGGACGACGCTTTCTTCGAACGACTGCGGCAGTTGTTCTCCGACGAGGAGATCCTGGATCTGACGCTGTGTGTCGCCGTCTTTCTCGGTCTTGGGCGCTCCCTGACGGTGCTGGGTGTGGATCAGTCCTGCGCAATCGATTTGTGAGCATGCGGCGGAAGGACAGCATGGACATCGCGTCGGTCGACGAACTGCTCACCACCACCCGGGCGGTGCGAAAGCGCCTCGACCTGGAACGGCCGGTCGGTCGCGAGGTGATCCTCGAGTGCATCCGGCTCGCGATGCAGGCGCCGACGGCGAGCAACGCCCAGGACTGGCGCTGGCTGGTCGTCACCGACGCCGACAAGCGTGCCGCCATCGCCGAGATCTATCGCAGCGTCGGTGCGCAGTACCTGGCTCGCGCCGCCGACACCGCCTCCGACCCGCAAACCCAACGGGTCTACGCCGGCGCGCTGGGCTTGACCGAGACGTTGGCCCGGGTCCCCGTGCACGTCATCCCATGCCTGGACCGTCGCTTCGACGGGAGCACCCTGGTGACGGCCGCGTCGGCGTGGGCTTCCATCATCCCTGCGGGGTGGAGCTTTCTGCTCGCCCTGCGCTCGCGCGGCCTGGGATCGGTCTGGACGACGCTGCATCTGGCCAAGGAACGCGAGGTGGCCGAGCTGCTCGGCATCCCGCCGACGGCCACGCAGGCCGCACTGTTCCCGGTGGCGTACACGATCGGCACGGACTTCCGGCCAGCCGCGCGGCCGCCCGCTGAGTCCGTCACGTTCTGGGACAGCTGGGGAGAAGGCTGATCCGCTGAGCCCAGAACCGGTAGGCTGGCCGTTATGAGTTCTCGGTCGGCACGCGCCGCGGCGTGGTTCGCTGCCACGGGGCTGATCGTCGCGGGCTCGCCCAGTGTCGCCGGAGCCGACCCGGACCCCACGCCGACGTCGTCCGCCTCGCCGACCTCTTCTTCGTCGCCGCCGTCATCACTGCCGCCGTCTACGTCTGCGTCTACGTCGTCGTCTTCGTCTACGTCGTCTACGTCGTCGTCGTCGTCTTCGTCGTCTGCGTCGTCCTGGTGGGATTCGCCGTCGGCATCGGCGTCACCGTCGGCCGCGGCCTCCCAGGCACCGTCGGGCCCACCGAAGACGAGCATGGACAAGGACGGCACCTACGCGGTGGGCACCGACATCGTGCCCGGCATCTACTCCTCCCCGGGACCGGTGGGCAGCGGCACGTGCTATTGGAAGCGCACGAGTTCCCCCGACGGCGCCCTCGTCGACAATTCCCTGAGTAAGAGAGCGCAGGTCGTGCTGATCGAGGCGACGGACAAGGCGTTCAAGACGTCGGGTTGCCAGCCCTGGCAGCTGACGCCCGACGCGTCCCTGCCCCCCACGGCCTCGCCCGGAGGCGTCGGGGCCACCCTCGGCATTCTCAACGGTCTGCTGGGCGGGAATGCACAACCGGGTCAACCGGGTCCCCACCAGTGATCCGCCGCTAGCCGGTTGTCAGTCCGGCGTCGCGCACGACCAGTGAGAGCGCCCAGCTGACGACCGACAGCGCGATCGCGGCCCAGATGGCCGTCCACCAGAAGTGGTCGATCTGCAGGCCCCAGTGCGTGGTGTGTTCGGTAATCCTGGCGGTGATCCACAGCATCAACGCGTTGACGACGACGTGGAACAGGCCCAGCGTCACGACGTACAGCGGGAACGATAAGAACTTCACAACCGGTTTGACAAAGGCGTTGACAAGCCCGAACACCACCGCGACCGCGAAAATGATGCCGATGCGCTCGATCCTCGTCGTGCCGCCCACGAAGCTCATCCCGTGCACGACGAGGGTGACCACCCACAGCGCCAGTCCCGTCAGCCCCGCCCGAAACAGAAAAGCAACCATGTCCCAAGATCCTGCCAGCCATCCCTGGTGTCGCGCCAGTGTGGCCGGTGCGCCACGATACTGACGTGACTACACAGCGACTCACCCCCGATCAGCGAAACTCCTTTGTCGCCGCATTGCTGGGCTGGACGATGGATGCCTTTGACTACTTCATCGTGGTCCTGGTGTACGCCGACATCGCGAGGACGTTTCACCACAGCAAAGCTGAGGTCGCATTCGTCACGACGGCCACCCTGGTGATGCGCCCCATCGGCGCGCTGATCTTCGGGCTGTGGGCCGACCGCGTCGGGCGGCGGCTCCCGCTGATGGTGGACGTGATCTTCTATTCCACGGTCGGCTTCCTGTGCGCGTTCGCGCCGAATTTCACCGTGCTGGTGATACTGCGCCTCCTCTACGGCATCGGGATGGGCGGCGAGTGGGGCCTGGGTGCAGCGTTGGCCATGGAGAAGGTGCCCGTCGAGCGACGCGGGTTTTTCTCCGGGCTGCTGCAGGAGGGTTATGCGTTCGGGTATCTGCTGGCGAGTGTCGCCGCGCTGATCGTGATGGACTGGCTGCACCTGTCGTGGCGCTGGCTGTTCGGCCTGAGCGTCATCCCGGCGCTGATCAGCCTGATCATTAGGTACCGGGTGCAGGAATCCGAAGTCTGGGAGGCCGCCCAGGACCGGATGCAGCTCACCAGCACACGGATCCGGGACGTGCTGCGGAACTCGGCGGTCGTCCGCCGGTTCGTGTACCTCGTCTTGCTGATGACCGCCTTCAACTGGATGAGCCACGGCACTCAGGACGTCTACCCGACCTTTCTGAGCAGCACGGCGCATCAGGGCGCCGGACTGTCGAGCGTGACGGTCAAGTTGATCGTTGTGGTCTACAACGTCGGGGCCATTCTCGGTGGGCTGTTCTTCGGCACGGTCTCCCAGCGGTTCGGCCGCCGCCACACCGTCATCTTCTGCGCGGTTCTGGCCCTGCCGATCGTTCCTGTGTTCGCCTTCTCGCACACCGCAGGGATGCTGTGCCTGGGCTCGTTTTTGATGCAGGTCTGCGTGCAGGGCGCGTGGGGGGTGATTCCGGCGCATCTGACCGAGATGTCACCGGACGCGATCCGTGGCTTCTATCCCGGCGTGACCTACCAATTGGGAAACCTCCTGGCGGCTTTCAACTTACCCATCCAGGAGCGGCTGGCGGAGTCGTACGGTTATCCGTTCGCGCTGGCCGCGACGATCCTTCCGGTCTTGACCGCCGTGATCGTGCTGACATTCATCGGCAAAGAAGCGACGGGGATTCGTTTCGGCACCGCGGAAAGCGCCATGCTGCCCGCCGACTCGGGGTGATCACGAGCGGCCGCTCGACGTTACGCGTCGCTGAGCAGCCGTCGCAGCATGTGCATGGCCACCGCCGTCGAGCGCTCCCGGACGTC
>CAIYOH010000061.1 GCA_903927745.1 uncultured Mycobacteriaceae bacterium
TCATCGAACTGCGGCAACGCCTGCTGCCACACTCGGCGCGGATCACCAGCCTGGCGCAGTCGGCGCTCGACTACAGCTGGATCGACCGGGTCGAGGCCGACCATGAGACCGGCAAAGGTGTGTTCATCACCGCGGAGGGTCTGCTGATGTACCTGCAGCCGCCCGAGGCGATGGAACTGATCGCTGCGTGCGCCAAGCGATTTCCCGGTGGGCAGATGTTCTTCGACCTCCCGCCCACCATCGTGAAAAGAGTCGCCGGCCGCACGGGGCTACGCGCATCGAAGCACTACCGCTTACCGCCTATGCCGTTCAGCCTCTCGCCCCGGCAACTGGCGGACCTGGCGCACACCATGCCCGGTGTGCGCGCGGTCCACGACGTCCCGATGCCCCGGGGCCGGGGCGCGTTCTTCTCCACCCTGTACCCCGCATTCTGGGAATTCGGGCCCACGAAGGACTTCCGCGGCGCCTACACGCTGCTCGAGTTCGGCTGACGATCAGCCGAGTTTGACCACCAGCTTGCCGACGTTCTTGCCGTCGAACAGCATGTTGATCGCCGTCGGCAGCTGCTCGAAGCCCTCGACGACGGTCTCCAGCGGCGTCAGTTTGCCCTGCGCCATCAAGCCGGCAATATCGTCGGAGGCCTCCTGCGCCCGACCGAGATGGTCCAGAACGATGAAGCCCTGCAATGTGACCCGCTGGATCAGCAGGTTGCCGAACGCCCGCGGGCCCGGCGGGAGATCGACGGCGTTGTAGCCCGAGATCAACCCGCACAGCGCCACCCGGGCACCGAGGTTCAGCCGGGCGAACACCGCGTCCATCAGATCGCCTCCGACGTTCTCGAAGTCGACGTCGATGCCATTGGGCGTCGCCGCCGCGAGTTGGCGTGCCCAATCGCCGGCGCGGTGGTCGACGGCCGCGTCGAAGCCCAGTTGCTCGGTGAGCAGCGCGCACTTCTCCGGCCCGCCGGCGATCCCGACGACCCGGGCGCCGGCGGCCTTGGCGAGCTGGCCGGCAACCGAGCCGACCGCGCCCGCGGCGGCGGAGACGACGACCGTCTCGCCCGGCTGCGGTTTGCCGATGTCGCGGATGCCGACCCACGCGGTGAGCCCGGTCGTGCCGAGCACGCCCAGGTAGGCGCTCGGCGCGACGCCCGGGGCGAGGTCCACGGGCATCACCAGCGACGTGGCCGACAAGACCGCGTACTCCTGCCAGCCCACAAGGCCCTGCACGGTCTGCCCGACCGGGAGGTTGGGGTTCCTCGACGCCACCACCTCGCCCAGTCCGCCGGCACGCATGACCTCGCCGATACCGACCGGGGGCAGATACGTCGGGATGTCGTTGATCCACATGCGGTTGGTCGGATCGAGGGAGATCCAGTCGATGCGAGCCAGCGCCTCGCCGTCGGCGAGTTCCGGGAGGGCCTCCTCGCTCAGCTCGAAGGTGTCCGGCCCGATGCGGCCGGTGGGTCGTTCGCGGAGAAGGAAGCGGCGGTATGTTTCGGTCATCTGCGCACCGTACCGCCAAAGGCGCGGCGCGTCCTGGGTGCTATAACGCACCTATGGCAGACACCGGCACGCCCATCACCCATGTGTCCGATACGGCGCGGTGGACCGCGATGCACCGGGCCACCGAGACAGCCCGTCCGGACGCGCTGTTCCGGGACCCCTTCGCCGCGCTCCTCGCCGGTGACCAGGGCCGGGCGATCGCCGCCAGGGGGCCCCGCAACGGCCGCAACGGCTGGTGGCTGATCGCACGCACCAAGCTCATCGACGACGCCATCGCCGACGCGATCGCCGACGGCTGCGACCGGGTCCTCAACTTGGCCGCCGGCCTGGACACCCGGCCCTACCGCCTGGACCTGCCGGCCGATTTCACCTGGGTGGAAGCCGACCTGCCGGATCTGCTCGCCGAGAAGACGCAACTGCTCGCCACGGAGGAGCCGCGCTGCCGGTTGACGCGGACCGCCGTCGACCTGGCCGAACCGGTCGCCCTGAATGCCTTCCTCGATGCGGCCCTGGACGGCGCAACCAAGGCGCTCGTGCTGACCGAGGGCCTGGTGATGTATCTCGGCGACCGGGACGTGGTGACGCTCTCGGACGCCTTCACGCGACCCCAGATTGCCTGGTGGATGCTGGACTTCGTCGGCCCGGGCCTGAAGCGCAACCTGAACAAGTCGATGACCGACTTGATGCAGACCGCGCCGTTCAGGTTCGCACCCGACAACGGGCTGGCGTTTTTCGAGGACCTCGGCTGGCGCGTTTTGGAGGCGGAAACCCTCTACCTTGCCGCCCACCGCATGCGCCGCCTGCCCTGGACGATGCGCCCGCGAACCTGGCTGTCGGCCCCCGACCCGCGACGGCCGGGAACCCTGGAATGGAGCGCGGTCGCACTCCTCACGCGCTGACCGGTCACCTGGGGGATCAGCACAGCGCTACCACACGCGGAGGTAGTCGACCAGCATCTGCGCCGGGTAGGTTCCGCCGCCCGGGTCGCCTCCTCCGGACCCCGCGACCGCGAGGTTTATGACCGTGTACACCGTGTAGCCGGGAGCGTTGAACGGCCAATCGGGCAACGCACTCGCCGGCACGTCGAAGTACGGTTGGGCGCCGTCGGCGTAGTCCTTCCAGAACCGGATGCCGTCGGTGTCCCACTGGCACCGCCAGGTATGCCAGGCGCTGTCCACCGCGATCTCGTGGGTCTTCCACTCGCCGCCGTTCGCTTTCGCGTGCACGGTGGTGGCCGACGGCCAGTTGCCGTTGCCGTACCACTCGAGGGCATCGATCTCGCCCTGGTCTTCGTTGCCCATCCAGAACGCGGGCCAACACCCCGCGGTCAGGCAGTCCAGTTTGACCCGGGCCTCCCAGGTGTGCCCGACTCCGCCCCGCCAGACGCTGTGCACCTTGCCGCTGTAGAAGGTGCCGCCGGCCCCCCCATCCCTGGCGGCGCGCAGCACCAGGTTGGACTTGCCGTCGACGAAGACGTTCTGACGGTCGTCGCGGTATTGGCCGATGTGCTCGGGCTGCTCCCAGTAGGTCGGGTCCTTGATCTGTTCGCGTGCCGTCGCCACCGTCCATTTCGACGCGTCGGGGGCCGAGCCCGCCGGGCCGTCGAACTCGTCGTGGAAGGCATATGTCCCATTCGTCCCGCTGGGGGCGGCCGGCGGCGGCACCCAGCCCGGCAGGGCCCGGCCTTCCGGTGCGGTGAACCCGGCTGCCAGCACGCCGATCCCGGTCGTCAGGATCATGCGGCGGCGGTCCATCTCCGGCATAAGACCACGACGATAACAGCCGTAGTGACGGTTTCGGCTGATTAAAGGTCCAGCGCCGGCGGGTGTCGCCGTCACGTGTCGCCGGCGGGTGTCGCCGTCACGTGTCGGAGGCGTTCCGACCAAATTCATGGCGAATTCTCATCGTTGGCCATGGTTGCTCTTAGAAACCGACAGGCATTCTGGAATGACGACCTGTGCAGGTCGCACCTGGGAGGAGACGCTCGTGGGGAATTCGTCGGGGGCAACCGTGATTGTGCTTCGATCCCACCCACTGTGGATCGCGGCGCAACTTCAGGCGCGGGAGCGCGGCGCGTCGATGCGCCGACACCCCTCGTCCCGGCTTCGCGTCATTCGCTCCGTATCCGGTCGTAGCGCGACCCGTCGCGCCCACAACTTCACGGTGCTCACCAGTAACGACACGCCGGCCTGACCGAACTCACCGTCGGGGGTTGACTACAACGTCGCGGCGACGAAATCGGCGGCCTGGTTGACCATGCCCGACTGGATGTAGGCGTTGGCGGCATGTTGGGACCAGTTGTCCTGCCAGGTGTGCGGGTCGGCCGGGGTGCAGACTGGGTCGTCGCCGTGGCACAACTCGATGGTCCTGCCGCTGTAGGCCGAGGCGAAGTTCGTGATCGGACCTGCCCATTGGCTGCCGTTACCGAACAACGCGACGGCAGCGATGTGCTGACCGGTGCCCGGCGGCAGGGGGCTGTCGAACCCGAACGCACTGATGGGTGCCGCGATCACCACGTCGGTCACCGCCGCGCCCAGCGAGTAGCCACCTAGCACCAATCGGGTGTCGGGGCAGTTGTTGACCATGTCCTGGACGTGGTGGCTCATGTCATTGGCGCCGACATCGACCTGCGTGTCGGCGGGGTAGCGCACGGCGTAGGCGGTGATGTCCTTGTTGGGCACCTTCGACTGCAGCGCAGAGACGAACGCATTGCCGAGCACACCCAAGCCGGGCTGCTCGAGTCGACCGCGGGCGAAGACCACCTGGACCTGTGGGCAACTCGCGGAGGCGGTGGGTATGCCGGAGGACGGCGCCATGACGGGCAGTGCAAGCACGGCGGTAACACTGGCCCCTGCGATGGCCACCCTCAGACCGATATCAGCGAGGTTGCGGGCACACACAGCCCGATGGTAGGTCGGGACCCGGCCGCTCGCCACCACGGTAGGTTAACCCGTGTGAGCCGCATCGTCACACCCTCGACCGAGACCCCCTCGACCGAGACCCCCTCGACCGAGACAACCGAGGTCGAACGCCTGTTCGCGCTCGCTGCGCAGGTGCCGGGCTTCATGCCGGCCGACGAGGGGCGGGCGCTGTACGACGCCGCGGTGCGCTACCTGGACGGCGGCGTCGGAGTTGAGATCGGCACGTACTGCGGCAAATCCA
>CAIYOH010000062.1 GCA_903927745.1 uncultured Mycobacteriaceae bacterium
ACCAGGGTGGCCAGCGAAAAGGGCAGCCAGCGCACGGTCGACGCGCCGGCGGCGTAGTTGATCGCCGAGAACGGCACGACGGGGATCAGGCGCAGCGACAGGACGGCGATCCAGCCGCGCTGGCGCAGGCGCTCGTCGACCGTCTCCACCGACCGGTGGCGAACCAGGCGGTTGAGCCGCCACCCGGCCGCGCGCACCAGCAGCATCGCGATGATCGCGCTGGCGGTGCTGGCGAGCACCGCAATCGCGACCCCCAGGGCGGGCCCGAACAGCAGGCCGGCGGCCAGGGTGAACGCCGTGCGTGGCACGGGTACCACCGTGGCGACGACATGCGCCAGGAAAAACGCGAGCGGGAACCAGGGGCCTACCGAGTGGGCCCAGTCGCGCAGTTGCACCGGGGAGGGCAGCGGAAGCCAGGTCGCCATCGCCACAAGGGCTGTGATCCCGGCCACTGCGGCGGCCGTCCGCGGCCGCGCCACCAGGCGTGCCGCAGCGCCGACCGCAGCCCCGACGTCACGCAGGGTCGCGACGATTCTGCTGGTCGCGGGAGCCGTCACGGTGCATAAGGTTACGGGCCCTGAGGTGAATCAAGGTGAATACTCCGTTGCCCGGCGCTGGCGTTTGCCCATCGGCCCGGCTCCGGTGCTGTTTTCGCCGACGCCCGCATCGCTTAGCCTGATCAGCGATAGGTGCCCGGAAAAAGGGAGCAATCGGTGTCCATTGACGTACCCGAACGCACCGACCTGGAACAGGTTCGTGAGCGCTGGCGCGCCGCGGTCGCCGGGGTGCTGGCCAAGAGCACCGGCAAGGACCCTGCGGAGTTGGGGGACAGCCCCGAGCGATTGCTGGAAACCCCGACCTACGACGGGTTCGCGATCCGCGCGCTCTACACCGCGTTCGACGAACTGCCGGAGCCACCGCTGCCGGGTGAGTGGCCGTATGTGCGGGGCGGTGACGCGCTGCGCGACATCACCATGGGCTGGAAGGTCGCCGAGGCGTTCCCGCCGGCCGCGTCGGTGACGCCCGGCGACGCCAACGCCGCGGTGCTCGACGCGCTCACCGACGGGGTGAGCGCCCTGGTGCTGGCTGTGGGGGAGCCTGGGGACCTGGCGACACTGCTCGCGGGCGTCTACCTGGATCTGGCGCCGGTGATCCTCGACGCCGGTGCCTGCTTCGCCGAGGCTGCCGACGCGCTACTGGCGCTGGTCGACGGGCTGGACGCGCCCAGGCGCGCCGCCGTGTCGATCGACCTGGGCGCCGACCCGCTCACCGCCGCGCTCAGCGGGCGCGCGGCCCCGCCGCTGGAGCAGGTGGTCGCCGTCGCCGCCCGGGTGGCCGGGTACCCCGGCGTGCGGGCGATCACGGTCGACGGGCCCGCGTTCCACAACCGGGGCGCCAACGCCTCATGGGAGCTGGCGGGCAGCCTCGCCGCCGCGGTGGCCTACCTGCGGGCGCTCACCGGGGCCGGGATGTCCGTCGGGGACGCGCTACGGCGCATCAGCTTCCGGCTGGCCGCCGACGACGACCAGTTTCTGACCATCGCCAAAATGCGCGCCGCACGGCTGCTGTGGGCGCGCGTCGCCGAGGTTGTCGGCGACCCGGCGGGCGGCGCGGCCGTGCTACACGCGGAGACATCGTTGCCGATGATGACCCAGCGCGACCCGTGGGTGAACATGGTGCGCGGCACGCTCGCCGCGTTCGGCGCGGGTGTCGGCGGCGCCGACAGCGTGCTGGTGCGCCCATTTGACGTCGCCATCCCCGGCGGCATGCCGGACGTGTCGCCCGCCTTCGCGCGCCGCATCGCCCGCAACACCCAGCTGCTGCTGCTCGAGGAGTCGCACGTGGGCCGCGTGCTGGACCCGGCCGGCGGATCGTGGTTCGTCGAAGACCTCACCGAGCAGCTGGCCCGGCAGGCGTGGGAGCACTTCCAGG
>CAIYOH010000063.1 GCA_903927745.1 uncultured Mycobacteriaceae bacterium
CGTGCTGGCCGGCCGGCACGAGAGAGCCTGCTGACGCTCTTCACCTCGCACCGCGACATCCTGGCAGGAAAGACCGCCTTCCCGGGATTCGAGGTCGTCGGCCAGCTGATGCACGAGCCCGGGTTCCGGTCCATCTTCGCCGATGCGGTGGTGGGCCCTCGACTGCGGATGATCGAGGCGATCCTGCGGACAGCCGTCGCACGCGGCGAACTCGACCCGTCCGCGATCACGCCGTTCACCGCGAAAATCGGGCCGGCGCTGATCAACCAGCAATTCCTGATGACAGGGGTGCCGCCGAATCGGCGCGAGCTCGCGCTCATCGTCGATACGGTGATACCGCCACGGTGATACCGCCGAGGGTCGCCACGCCGTAGGGCTGCGGTTACGACCCGGTCTTGCTCCATTGGCCGGCATCACCGACGATGCCGACCGGCACCGCGCCCGACAGGCTCACGTTCTGCACACTGGGGCCGGCCGCCACGATGGTGGTGTCCTGCAGGATCGGCAACACGGTGGACATGGTCCACAGCCGCTGTTCCACCGCGGCGATCACGTCGTTGATGTTCTTGGCGCCGGTGAGCGCGGCGTCGATGGTCGACTGGATCTCGTGATCGCAGATTCCCGTGAGGTTCGACGGCGCCCGGACGAGGGCGCCGGGCTCGGACGCACGGCTGGGGGAGGTCTGGGTGTGGTTCGGGGTTTGGTTCGGGGGGGCCGACGGGCTCTGGATCGGCGTCGTCGTGGCGGTCCCAGCCACCGGCGTCGGCTGCAGCGCGGGGCACCCGTAGCGGGATGCCAGCAGCGTCGCCAGGTTCCCGCCGGCCTGGTGCCACCCCACCACAGCGTCGATCCGGTCATCGTTGAGTGCGTCGCGATAGAGCGAAACCGGGTCCAGGACCAGCACCGTCGCGGCGATACCGACGTTGCGCAACTGGTCGGCTGCGGTATTGGCCACTGCCGCCGACGTCGGGTCGTTCGCCGCCACTCCGATGGCCAGTGACAGCTGCTGGCCGTTTTTGCTGACGCGCCCGCGGATGACTTCCGGCGTCCCGGCCGTTGTCGGTGCCGGCGTCTCCACGGCGTCGCTCTCGATCGTGTACCCGGCGGCCGACAGCAGCGCCAGCGCCGCGGGAGTCCTCATCGCCGGTGGAGCGGTGGGCTCGTAGCCGGGGTCGCTGGGCGAGCGGATCTGGGCTTGGTCCAGCGTGAAGGTGTTGTCGCTGCCGGCGCCGACGGAGGCGAGGAGCCCGATGTCGAGAAGCCCGAAAATCGCCTGACGGACCCGCCTGTCCGACAGCTTGGGCACGCTGGCCCGCAGCGTGAGTTGCATGACCCGGGGCGTCACGATACGAGCGGTCCGCACGTCGGGGATGGCCGACAGCTGGGCGAACGCGGCCGAACCGCCGTGCACCTGGGCCACCTGGGTGTCGCCGTTGCGCACCGAATCGGCCAACGCCGCGGGTGCGCCGGCACGACGAAAGAGGATCTGCGCGGGCTTGGCCGGCGGCCCCCAGTACCGGTCGTTTCGGGCGAGCAGGACCTCGTCGCGTTGCGGGTCGATGCTCTCCACCCGAAACTGCCCGCCGGTGACCGGCATCGCCTTGGCCAGCCCGGCTGCGAAGCCGCCCGGAACGTCCTTGACGATGTGGGCGGGCAGGATGTCGCTGAACAGTTCCTTCCACGCCGGGTAGGGCTGCGAAAAGGTGACCACCGCCTGCTTGCCGCCATCGAGCGACTGCACCCCGGTGATCAGGTCGTATCCGGCCGGATCAACGACCCCCGGCTGACCTACCATCTGCCGCCACAGGTACCAGAAGTCGTCGGCGGCGATCGGAGCGTTGTCGGTCCACTGCGCCTCCGGCCGGATCTTGTAGGCCACCGTGTAGGGATTTTGACTCGTCACCTCGGCGGACACCAGCAGCGTCGGGTCCATCTCCCAGCGCGAGCCCGTCGGCGTGGCGGGGTCGGGCACCGGCCGGAACGCGCTGGGCAACACCAGCGCGCTGATCGCCGCGTTCACCGGCGACAGATCGGAGAGCAGATGCGGATTGAACCCGGGGCCGATCGAGTCGATGCCCACGATGATCTGGGTGACCCGCGGCATGGGCGGCGTGCTGTGCGGCGTCTCGGTGCTTTGCGGCGCCGGCGGCGGTTTGACGGTGCAGGCCGCCGCCGCCAACCCGACGAGGGAGACCACCGCGCAGACCGTCGCGCACGGCCGGCGGGCCCGGCCCGACACGCCCGCTAACCCCGGGCCTTCGCCCGCGACCGGCTGCGGGCCCGCGTGGTGGCGTCCAGTTCGACCTTGCGGACCCGGACGATCTCCGGCGTCACCTCAACGCATTCGTCGGTCGCGCAGAACTCCATGGCGCGCTCCAGATCGAGCTCGAGCGGCCTGGCGAGTGTCTCCATGACGTCCGAGGTCGACGACCGCATGTTGGTCAGCTTCTTTTCGCGGGTGACGTTGATGTCGAGATCCTCTGGACGCGGGTTGATTCCGACAACCATGCCCGCATAGGTCTCCTGGCCGGGGTCGACGAAGAACTGCCCCCGATCGGCCAGCGCGAGCAACGCGAACGGCGTGATGGTGCCGGAGCGGTCGGATACCAGCGACCCGGTGTGCCGGGAGCGGATCTCCCCCGCCCAGGGCTTGTAACCGTCGAACACGGCGTGCCCGACTCCGGTGCCGCGCGTATCGGTGAGAAAGTCTGTGCGCCAGCCGATCAGGCCGCGACTGGGAACCACAAAGTCCATGCGCACCCAGCCGGTGGTGTGGTTGGCCATCTCGATGATGCGTCCCTTGCGGGCGGCCATCAGCTGCGTGACGGCACCGACGTACTCCTCCGGACAGTCGACCGTCATCGCCTCGAAGGGCTCACATAGTGTGCCGTCGATGGTTTTTGTCACCACCTGCGGCTTGCCCACGGTCAGTTCGAAGCCCTCGCGCCGCATCTGCTCGACCAGCACCGCGAGCGCAAGCTCGCCGCGGCCCTGCACCTCCCAAGCGTCGGGTGCGCCGATGTCGACCACGCGGATCGACACGTTGCCCACGAGCTCGGTATCCAGGCGATTGCGGACCATGCGCGCGGTCAGCTTGTGGCCGGAGACCTTGCCGGCCAGCGGCGAGGAGTTGGTGCCGATGGTGACCGAGATGGCCGGCTCGTCGACGGTAATCCTGGGCAGCGCAACAGGATTGTCCAGATCGGCCAGCGTGTCGCCGATCATGATGTCGGGCAGGCCGGCGACGGCGACGATATCGCCGGCGACGGCCTCGTCGGTCGGGCTGCGCTCCACGCCTTCGGTGGCGAGCAGCTCGGTGATCTTGGCCGTGGCGGTGCCGTCGTGGCGCAACCACGCCACCTGTTGACCCTTGCGGATGCGTCCGTTGTGGATACGGATCAGCGCCAGCCGGCCGAGGAACGCCGATGCGTCGAGGTTGGTGACCAGGGCCTGCAGGGGCGCGTCGGGATCCCCCTTGGGCGCGGGTACGCAGTTGTGGAGCACCTCGAAGAGCGGGTCGAGGTTGGTGCCGTCGGGGATCTGGCCGTCGGCCGGCTGCGTGGTGCTGGCCACCCCGGCGCGCCCCGACGCGTACAGGGTCGGCAGGCCCAGCGCGTGCTCGGCGGCTTGCGCGGCTTCGTCGTCGAGGTCGGAGGCGACGTCGAGCAACAGGTCGTGGCTCGCCTCGACGACCTCGGCGATGCGGGCGTCGGGCCGGTCGGTCTTGTTGACGACGAGGATCACGGGCAGATGGGCGGCCAGCGCCTTGCGCAGCACGAACCGGGTCTGCGGCAGCGGCCCCTCCGACGCGTCGACCAGCAGCAACACCCCATCCACCATGGCCAGCCCCCGCTCGACCTCGCCCCCGAAGTCGGCGTGCCCAGGGGTGTCGATGACGTTGATCACAGTCACCGTCCCGTCCGGGTGGTGGCGGTGCACGGCGGTGTTCTTGGCCAGGATCGTGATGCCCTTCTCCCGTTCCAGGTCGCCGCTGTCCATGACGCGTTCCTGCACGTCACCGCGCTCGTGCAGTGCGCCGGACTGCCGCAGCATGGCATCGACCAGGGTGGTTTTGCCGTGGTCGACGTGGGCGATGATGGCGACGTTGCGGAATGACACGTCGGTGATTGTCGCAGCGCGACCGGCGGATAGCGAACTGGTGGCCCGCGGGCCGCGTTAGGAGGGCCCCTCCCGCAGCGCTCGCCGCAGATCACCCAGCCAGCCGCGGTCGGCGGGCACCCAGTCAACGTCGTCCAATTCCGGGGCGCTCAGCCAGCGCACCGCCCGGTGGTCGTGCGCCCGCGGCTCACCGCGAATCAGGCGTACGCGATACGCGCGCAGCGTCGTCACAGCATCCAGCGCGACGTCATCGCCGAGGCGGTCGCCGACGGTGACGTCGTCGACCGCCAGGCCCAGTTCCTCGGACAGTTCGCGGGCCAGCGCCGCGGATTCGGTCTCGCCGGGCACAACCTTGCCGCCGGGCAGCTCCCAGCGGCCGGCCAGCTCCGGCGGCCGGACGCGCTGCGCCACCAGAAGCCTGGCGCGACGAATCACGGCCGCCGCGACGACGATCCGGGTCGGCATGGCCAGAGACGCTATCTGGTCGCGCCCCCGCGCCCCGGGTATGGTCGGCGTTATGGCCGTGTTGTCGAACGACGAGGTGGACGCCGCGCTGCCCCGCCTCGGCGGATGGGAGCGGGTCGATGGCGCCCTAAGGCGTTCCGTC
>CAIYOH010000064.1 GCA_903927745.1 uncultured Mycobacteriaceae bacterium
ACTGTGGTGAACAAGGACACGCAGGAGCTCCACCATGAGCTCTTCGCGTTGGAAGCGGCATTCGCCCAGGAACTTTCCGATAAGGCCGTGCGGGTCCTGCGCGCGGCCGACGCTGGCGAACTGCCACCACGCATCGCCCAGAACCGCGACTTCTACCTCTGCCGCTTCTGTCCCTACGCAACCCACTGCTGGGAGGCCAACCCATGAGCTTCACCCCATCCCCGCAACAGGCGGACGCCATCCGCGCCATCGTGGATTGGTTCGAGCACCGCACGCACCTGCAACAGGTATTCCGGCTCTTTGGCTATGCCGGCAGCGGCAAGAGCACCGTCATCAACTATGCCATCCAGGCGATCGGCCACGTACCGATGTCGCGCGACAACGCCTTGGGCGGTGGCGTGCTCTTCGCCGCCTTCACCGGCAAGGCCGCTCTGGTAATGACCCGCAAGGGCACGCCCGCCTCCACCATCCATTCGCTGATCTATCGCGTCTCCGAGGCAACGCCCGAGGAAATCGAGCGGGTCGAGCGAGAGCTCTTTGATCTGCAACGTGGCCTCCAGCGCATGGGACCGGCCGAACGCGCCTTTGCCGAGATGCAGATCAGCAAGCTGCAGTTGCGCCTGGCCGATATCCACAAGCCGATCTTCCTGCTGAATGAGCAATCGTTGCTGCGCGACGCGGACCTCATCGTGCTCGACGAGGTATCGATGGTCGGGCCCGAGATGGCCGCCGACCTGCTGGCCTTCGGCAAGCCCATCCTGGTGCTGGGCGATCCCGGCCAGCTGCCACCGATCAAAGGAACCGGCGCCTTCACCGAGGCAAAGCCGGACATCATGCTCACCGAGATCCACCGCCAGGCCGGCGAGAGCGCGATCATCCGCCTCGCCACCATGGCGCGGCAGGGCATCGATATCCCACCCGGTGAGCATGATGCCCATGTCTGGAAGCTGCCGCGCAACGCCGTGCGGCCCGAGCAGATGCTGCGCGGGGGGCAGGTCATCTGCGGCCGCAACGACACGCGGCGCTGGCTCAACAGCCAGATCAAGCTGGCCGCGGGCTTTCCCGCACCCTATCCGGCGGGCCAGGACGAGAAGCTCATCTGCCTCAAGAACCGCCACGACCTCGGCCTGGTCAATGGCATGTTCCTGTCACTGGCAGAAATCCAGCACGAGAGCGATCTGGCCTTCTCTGCCACCGTGACCACCGAGGATGGCGTCGCCATTTCCGGGCGCTACCGCTTCTACAAGGGCCATTACGACGACCACGTCCGGTACGACCGGGAGCGGCTGACCCGAGATTACCGGGAAATGCGCGGGTTGATCGAGAGCAGTTGGGGCTACGCCATCACCTGTCACAAGGCGCAAGGAAGCCAGTTCCCCACAGTCGTGGTGTTTGACGATGGCCTCGGCCGCACAGCGGAGGACCGCAGCCGGTGGCTCTATACAGCCATCACGCGTGCCGAGTGGGGCTTGGTGATCGTCGAATGACAAAGCGCGCTTCTCCCCATTCAGGATTGCGGCCAGGTAATCGGATCGGCCGTTGGACCATCATCGCGCCAGCACCCGCGCCGAGGAGTAGGCCGGGGCGTGTCCGGTCGCGTTGGCTCTGCCGCTGCGAGTGCGGCAGCGAGAAGGTGGTGCTCGCTCAGAGCCTTGCTCTGGCTATGCGGTCGTCAAGCGGCGGAAGCCGCAGCTGCGGCTGCCTCGCGGTCATGCGCGCAACGCGGCATTCTCACGCGGCCGGGGGCCGGCCGACACCGGAGTACATGGCGTGGTCGGCCGCGAAGAAGCGCTGCGAAAACCCTCGCAACGCCTCTTACGCGAACTACGGGGCACGTGGCATTTCGATGTGTCCTGCTTGGTCGCAGAACTTCGAGGTCTTCCTCCGGGATATCGGGCCGCGCTCGAGTCCGGCGCACAGTTTGGATCGGATCAATCCCGATGGTGACTATGAACCGGACAACTGCCGGTGGGCACTGCCGGACGTGCAGGCGCGCAACAGGCGGGTGACGCGGTGGTACTTGTTCGAGGGTGACCAGCTTGTACTCGCGCAAGTGGCCGCGCGACTCAGCATCACTCGCGATCAGGCACGGGCGCTGGAACGTAGATGCGAACTGCCGGCGTGGCGGATCCCCGGCGTCGGCGCAAACCGCGTGGATACGGCATCGGGGAGCTTCCTGGATCTGAATGACGTGCCGACGACCTGTGAGGGCGCGTGTCCATGATTGACCTCAACGACGCGCCAGTGGCGACCCATCCGGTCCGCTACGACCTCGATGCCATCGTGGCGCGGTTGCGCGACACGGCCCATGCCTGGGTGCCCGGCCTGTTTCCGAACGGCCGCCGGCAGGGCGATGAGTGGCGACTGGCCAACATCAATGGCGCGCCGCCCCGCAATTCCGGCTCCTGCGTCATCACGCTGCGCGGCGAGCATGCGGGGAACTGGCACGACTTCGATGGCAGCGAGGGCGGCGGACCACTGTCCTCGCTCGCTCACGGCACCGGTCTCAGCGATCGCGCGCTCTTTGCCCATGCCGCCGATATGACGGGCTGGACGCCCAGCAGCCCACCCCGGCAGGCACCACCGCCAGCCGCACGCGGCAAGCGTGACGCCTCCGCCGAGATCGCCCATATCCTCAAGGAGGCCGTCCCGCTCGCTGGCACGCCGGCCGAGCGATATCTGGCCGGGCGCGGGCTCGCCATGCCCGGCGATGCCGACCTGCTGTTCCACCCGGACCTCACCAATTTCGAGAACCGCATTGGCTTTCCCGCCATGATCGGGCGGGTCCGCGACGGCAACGACAATGTCGTGGCGCTGCACCGGACCTATCTCGACGGGGATGGCGAGACCGTCGGCAAGGCCCCGATCGACAAGCCGCGGCTGATGCTCGGCCCGACCGGCGGCGGGACCGTGCGCTTGGCGCCCATCGGGCCCGCTGGCGTGCTCGGGCTTTGCGAGGGCATCGAGACCGGCCTCGCGGTCATGACGGCCTGTCCGGGCCTGCCGGTCTGGGCGGCGCTCTCCACCAGCGGCCTCGAGCACGCACTGCTCCCGCCGGAGGCGCGACGCATCGTCATTCTG
>CAIYOH010000065.1 GCA_903927745.1 uncultured Mycobacteriaceae bacterium
CAAACGAGCGCACTCGGCCACCCAGTATCCTTAGCAATTCGCGCGCCCCTATAGCTCAGTTGGTAGAGCTACGGACTTTTAATCCGCAGGTCCTAGGTTCGAGTCCTAGTGGGGGCACCACAGGACTGTATTACTTCGGGTGATGCTTGCCATTTTGGCTTCGGGTGATGCCTGACAGTGTTTCGGCTGATTCTTGACAGTTACTTCGGCTGATCCTTGACACTCCCTTCATGAGGGAGATCAGCGTGGCCGAGCAGAGGTATCAAGCGGTGTTGGCCGTCATTAGTGACGGGTTGTCTATTTCGCAGGTGGCGGGCAAGGTCGGGGTGTCGCGGCAGACGCTGCATGCGTGGCTGGCCCGCTAGCTGCCCGCCCGGTGTCCATCTCAGTTACTGTCGCCGCCGACGAGAACCGGTTGTTCGCGATACAACTCCGGGAATTGACGCTTGAGGTTGTCGAGCTTGGGCATGTCGTTGATGGCGATGTAGGGGTTCGACGGGTTGGAGTTCAAGAAGTCTTGATGATGCGCCTCGGCGGGAACGAAATCGGGCGCATTCTCGACGCTGGTCACGATCGGGGCAGCGAAGACTTTGGCGTTGTTCAGCTGAGTGATGTAGGACTGCGCGATCCTTTTCTGCGTGTCATTACGTGGGAAGAGGGCCGACCGGTATTGGGTTCCGACATCGGGCCCCTGCCTGTCGAGTTCGGTTGGGTCGGCCACGACGGAAAAGTAGATCCTCAGTAATTGACCGTACGTGATCCGAGACGGGTCGTAGGTGATCTCCACCGACTCCGCGTGCCCGGTATCACCGGTACTCACCATGTCGTAGTGGGCGGTCGATGCGGTGCCACCGGCGTATCCCGCGACCGCCCGGGTGACCCCTTTGACGTGTTCGTAGACGCCCTGGACGCCCCAGAAGCACCCGCCTGCCAGGACGGCAGTCTCGCGGGACCCGCTCGCGCCCACAGGCTCATCCACCGTCGGCCCGGGAATGTTCACTGCGGGCGCGGCATTGCCCAGACCCGGGATGAGCTTGGCGCAGGCAGTCATTTCGAGGCTGACCGCGCACAGGAGTACGGCCAGCGGCATGAGTATGGCTCTCGGCGATCCCCGCACGATGGTCCCCGTTCAGTGTCTGTGCTTTTTCCGATGTCCTCAGGCTACTCGCGATCGGCGGCGCGCGATCTGACAACAGTCACCCGGTGCTGCGCGCCGCGCTACGGTGGGGGGGATGAGCCCAACCGACTCCTGAGATGCGAAGGCGCTGGCGAGATGAACGTGACGAGAAGGCGGTTCCTCACCGCCGCAAGTATGACCGCACTGTCGGTGGTCACGGTGAGCGCCTGCTCCCCGAGCGCGAAGTCGTCGCCGCCCAATGTGCAATTTCCCGTCACCCACACCGACGCCGAATGGCGGAAGCTTCTGACCGCCGCCCAGTACAACGTGCTGCGCGAGGCGGGCACCGAAGAGCCGTACAGCAGTCCGCTCAACGACGAACACCGGCACGGCGTGTTCAGTTGCGCCGGGTGCGCGCTGAACCTCTACTCGTCGGATACCAAGTTCGACAGCGGCACCGGCTGGCCGAGTTTCTGGAAGGCGCTGGACAACGCCGTGTTGGAGCGGACCGATTCCAGCCTGTTCATGACACGCACCGAAGTTCTCTGCAAACAGTGCGGAGGCCACCTCGGCCACGTGTTCAACGACGGACCGCAGCCGACCGGTCTGCGATACTGCATGAACGGTGTGGCCATGACCTTCGCGGCGCTGTGAGCGGACGGACCAGCGATTGCCACTGGCCGACGTGGCCCAAGCCGAACTAGCGTGGCGGAGCGGAACAAGGCGGGTGTCGTAGAATCCCCTCGTGAAGCAGGCCCGGAGTATTTCGAAGCTCGAACCGGATGATCCTCGCCACGGCACGTTGAATGGATACGGGAACCATTACTGCCGCTGCGTCAGGTGCAAAGAAGCCAATCGGGTCAGCCATGCCGAATACATGAAGCGCGTCCGGGCGGCGGGGAAGGTTGTCGGCAAGCACGGCTCCGACCTGGCGTATCGCTCGGGTTGTCGCTGCGACCTGTGCCGGGAGACGCACAACAAGAAGTCCCGCGACTACAAGCGCATCCGCCGGCTTCGACGCTTGGCCGAGAAGCAAGGCGGCTAGCTCGGCGGCGGGCGGAACCAAACGCGCCCCGCACCACGTCTGAGCCAGTATGAGAATTCCACTCCCCCGGGTGATCACCACAGCGTGGCTCGGCACGGCGATTGCCGTCGGCTGTTGCATCGTGGGGGCGGCACCTTCCGGCGCCGACTCGGACGAACGCCAGGTCGGCTCAGACCCGTTCGCGAGTCTATGGTGCGACTGCCCCGAGCCCGCTCCGGCGGGCAACGCCGCTCAGACGGACGAGGCCCGTCGCGGCCTCCACGACGGCCTTACCACCGCGTTGCCGGAGCGACCAGCTGTGGCGGGGCGGCCGGGCCGGTGATCTACGGCAACACGGTGTGCATCAACATCACGTCGTAGGCGGACCACAGCGACAGGTTGAAGTACAGGTCCCGACCGGACGACCAAGGGTGGATCATCGGCGCGTAGATGCCGCCGGGCATTGAGAACGCCGACACCAGAGGCTGCTCCGGGCTCCACGGCCCCTGCGGTGACGGCGCGGTCCTCGCGACGACGTCGTTGTTACCGCCGTTGGTGTAGAGCACCAGGTACTGCTTGAGGTAGTCGTTGTACTGGGCCGACATCTCCCCGACCGGGCCGGGCCACAGCTGCGTCGCCGCACCCGGATTGGCGGCAACCCAGTGCCCGCCGTTGTCGCCGTTCCAATACTGATATTTGGTCAGGTCGGGCAGTTGATTCGGCAGCACCCGCGACAGAAACGCCGCGCCGCTGCGCCCCGCCGGGGTGCCGAACTGGTAAAGGTACCCGTCTTTGCCCGGCATGAACGCGCCCATCTGGAAGTTCTCATTGCCCGGGGTGAATCCGGCTCCGGGCAATGCATCGGCGGACGCCGTGCGGATGGTGCCGGGGAAAATTCCCCAGTTCTGGCCGTTGTCGAGCGACCGGGCGATTGCCGAGTAGTTCGTGGTCCATTCGCCGTCGCGGCCCCATTCCCGGATCGACATGTAGCTCATGTATTGGGTTCCGCCGATCGCGAGGGCGGCGGTCGGAATGATTCCCGTTTCGTGAGCAGCCCGGTGAATGGTGTTGACGACCTGCTTGGAAAGTCCGGTCGTCCACACGGGCGATCCCGAATACTTGTCGTTCGGGACGCCGTCGGAGACGTGGATTCCGTTCGACAGATCGTGGTCGGTACTGCGGAACAGGGTGTTGTAGCGCCACTGCTCGCCACGCACCTTGCAATAGCCGAAGGTGTCGCCGAAGGCCATCAAGGCCTGACGATTGACGGGATCGCCGTTGTCCCAGACGATTCCGAGGTCGGTGCCGGAGATGCCGAAACGCTCGAGGGTCTTGTTGGGGCCGTTGGGACCGGTCACCCAGCCGACCAGCGACGTGGGCGCCCCCGCGACCGGCACCGGGGGCGCTGGCGCCGGCTGCGGCGCGGGCGGAACTGCGGCGCCGTTCGGGCTCATCTGGCCGGCATTCGGTGATTGCGCGGTTCCCGGGGACGGGGGATTCGGCCCCGGCGGCACCACCCCCGCCTGGGGGACGACCGGTGCGGCGTACAGCGGGCCCGTGGTGGCCGGCTTGAGGAAGGACGAGATCAGGGGGCCCAGCTTGGGCAGGGGAGCCCGGTCGTTGGTGTGCGACGGCCGGCGACCGGTCGGTGGCGCGACCACCGGCTGCGGCGCCGGCATGTCAGGCGGTGCCGCCGGCGGGTCCACGTTCGCCTCGGCCGCACTGCACGGCGTGGCGTTCGCCAGCGGAGCGGGACCTACCGCGACGACGACGCCGAGCACAGCCGTCGACGCCAGCGAGAGCGTCACGCTTCGAAGAATCGCCGACATGAAACACCTTCCGGGGCAACGACGTCGTCTTGACGCACGCGGATTGCTCATGTGACGATAGTGATCAGCGTTGCTGTTGTGACCCCTTATTTTTCGATAGCTGCACATCCGTGACCGTGTCGAAACCCACCGCGACGCCCACCGGGATGTTCCCCGCACAGACACCCTGCAGGAGGTCAACCGTTGAGCTCGCGTAACGCCCTGCGAGACGCGGCGTTGGGAAGCACGGCGTATCTGCGCCGGGTGGTCGCCGCGTCCATGGCGGGCACGGTTGTGGAGTGGTACGAGTTCTTCCTGTACGGCACCGCGGCCACCTTGGTGTTCGGCAAGGTGTTCTTCCCCCGCGGCACCAACGAACTCGATGCGATACTCGCCGCCTTCGTGACTTATGCCGTCGGCTTTGCCGCCCGCCCGGTCGGCGGGTTGGTCTTCGGCCACCTCGGGGATCGGCACGGGCGCAAGAAACTGCTGCAAGTCAGCCTGCTCTTGGTGGGTGTCGCCACGTTCCTCATGGGGTGCCTCCCGACCTTCGACCAGATCGGCTATTGGGCACCGGCGCTGCTGGTGGTGCTGCGCTTCATTCAGGGATTCGCCGTGGGCGGCGAATGGGGCGGCGCCGTCCTGCTCGTCGCGGAGCACAGCCCGAAGGCCAGCCGCGGTTTCTGGGCGAGCTGGCCGCAGGCGGGCGTCCCCGGCGGAAACATACTCGCCACCGCCGTACTGCTTATTCTCACCTCCAGGCTCTCCGACGCCGCCTTCCTGAGCTGGGGCTGGCGCGTGGCGTTCTGGCTGTCCGCGGTCGTCGTCCTGATCGGTTACTACATCCGCACCAAGGTGAGCGACGCTCCCATCTTCGTTGACGCGCAGCGGCAGCCCGGACGTTCGACCACCAACCGGATCGGCGTGCTCGAGGTGTTACGGCGTTATCCACGCGGGGTTGTCACCTCGATGGGCCTACGGATGGGCGAGAACACCATGTACTACTTGGTGGTCACGTTCTCCATCACCTACCTCAAGGTGCATGTGCACGCCGACACCAGGATCATCCTGTGGTGGCTGTTGGCCGCACACGCCGTGCACTTCGCGATCATCCCGCTGGCAGGGCGCCTCAGTGACCGATTCGGCAGGCGCCCAATCTTTTTCATCGGCGCGATCAGCGCGTGCACCTGGGGGTTTTTCGCCTTCCCCATGATGGACAGCGGGCACGACGCGCTCATCCTGGCGGCGATCGTCGTCGGCCTGGTGTTCCACGGACTGATGTACGCCGTCGAGCCGGCCGCCATGGCGGAGATGTTCCCCACCCGCATGCGCTATTCGGGGGTGTCGTTCGGCTATCAGGTGACCGCGATCTTCGCGGGCTCGCTGGCACCGATCATCGCCGTCCGCCTGCTGAAGGTCTACGGGTCCTCAGTACCCATCGCCTGGTACCTGGCGGCCACCGCGGCGGTCAGCGCCGTCGCCGCCCTAGCCCTTCGCGAGACCAAGGGAATCGACCTCGCGGCCGTCGATCTCGCCGACCTCGAGGGTCGTGCGGGTGACCGCGCGCTTTCCGGGACCTACTGACGAGGCGACCAGTCAGGAGTACCGTGCGCTTCATGGATCGCTCGACCGGGACGTGGATTCTTGGCGGATACCAGAGCGACTTCGCCCGCAACCTCACCAGAGAGGGCGACGACTTCGCCGCGCTGACCGCCGAAGTGGTCGACGGCACGCTCGCCGCCTGCGGGATCGGTGCCGAGGGCATCGACGTCGTCCACGTCGGCAACGCGTTCGGCGAGATGTTCGCCAGCCAGGGCCACCTTGGTGCGATGCCGGCAACCGTGTGCGACGGCCTGTGGGACACCCCCGCCACGCGCCACGAGGCCGCGTGCGCGTCGGGCAGTGTCGCGGCGCTGTCGGCGATGGCCGATCTGCGTTCGGGCACCTACGATGCCGCGTTGGTGGTGGGCCTCGAACTGGAGAAGACGGTGGCGGGGGACATCGCGGCCCAGCATCTGGCCGCCGCCGCCTGGACCGGTCACGAGGGAATCGGCACACGCTATCTGTGGCCGTCGATGTTCGCTGACGTCGCCGACGAGTACGACAGGCGCTACGGCCTGGACGACACGCACCTGCGCGCCATCGCACAACTCAACTTCGCCAACGCGCGGCGCAACCCCAACGCCCAGACACGTTCGTGGTCCATCCCCGACCCCATCACCGACGACGACGCCACCAACCCGGTGACCGAGGGGCGGCTGCGGCGGTTGGACTGCAGCCAGATGACCGACGGCGGCGCGGGCGTGATCCTGGTCAACGACACCTACCTGGAGAACCATCCCGGCGCGCGCCCGATCGGCCGCATCGACGGCTGGGGGCATCGCACCGTCGGGCTGGGTCTGCGGCAGAAACTGGACCGGCCGGCACCCCAGGGCGACTTGGCCCCGTACGTGCTGCCGCATGTGCGGGCCGCGGTGCTCGACGCGTTGCGCCGCGCCCGGTTGACGCTCGACGACCTCGACGGATTCGAGGTGCACGACTGTTTCACTCCCAGTGAGTACCTGGCGATCGACCACATCGGGCTGACCGGCCCGGGCGAGTCGTGGAAGGCCATCGAGAACGGCGAGATCGAGATCGGCGGCCGGCTGCCGATCAACCCCAGCGGCGGGCTCATCGGCGGCGGCCACCCGGTGGGGGCCACCGGTGTGCGCATGCTGCTCGACGCCGCGAAGCAAGTCAGCGGGTCGGCGGGCGAGTATCAGGTCGAGGGCGCCGACTCCTTCGGCACCCTCAACTTCGGCGGCAGCACCGCCACCACGGTGAGTTTCATCGTCAGCTCGACAAGGGATTCGTGACCATGGCCTTTCAGAACGATGTTGAGATCGTCGGCAAGTTCCTGTCCACGCTGCCCGAGGATGACGACCATCCCTACCGGACCGGGCCGTGGCGTCCGCAGACCACCGAGTGGGATGCCGACGACCTGACCGTCGTGGAGGGCGAGATACCACGGGACCTCGACGGCATCTATCTGCGCAACACCGAGAACCCGCTGCACCCGTCGTTCAAGCTCTACCACCCCTTCGACGGCGACGCCATGCTGCACATCGTCGGCTTCCGCGACGGTAAGGCGTTCTACCGCAACCGGTTTGTTCGCACCGAGGGTTTCCTGGCCGAGAACGAGGCCGGCGGGCCGCTGTGGCCGGGGCTGGCCGAACCGATACAACTCGCCGAGCGCGACAAAGGGTGGGGCGCGCGGACCCTGATGAAGGACGCGTCGAGCACCGACGTCATCGTCCACCGCGGGGTCGCGCTGACCAGCTTTTACCAGTGCGGGGATCTATACCGCATCGACCCGTACTCGGGGACCACGCTGGGCACGGAGACCTGGAACGGGCGGTTCCCATCCGACTGGGGCGTGTCGGCGCATCCGAAAGTCGACCCCAACACCGGCGAGTTGCTGTTCTTCAACTACAGCAAACAGGACCCGTACATGCGGTACGGAGTCGTCAGCGAGAACAACGACCTGGTCCACTACGTCGACATCCCACTGCCCGGGCCCCGGCTGCCGCACGATATGGCGTTCACCGAGAACTATGCAATCCTCAACGATTTCCCGCTGTTCTGGGACCCGGGTCTGCTCGAGCACAACGTGCACATGCCGCGGTTCTACCCTGACATGCCGTCACGGTTCGCGGTCATCCCGCGACGCGGCGGTAGCGAGGACATCCGCTGGTTCGAGGCGGACCCGACATTCGTGCTCCACTTCGTCAACGCCCACGAGGACGGCGACGAGATCGTGCTCGACGGCTTCTTCGAGGGCGATCCCCAGCCGCTGGACACCGGCGGAACCACCTGGGACAAGCTGTTTCGGTTCCTGGCGCTGGATCGCCTGCAGACGCGTCTGCACCGGTGGCGCTTCAACCTGGTCACCGGGGCGGTCGCCGAGGAGCAGCTGAGCGAGTCGATCACGGAGTTCGGGACGATGAACGCCGACTACGCGACCCGCAACTACCGCTACACCTACGCCGCCACCGGTAAGCCCGGCTGGTTCCTCTTCGACGGTCTGGTCAAGCACGACCTGCACACCGGGGGCCAGGAGGGATTCTCGTTCGGCGACGGCGTGTACGGGAGCGAGACCGCGATGGCGCCGCGGGTGGGTTCCCGCGGCGAGGACGACGGCTACCTGGTCACTCTGACCACCGACATGAACGCCGACGCCTCCTACTGCCTGGTGTTCGACGCCGCCCGGGTGGCCGACGGGCCGGTGTGCAAACTTCAACTGCCCGAACGGATCTCCAGCGGAACCCACTCAACCTGGGTGCCCGGCTCGCAGCTGCGGCGCTGGGACACCGCCGACACCGCGGCCGGCGCCGTGGGCCTGTAGGCGGCGTCACCTTGTGGAGGCCACTGCGGTGATCACCGCCGCAATCGCGCAGATCGCCGCACAGACCGCACCGCCCGCCCCGACATAAAGCCCGTATTCGGCCGACACCCGTGGGCCGACATTGAGCCGGTAGTACCACACGGTGATCCCGATGATGAGCAACGAGATGAGCAGCGCCGCAACCGACGCCACCCTCACCGACAATCCCCGGGCGGCCATCGCCCCGGCCACCAGCAGCGCCGAGGACAGCACCACGATCAGCTGACCGGCGCCGAACCCGTGGGGCAGGACCAGGCTGCCGTGGGTGCCGCCGATCGCGCTGGCCCAGCCGCCCCCGTTGACCGCCGTCGTCAGCCAGGGCAGCCAGGCGCTGGCCGAGACCAGCAGCGCGAAGAACGCCACCAGCCAACCGGGGCGCAACCGACGGATCATGGTGGGGAGGGTAACCGCCGGGTCGGCGGCACGCTACCGTCTGGGGCATGTGCACCCGAGTGTTGTGGAACACCACCGACGTCGCGGTCCTGGCCGGCCGCACCATGGACTGGCCTGAGTCGACGCAGCCGCTGATCGTCGCCTTCCCCCGCGGCCGCGAACGGGACGGTCTGCGGCCCGGCGGACTTGTCGACGACCCCAATCCACTGCGCTGGACCAGCCGCTACGGCAGCCTCATCACCACCGTCTACGGCGCCGGCGCCGTCGACGGCCTCAACGAGGCGGGCCTGGCCGGTCACGGGCTGTACCTGGAAGCGACCGACTTCGGTCCTCGCGACTCGTCCGTCCCCGCGGTGCAGGTGGGGCTGTGGTTGCAGTACCTGCTCGACCAGGCGGCGACGGTCGGCGAGGCGGTGGAGCTGATGGCGAACGTCGCGCCGCTGATGTTCACGGTGCACGGCCACGACGCCAACCTGCATTTCGCCCTGGAGGACGTCACCGGAGACTCGGCGATCATCGAATTCACCTCTGCCGGCCAGGTCGTCCACCGCGGCCGGCAGTACACGCTGATGACCAATGACCCCACCTATGACGAACAGCTGGAACTGTTGTCTCAGCAGGACTATTCGCATCCCACCCGGGACATGCCGCTTCCCGGCAACGTCAACGCGGTCGACAGGTTCCAACGGGCCGCCTACTACTCGGGGCTGCTGCCCACCCCGGCCTCGCGGCGCGAAGGGGTCGCGGCGGTGATGGCGATCATGCGCAACGTGTCGGTCCCGTTCGGCGCGCCCTACGGCGAGTTCGGGATCTACAACACCGAGTACCGAACGGTGACCGACCTGACCCACCGCACGTACTTCTTCGAGCTGACCACCAGCCCGAACGTCATCTGGGTCGAGATGGACCGCCTTCCGCTCGACAAGGGCTCGCCGGCACTGGTCGTCGACCCCTACGACGACACCCTCGTCGGCGACGTCACCGACCGCTTCACGGCATGCGAGATTGCCTTCTGAGCGACGCCGGGGGTCAGCGACCGGCGAACACCGTGACGAAGTTGCGCAGCGATGCGTTGATGTCGCTGCGCAGCGCCGCGGCCACGACCATCCCGATGGGCCCGAACAGCGCGGGACCGCCGAGGTGTAGGTCGATGCCGACGGTGGATCCCTGTGCCGTTGGCGAAATCTTGGCGACCAGCTTGACCTTGACTCCCCCGACACCGGCGCCGTCGAGCGTCATCCCCTCCGGCGGGTTGTAGCGCACGACCGTCCACTTGATCCGGTTGGCCATGCCCTTGACCTCGACAATGGACTCGACCACCGTCCCCTTCTCGATGTCATCGGGTAGCACGCTGCGCCACACCCGGTGGATCGTCAGCCACTCCGTGAACCGCGACAGGTCCGAGGCATGCGCCCAGGCAACTGTGGGCGGCAACGGGACGTCAATGGATTCAGAGAGTTTCGCCACGGCTCAGTCCTGTCTCTTCTCGCCCACTGACTTTACGCGGCGGATCCACCACATCGCCTCGATCGCAGCGGCGCCCACCGCCCCGATCCCCACCGCGATGGACGTTACCCGTGGGTTGGACGGGTCGAGGAGGAATGCCCGCTGGGTCAGCGGGACACTGAAGATCGCCACGTAGGCCAGGGCCGAGACGACGACCAGCGCCAGGCGCCACCAGTGGTAGGGACGGGCGACGACGGCCAGCACCCATAGGGCCGTGATGAGCAGCGTGATCAGCGCCGCTGTCGATGCCTGCTCCTGTTGGGCGAATGTGGCGTGGCGCCCGCGGTAGGCCACCAGATAGGAGACGAACGTCGCCACCCCGACGATCAGCCCGGCGGGTAGCGCCGACGTCAGCACCCGCCGCACGAAGCCGGTGTGGGCGCGCTCGTTGTTGGGCGCCAGCGACAAGATGAACGACGGGATGCCGATGGTGAACCACGCCGCGATGGTGACGTGGATAGGCTGAAACGGATACAGCAACGGTTCCAGACCGAGCACCGGGGACAGCAGACACTCGGCGCCCACCAACAGGGCCAGCAGCGCCGCGTACACGGTCTTGGTCAAGAACAGGTTGGCAACCCGCTCGATGTTGCCGATCACCCGCCTGCCTTCCCCCACCACATACGGCAATGTGGAAAACCTGTTGTCCAGCAACACGATTTGCGCCACCGCCCGCGACGCAGGACTCCCGGAGCCCATCGCCACGCCGATATCGGCGTCCTTGAGCGCCAGCACATCGTTGACCCCGTCGCCGGTCATGGCAACCGTGTGTCCTTGCGCCTGCAGGGCGTGGACGATGGCGCGCTTCTGATCGGGCCGCACTCGGCCGAAGGCGGTAGACCTTTCCAGGGCGGCGGCCAAGGCGGCCGGTTCGGTGGGAAGCCGGCGTGCGTCCATCGTCTCCCCGCGCAGCCCCAGCCCGTCGGCGATCGCACCGACCGACACCGCGTTATCGCCGGAGATGACCTTGAGCGCGACACCCTGCGCGGCAAAGTAATCCAGCGTCTGGCGAGCATCGGGCCGAACCCGTTGTTCGAGCGCAACCAACGCGACCGGAGTGATCCGGCCCGGCGCGTCCGGATGGTCGACGGCCACGTCGGCGGCGCCCAGCAGCAGAACCCGCAGTCCCCGCGCGCCGAGCCGTTCGGCCTGTGCCGCGGCCGCCCACGACGGGTCGAGTAATACGTCGGGCGCTCCGATGACCCAATTGCCGTGGTCGCGGTAGGACACGCCGCTCCACTTGGTGGCCGAGGTGAAGGACGCGGTGGCGATGACGACCCACCCGGGCGCCTCGCCGTAGGCCTCGGCGATCGCGTGCATGCTGGCATTGGGCCGCGGGTCGGCGGCGGCCAACGAGGCGAGCACATCGGCGACCCGCTCGGGCTGAGCGGCGGGCTCCCCGATCGCGGTGACGTCCGCGACGCGCATGCCGTTTTCGGTCAGGGTGCCGGTCTTGTCGGCGCACACCACGTCGACCCGGGCCAGTCCCTCGATAGCCGGCAATTCCTGGACGAGGCAATGACGTTGACCGAGCCTGATCACCCCGACGGCAAACGCGAGCGAGGTCATCAGGACCAGGCCCTCGGGCACCATCGGAACCAGGGCGCCCACCGTCCGCAACACGGAGCGTCGCCATCCCGCGTGCGTGGTGAACAACTGTGTGTAGATCGTCAGCAGACCGGCCGGTACCAGCAAGTAGGTGATGAACTGGAGAATCCGGTTAATGCCGCTGCGCAGTTCGGATGTCACCAGGGTGAACGTGCTGGCTTCCTCGGCCAGCTTGGCCGCATAGGCCTCGCGTCCCACCTTGGTCGCGCGATACGCGCCGGTGCCGGCGACGACGAAGCTGCCCGACATCACCGGGTCACCGGCTCGCTTGGTGATCGGGTCCGCCTCACCGGTCAGCAGCGATTCGTCAATGTCGAGATTCTGCTCCTCGAGGATCTCTCCGTCGACGACGAGCTGATCGCCCGGGCCGAGCTCGATGATGTCGTCGAGCACCACCTCCGCGGGTGACAGCACCCCGGTCCCGGATTCTCTGCGCACCAAGGGTTTCGCCTGCCCGACGATCGCCAGCGAGTCCAGCGTCCGCTTCGCCCGGATCTCCTGAACCATGCCGATAACGCTGTTGGCGATGATGAGTAGACCGAACATCCCGTTGATCAGCGAACCCGCCGCCAGCACGATCAACAGCAGCACACCGAGGATCGCGTTGATCCTCGTGAACACGTTGGCGCGCACGATCTGACTGACGCTGCGCGTCGCGCGGTTGGCCACCGCGTTGCTGTTGCCGGCGGCGACCCGTTGGGCCACCTCGGCGTCGGTCAGTCCGCGCGTCATCGGGAGCCGGGTGCTATCGCCACCCGGTTCCATCGGCGCTACCGCCACCAGGGGCTGAAGCGCACCGGCCGGGCCGGGTCAATCCGCTCACCGGGCATGGGCAGCGCGATACGGACGTCGGCGGCCTCGGCCGCGGCCAGCACCCGCTCGACCGGCTCGACCCACGGATGGGGCGCCAGGCGGAACGTTGCCCAGTGGATCGGCACCAGCAGCCCCGACCCCGGGTCCGTGACGTCGAGGTGCGCCCGCACCGCCTCCTCAGGGTTCATGTGGACGTCCGGCCACGCCGCGTTGTACGCCCCGATGGGCATGAGCGTCAGGTCGAACGGTCCATGGTCGGCGCCGATCTGGGTGAAACCCGTCATGTAGCCGGTGTCACCGCCGAAATACGCGCGCCGCGCGGGGCCACAAATCGCCCACGACGCCCACAGGGTGGTGTTGCGGTCGGTGAACCGCCCAGAGGTGTGGCGCGCCTGCAGGCAGGTGATGCTGAGTTCGCCGACCGCAGCGCTCTGATCCCAGTCGAGTTCGACAATGCGCTGGCCGGGGATACCCCAGGCCCGCAGGTGGGCGCCGACCCCGAGCGGCACGAAGAAGGGGGCTCGCTGCGCGCGGGCCAACGCTAAAACGGTGTCCATGTCGAGGTGGTCGTAGTGGTCATGGCTGATCACCACGGCGTCGAGGCAGGGCAGCTCCTCCAGTGGGACCGGCGGCGCGTGCAGCCGCTGCGGTCCGACCAGGGGCGAGGGGGAACACCGATCACTCCACACCGGGTCGGTGAGGACCCGGTACCCGTCGATCTCCAGCAGCGCAGTCGAGTGACCGAACCAGCTGACGGCAAGCACGGCGGGGTCAGCGGCGAACACCGGCGGCGCCGCCAACGGGATGGGCACCACGGGCCGGCCCCCGCCGCGGTTGGCCAGCAATTCCCACGCGATGAGTTGCAGCTGTTCTCGATCGATGGTGGCGTTGCCGGCGGGGTCGCGGTTGAGGAACACCCCCGCGCGATAGTTGGGCGAACCCTGCGCCACCGCGCGGAGCGTCGCGGGGTCGGCGCCCAACGCGGCCGGGGTGCCCTGCAGCGCCCGCAGCACCAGGCCCCCCGTTGCCAGCGACGCGGTGCCGGCCGCCCCGCGCAGCGTCTCCAACAGCATGTCGGTCAGGCTCCCGTGAACGTCGGCGGCCGCTTCTCCAGCCGGGCGACCTGGGCTTCGATCACGTCGCTGCTGCCCCAGGCCTTGTCGAACAGGGCCTTGTGCTCTGGCCGCTGGGCGTCCATCGCGCCGTCGTCGTTGAGCACCAGCTTGGCGTGCTGAATCGCCAGCGGCGCCAGGCCGGAAACCTCGGCAGCCCACTCGTGGGCGTCTGCCAGCGTCCCGATGCGGTTGGCCATCCCGGTCTGCAGCGCCATGTCGGCCGTCAGCTTTTCGGCTGTGAGAAGCATCGCGCTCGCCCGCCCGTGACCGATCAACGACGACAACCGTCGGATACTCCAGTTATCTAGGGCCAGACCGTATTTCGATGTCGGGAACTGGAAGAACGCCTCCGGTGCGACAACCCGGAGATCGCATCGCATGGCGAGCTGGAGCCCCGCCCCGATGGCGGGTCCGTTGATGGCCCCGATCAGTGGGATCAGAGTCTTGTCCATGACGCGGTGCAGCTCGATGAGCCGGTCGGGGTAGTCGGCGGCGAACGCGTCGCCGCTGAGGTCCGCGCCGGCGCAGAACGCGGTGCCCTGGCCGGTCAGCACGATGACCCGGACGGAGCCGTCGCCGGCCTTCTCGAAGGCTTCCCGCAGTTCTTCGACGAGTTGAGAGTTCAGCGCATTGCGCCGCTCGGGGCGCTGCAACTCGATGGTCAGCACGGCTTCGGTCTGGGTGATACCGATCATGGCCGTCAGCCTACCGATGCCGCCTGCGCGCCGGATCGACCGATTCGCGACTCGGCGCCCGACATCCCCTTGCACATCCCCCTCCCCTCCCACCTTAATGGCCCTCAATCAGGCAGGATGGCGCCATGGACACTCCAGCGAGCGCACCGCGGGTCTTGGTCGTCGACGACGACCCGGATGTGCTCGCCTCCCTCGAGCGGGGCCTGCGACTGTCCGGATTCGAGGTCTCGACCGCGGTCGACGGTGCGGAGGCGTTGCGCAGCGCCACCGAGACGCGACCGGACGCGATCGTTCTCGACATCAACATGCCCGTCCTCGACGGCGTCAGTGTCGTGACGGCGTTGCGGGCCATGGACAACGACGTCCCCGTGTGCGTGCTCAGTGCGCGCAGCTCCGTCGACGACCGCGTGGCGGGCCTCGAAGCCGGCGCCGATGATTACCTGGTCAAGCCGTTCGTGTTGGCCGAGCTCGTCGCGCGGGTGAAGGCGTTGCTGCGTCGCCGCGGCGCCACCGCGTCGTCCTCCTCGGAAACCATCACGGTCGGCCCGCTGGAAGTGGACATCCCCGGCCGGCGGGCGCGGGTCAACGGCGTCGACGTCGACCTGACCAAGCGGGAGTTTGACCTGCTCGCCGTGCTGGCCGAGCACAAGGCCGCGGTGCTCTCCCGCGCCCAGTTGCTGGAACTTGTGTGGGGTTACGACTTCGCCGCCGACACCAATGTCGTCGACGTGTTCATCGGGTACCTGCGGCGCAAGCTGGAGGCCAACGGGGGGCCCAGGCTGCTGCACACCGTCCGCGGAGTCGGATTCGTGCTGCGAATCCAGTAACGACCACAGACCAGACCTGCGGGCCATGAACATACTGTCGCGAATCTTCGCCCGAACGCCGTCGCTGCGAACGCGGGTGGTGATCGCGACGGCCATCGGTGCCGCCATTCCGGTGTTCATCGTCGGCACCGTGGTCTGGGTGGGAATCACCAACGACCGCCAGGAGCGGCTGGACCGCCGCCTCGACGAGGCCGCCGGCTTCGCGATCCCCTTCCTGCCGCGCGGCCTCGGCGAAATACCTCACTCACCCGACGGCAACGACGCCATCATGACCTCCCGACGCGGCACCCAGGTGACGTCGAACTCCTACATCACGCTGCCCAAGCTGACCGTCGACTACGCGGACACCGTCATCGCCGGCGTGCGCTACCGGGTTCGCACGGTGGAGATTCCCGGGCCGGAACCCTCGTCGCTGGCGGTCGGCGCCACGTACGACGCCACCATCGCCGAGACCAACAACCTGCATCGCCGCGTGCTGCTGATCTGTGGATTCGCGATCGGCGCGGCGGCTGTATTCGCCTGGCTGCTGGCCGCATTCGCGGTCAGACCGTTCAAACAGCTCGCCCAGCAGACCCGCGCGATCGACGCCGGGGACGAGACACCGCGGGTCGAGGTGCACGGAGCGAGCGAAGCAATCGAGATCGCCGAGGCGATCAGGGGCATGCTGCAGCGGATCTGGAACGAACAGAACCGAACCATGGAGGCGCTCGCCTCGGCGCGCGATTTCGCGGCCGTGTCCTCCCACGAGCTGCGCACACCACTGACCGCGATGCGCACCAACCTCGAAGTGCTGTCCACGCTGGACCTGCCCGACGAGCAGCGCGAGGAGGTGCTGGGCGACGTCATCCGCACCCAGTCGCGGATCGAGGCCACCCTGAGCGCCCTCGAGCGGCTGGCCCAGGGCGAACTGTCGACGTCCGACGACCACGTGCCGGTCGATATCACCGAGTTGCTGGACCGCGCCGCCCATGACGCCATGCGCGTGTTCCCCGACCTCGACGTCTCGCTGGTGCCATCGCCGACCTGCATCATCGTCGGCCTGCCGGCCGGGCTGCGCCTGGCGGTCGACAACGCGATCGCCAATGCCGTCAAACACGGCGGCGCCACCCGCGTCCAGCTGTCTGCCGTCAGCTCGCGCGCCGGCGTGGAGATCGCCGTCGACGACAACGGAGGCGGGGTGCCCGACGCGGAGCGTCGTGTCGTGTTCGAGCGGTTCTCGCGCGGGTCGACGGCATCGCACTCCGGGTCCGGACTCGGGCTGGCGTTGGTGGCCCAGCAGGCCGGGCTGCACGGCGGGACGGCCTCGCTGGAGGACAGTCCGCTGGGCGGCGCACGGCTGGCGCTGCGGCTACCCGGCCCCCGCTGACCCGGCTCGGCTACCGGGCGCCTGAGCTCTTACGCCAGGGTGTGAACAGGGCGCGGGCTGCGGACTGCTCGTCTTTGAACCAGACGTGCGCGACGGTCAGGTCGTACGCCGGATCATTGTGCGTGTAGTAGAGCCTGGTGTCGGTGCGACCCTTCACCGGCCATCCGGAAGGCCCGCCCCCGTCAAGGGTGGCACGAGCGGAACCCGGTCCGAACGGCTCGTAGGGCAACGTTCGGGTCCGTGGGCCCGGCGGTGCTTTCGCCGCCGGGCCGCCCGCCGGCACCTTTTTCGCCGGGACCTTCCCGGCGGGGGGGACTTTCTTTTCGGGCCACAACCTCGCCGGCGGCAGTGGCTCGACGGGCTTTGTGGGCGCGTCCTTCGCGGGCGGAACGGGGCTCACCGCCGCCGTCGCGGGGGCCGCTACGCCGGAGGCGGTAGCGGCGGGTTTCGCGGAGCGGACGATCAGCACGAACGTCAGCACGAGGCCCGCGGCGAAAGCGAGCCCGATCAGCCACCAGTGCGGGTGAATCATCCGGCCTCGCCCTCGCCCTCGACGTCGCCCTCGCCCTCGCCCTCGACGTCGCCCTCGGCCCCGACCGCCCGCGGTCGGTCCGCGGGCACCACCACCTGCTCGCCGCCGCGGCGTGCGACGGCGACGCTGGCGATCACACCGGCGAATGCCGATCCCGCCACGAATGCAGCCAGGTAGTACAGCCACTGGATCACAAAGTCCATGCCGGATCTCCTCAGCTCACAGCCAGTTCGACGCGACGGTTCGCGGCTCTGCCGTCCGCAGTGTCGTTGGGCCCGATCGGGTCGACCGAACCCAGACCCTTGACAGCGACCTGGGCGCTGGCGACGCCATGGCCAGTGAGGAAGTCGGCGACCTTCTGCGCGCGCTGGGTGCTCAAGGTGGCATTCATGACCTCGTTGCCCGTATTGTCCGCGTAGCCCTTGACCAGCACATGCGCCGACGGGCACGCCTTGAGCTTGTCGGCCACCTGGGACAGGATCTGTTCGTCGCCCGGGGTCAGGCTGAACCCGTCGTCGCCGAACACGATCGGCCCGCCGGTCACCGCCTTCACGACCTTCTGGAGATCGGTGCACGGCGCGGCCGACGGCGATGCAGCGCCGTTGACCGTGAGTTGGTCTACGACGGTGAGGTTCGGCCAGATGCGTGCGGCATCGGCGTCGATGACGTCCTTCTGGCGTTGCGATCCGGCGTCGCCGGTCACGGTGATGGTGTCCACGGCGAACGCGACCGTGAAAGCAGCGATCGGCGCCATGTCCTTCAAGAACGGCCCCGCGCCGGCGAGATCAAGCGCCTCCACACCCGGGGCGAGCTGAGTGTGGTCGATGATGGTGATCCCGGCGGGCAACGAGGTCTTCACGATCTTCACCAAGGCCACTTTCGCGGGTTCGTCGGGAAGCTGCCCCGAGATCGTCACGTCGTCGCCCTTACGCATCACCGAGACGGGGGCCGAGGAACTCCTGTGGCCGGCGTTCGGGTCCGCCGGCGCCGTCGTGGGCGCCGCGCCGGTCGGCCCGCCGGAATGTCCCGGGCCGAGCACGCCGTAGCCGATGCCGGCGATCAGCAATGGGATCACCACCAAGCCGATCAACCAGGGCAGACCCAGTGAGCGTCGGTACCACGCCACGACTCCCCCAGCGTCGGAGTCCGCATTCGCCTCTACGCTCATCGGCCTCCTTCCCTTGAGATCGTCGTTGCCGTCCGGCAGGCGCTTTGCAGCCTACCGAGTCGATCCCGCGCAGACGCCGGAGTCGGGCACACTGGGGCGATGGACACCGTCGACGTCGTGGTGGTCGGCGGTGGCCACAACGGCCTGGTCGCCGCCGCCTACCTGGGCCGCGCCGGCCTGCGGGTCCGGGTCCTTGAGCGGTTGGGGCACACCGGCGGTGCCGCCGTCTCGCATGCGCCGTTCGCCGGTGTCGACATCCGATTGTCACGGTATTCGTACCTCGTGAGCCTGCTGCCGCCCCGCATCCTTGACGATCTGGGCGCGGCGGTACGGCTGGCCAGTCGGCCCTTCTCGTCGTACACGCCGGCGCCGGCCACGGGTGGGCGCACCGGCCTGTTGGTCGGCGCGCAGGGCGCTGTCAGCCCCGACCGGTTCGCCGCGATCGGCGCGGCCGGCGACGCGCAGGGCTTTGCCGCGTTCTACCGGCGCTGCCGACTGGTGACCGAGCGGCTGTGGCCGACACTGCTCGAACCACTGCGCACCCGGGAGCAGGCCCGCCGACACGTCCTGGCCGGCAACCAACCGGGGGCGGCAGCCGCGTGGCGGGCCATGACGGATATCCCGATCGGAGTTGCCATCGCCGACGCGGTCAGCGACGACCTGGTGCGCGGCGTCATCGGCACCGACGCCCTGATCGGCACCTTCGCCCGCCTCGACGACCCGTCGCTGGCCCAGAACATCTGCTTCCTCTACCACGTCCTGGGCCGCGGCACCGGGGAGTGGTGTGTCCCCATCGGCGGGATGGGCTCGGTGACCGCGGCCCTGGCGGCCGCGGCCGCCTGCCACGGAGCCGACATCACCGTCGATGCCGACGTTGACGGTATCGACGGTGACGGCCTGGTGCGCTACCGTGCCGGCGGCCGCGAGCAGGCGATCCGGGGCCGGTTCGTTCTGGCCGGGGTCGCGCCGACGGTCCTGGCCCGGCTCCTCGGCGAGGCGCCGCCGCCGCCCCCGCAGGGCGCCCAGGTGAAGGTCAACATGGTGGTGCGGCGCCTGCCCCGGTTGCGCGACGCGACGGTGACCCCCGAGCAGGCCTTCGCCGGGACCTTCCATGTCAACCAGACCTTGTCGCAACTCGATCACGCGTACGCGCAGGCCGCCGGCGGGCAGGTGCCCGATCCCGTGCCGTGCGAGGCCTATTGCCATTCGCTGACCGATTCGAGCATCCTGTCGGCCGAGTTGCGCGATGCGGGCGCACACACGATGACGGTGTTCGGCCTGCACACTCCGCACTCACTGTTCGACTCATTGCCCGACGGGGCCACCCCCGACACGTTGCGCGATCAGCTCACGCAATCCGTGCTGGCGTCGTTGAACTCCGTTCTCGCCGAACCCCTGGGGGATGTTCTGCTGAGCGACGCCCACGGGCGGCCGTGTATCGAGACGACGACCACCGTCGATCTGCAGCGCACACTGGCGATGACCGGCGGCCATATCTTTCACGGCGACCTGTCGTGGCCGTTCGCGGATGACGACGAACCGCTGGACACCCCGGCACGTCGATGGGGGGTCGCCACCGGACACGAGCGAATCTTGTTGTGCGGGTCCGCCGCTCGCCGTGGCGGAGCGGTATCGGGCATCGCGGGGCACAACGCCGCGATGGCGGTGTTGGCCTCGATATGAAGGGGCGCCAACCCTCGGCGCCGGGCTACCTCTTGTCGAGCGCGGCGTAGTTGCGCTCGGTGTAGCCCGTGTAGATCTGGCGGGGGCGGCCGATCTTGCTGTCGCCCTCGTCGAACATCTCCCGCCAGTGCGCAATCCAGCCGGGCAGCCGCCCCAGTGCGAACAGCACGGTGAACATCCTGGTCGGGAACCCCAGGGCCCGATAGATCAACCCGGTGTAGAAGTCGACGTTGGGATAGAGCTTGCGCTCGATGAAGTAGTCATCGGTGAGCGCCGCCTCCTCGAGTCCCTTCGCGATGTCCAACAGGTGGTCGTCGCCGCCGAGTTTGGCCAGGATCTTGTCGGCCTGCTCCTTGACGATGCGGGCACGGGGATCGTAGTTCTTGTAGACGCGGTGGCCGAAGCCCATCAGCTTGACGCCCTCTTCGCGGTCCTTCACCTTACGGACGAACTCAGAGACGTCGTCGCCGCTGTCGCGGATCTCCTCGAGCATCTCGAGTACCGCCTGGTTGGCGCCGCCGTGCAGCGGACCCCACAGAGCGTTGATGCCGCCGGAAATCGAGGTGAACAGGTTGGCCCGCGACGAACCCACCAGCCGGACCGTCGACGTCGAGCAGTTCTGCTCGTGGTCGGCGTGCCGGAGGAACAGCCTGTCCAGCGCCCGGACGGTCTCGGGGTCGGCCTCGTACGGCTCGGCCGGCAGGCCGAACGTCATCCGCAGGAAGTTCTTCACCAGGCTCAGCGAATTGTCCGGGTAGAGGAACGGCTGCCCGACCGACTTCTTGTAGGCGTAGGCGGCGATGGTGGGCAGCTTGGCCAACAACCGGATCGTGGACAGGTCGACCTGCTCGGCGTCGGTCGGGTCCAGCCCGTCCGGGTAGTAGGCGCTCAGCGCGTTGACCACGCTGGAGAGCACCGGCATCGGGTGGGCGTTGGGCGGGAAGCCGTCGAAGAACCGTTTGAGGTCCTCGTGCAACATCGTGTGCCGCTCGATCCGGACGGTGAAATCGTCGAGCTGCGCCTTGGTGGGCAGCTCACCGTAGATCAGCAGGTAGCTCACCTCGATGAAGGTCGACTTCTCGGCGAGCTGCTCGATGGGGTAGCCGCGATACCGCAGGATTCCCGCGTCGCCGTCGATGTAGGTGATGGCGCTTTTGGTGGAGGCGGTGTTGACGAAGCCGTTGTCGAACGTGGTGTAGCCGGTCTTGGCCAACAGCGGCCCCAGCGCGATACCGTCCGACCCTTCAGTGGCATGGACGATCTCCAGGTCGATCTCGCCCCCCGGGTACTTCAGAGATGCGGTGTCGTCGGTGTCGGCCACGAGAACCCCTTCGCGCTCTGGCTGATGTGGCAGCTGCTGCCCTGACTCGTTACCCATGTGAACGTAGTCGCTGCGAGGGCAGAGCGCCTGCCCGGGGTCGGGTCCGCAGGTCGCAGGGCCGTCCGCTAGGGCTGCAGGCGCTCGAGGCGGGAGCCGACGACCCGAATCCGGTTGTGCAGCCGGTTCTCCCGCCCCTGCCAGAATTCCACCAGCTCAGGGACGATCAGGTAGCCGCCCCAGCCCGGCGGCACCGGCACCCGATCAGAGTCGGCGAAGCGCGCCGTGACCTCGGCGAGTTGGGCGAGCAGCGCGGCGCGCGAGGCGATCGGCTGCGACTGGTGCGACGCCCACGCACCCAACTGGGAGCCGCGCGGCCGCTTCGACCAGTAGTCCTCGGTGACCTGCGGTTCGACCTTGCTCACCGGCCCGCGCAGGTGCACCTGGCGCCCCAGCTGGTACCACGGAAAGGTCACCGAGGCGTGGGGCGTCGCCGCCAGCTCGTCGCCCTTCGCCGAGTCGTAGTTGGTGAAGAAGGTGATTCCAGTCTCATCGACGCTTTTGCACAACACCGTGCGGCTCACCGGACGGCCGTCGGCCACGGTGGCGAGCACCATGGCGTTGGGCTCGGCGACCCCGGCGCGTTTGGCGTCGTCGATCCACGTGTGCATCAGAGCCACCCACCCGTCGGCGAGCCAATTCGCGTCGAGGTCCGGGCTGCCGTCCTTCTCAACCGACCCGTACTCCACGCGCATGCCCTGGAGGTGTTCTCCGCCCGCCCCGGGGCCCGTTGCCGCCACCTCGGCAACGCTACCCGGCTGCTGCCCGGACCACGACGGGGATCGTTACCGGTCGGTAGCAACGACCCCGCGACAGGGTGCGAGAATTTCCCCATGAGTGTGGTTCCCGAGGATTTCGTGCCAGGCCTGGAGGGCGTAGTCGCCTTCACCACCGAGATTGCCGAACCCGACAAGGACGGCGGCGCCCTGCGGTACCGCGGCGTCGATATCGAGGACCTGGTGACGCAGCATGTCACGTTCGGCGACGTGTGGGCCCTGCTGGTCGACGGCCGGTTCGGCCACGGACTGCCCCCCGCGGAGCCGTTCCCGCTGCCCATCCACACCGGCGACGTGCGTGTTGACGTGCAGGCGGGCCTGGCCATGCTGGCGCCTATCTGGGGCTACAAGCCGCTGCTGGATACCGACGAAGCCACCGCCCGCGATCAGCTCGCGCGGGCATCGGTGATGGCGCTGTCTTACGTCGCGCAGTCGGCTCGTGGCATCTATCAGCCGGCGGTTCCGCAGCGAATCATCGACGAGTGCCCCACAGTGACAGCGCGTTTCATGACACGGTGGCAGGGTGAGCCGGACCCGAAGCATGTCGAGGCGATTGACGCCTACTGGGTGTCGGCCGCCGAACACGGGATGAACGCCTCGACGTTCACCGCCCGGGTGATCGCCTCGACAGGTGCCGACGTCGCGGCGGCGATGTCGGGGGCGATCGGGGCCATGAGCGGGCCGCTGCACGGCGGGGCGCCGGCGCGAGTCCTGCCGATGATCGAGGAGGTCGAGCGCACCGGCGACGCGCGCGGCCTGGTGAAACGGATCCTCGACCGAGGTGAGAAGTTGATGGGATTCGGGCACCGCGTCTACCGGGCGGAGGACCCCCGGGCGCGGGTACTGCGTGCGACCGCCGAGCGGCTGGGCGCACCCCGCCATGCTGTCGCGGCCGCGCTCGAGCAGGCGGCCCTGGCCGAGCTGCGCGAGCGCCGGCCCGACCGCGCGATCGAAACCAACGTCGAGTTCTGGGCCGCCGTGATCCTGGACTTCGCCGAAGTCCCGGCCAACATGATGCCGGCAATGTTCACCTGCGGGCGCACCGCCGGGTGGTGCGCCCACATCCTCGAGCAGAAGCGGCTCGGCAAGCTGGTCCGCCCCTCCGCCATCTACGTCGGGCCCGCCCCGCGCAGCCCCCAGTCCGTCGAAGGATGGGACCGGGTCCTCACCTCCGCCTGAGGGCAAGCCGCCGGCGCAGCGGCGGCTCCGCGGCGGCCGCGGCGGACAGCATGTCGGCGATGTCGGTGAACTTGTTGCGCGGCCGTCCGTCGCGGGCACCGCGCTCGACCTCCGCGGCGTCGATCGCCCGCCAGCCCGCGGAGTCGACGGCCTCCGGCCGGCGGGCGTGCAGCAGCCCGGTCAGGGCATCGGGCTTGCCCACCGGATCGGTCAGGACGCCGGAGTTGAAATCGGCGACCAGCGACCACACGGTCTGCAACGAGCACGACTTGTTGGTGCCGATGAATCCCGTGGGCCCGCGTTTGATCCACCCCGCGACGTAGACCCCGGGCAGCGGCCGGCCGGAGTCGGGGTCGATGACGCGGCCGCCGGTGTTCGGGACGCGGGCCGCCGATTCGTCGAACGGGAGGTCGGGAATCGGACTGCCGCGGTAGCCGATGGACGTCAGCACCAAGCCGGCCTCGAGGTGGCGCACTCGCCGCGAACCGGTGATCGAGAACTCCACACCGGCGGCCCGCCGATCCCCGACCACACGTTCGGGAGTGAGCCGGTAGGCCAGCCGGATCCGGCGGCGGTCACCGGCCGCCGTGCCGTCACCGAGGCCGCTCAGGACCCTCAGCTTGTTCCTGGCGAGCGCGTCGGACACCGTCGCGAGGTCGGCCGCCACCAGCGCGTGGTCGTCGGCATCGAGGACCACCTCGGTGGTGCCCGTCAACCCGATGAGTTCGGGCAGCGTGAACGCCGACTGCGCCGGCCCGCGCCGGGCGGCGATCACCACCTCACGCACCGCGGAGTGGCGCAACGCCGCGAGCGCATGGTCGGCGATGTCGGTGCGGACCAACTCGTCGGGGTCGGCGGTGAGCAGTCGGGCCACGTCGAGCGCGACATTGCCGTTGCCGATGATGACGGCCCTTTCGTGACTGAGATCGACTGGCAGAGTTGTGAAATCGGGATGCCCGTTGATCCACGCCACCAGCTCGGTGGCGGTACCGGTGCCCGGCAGGCCCATGCCGTCGATGGCCAGCCGGCGGTCGTCGGGCGCGCCGACGGCGTACAGCACGGCGTGGTGGTGGGCCAACAGGTCGTCGTGGCTGAGGTGCCTGCCGATCTCGACGTTGAGGTGGAACTGGAATCCGCGACGACGGGAAACGCGGTCAAACAGCTGCGTCACCCGCTTGGTGTGCTGGTGGTCCGGCGCCACCCCGGCGCGGACCAGGCCGTAGGGGGTGGGCAGTTTCTCGAAGACGTTGACTCGCACCCCCCGCTGGGTGAGTAGTTCGTCGGCGGCGTACATCGCCGCGGGCCCCGACCCCACGATGGCCACGGTCAGCGGCCGACTGCGGGATCGCACCACGGCGGCGGGAATCACCGGGGCCAGCTTCGACGTCGGGGGCAGCTTCACCCCGGCTGGCCGCGGCGGGTAGAAAGACGAGTTGATCTCGACGAAGGGCCGCTGCCCGGGGTCCAACCTGGCCTCGGGCGCGATAGCACCGACCGGGCAGGCGCTCACGCAGGCGCCGCAGTCCACGCAGGCGGCCGGATCGATGAAGAGCATCTCGGCGGTCGCGAAGCCCGGCTCGTCCGGTGTCGGGTGGATGCAGTTCACCGGGCACGCGAAGACGCAGGACCCGTCGTTACAGCACGACTGGGTGATGACGTGCGGCATGGATGTCCGACCCGCGCAGTCCTAGGCGGCCGGCATGGCCAGGTGCCGACGTTGCGGCTCGCCACGGTAGCGCGACGGTTTGCCGTCGATCTTGCAGAGCCGCCACATCAACCGTGCGGACCGGTTCTGCATAAGGCCGGTGTCGTGAGCCAGCATCCGCACGTCGGCGAACATGTCGCTCAACCACTTCCGCGAATCCGCCGAACGGAAGAAGATCTCCTTGCGCACCGAGCGCGGCATCTCGAACTGCGTGCGGAACGGCTTGGTCGGCACCACGATGGCCTGGCACAGCATCCGCATGATCAGCGGCAGGTACAGCGACACCAAGAAGCGCTCCCGCTTGGTCAGCCGTGGCAGCCGCTTGCGCAGGTACTCGTGGGCGAACGAGATGTGCCGGGCCTCCTCCGCCACATGAATGGCCATCACCCGCTCGATGACCGGGTGCATCGTCTCACCCGCGCGCAGCACGTCTTTCTGGGTGTGGTCGATGGGCTCCTCGCCGGCGAGCACGCCGATGAAGAACGGCACTGGCAGCGGGCCGGCCGCCATCGGGATCAGCGGCGAGAGCCAGCGCAGCAGCCGCGGCATCCCGGGGACGTCTATCCCGATGCGGTTGATCAACTCCTGGAACATCATCGTGTGGTTGCACTCTTCGACCGATTCGTGCAGGCAGTAGCGGTATTCAGGGGAACCGTTGGGCACCCAGAAGGCGTAGTTCATCATCCCGCGAATCAGAATCGACTCGAACTGGATCCCCACCTTGGCGACGTTGGCCTGGCGCCACATGCCGATCGCGATCTTGCGGTCGTGCGGCTGCGCCAGGTACCACCGGTGGCGGCCCAGCGGGTCGGTCGGAGGGAGGATCCATCGTGCGTCATCCTCGGTGATGGCGAATTCCGGTGCTTCCCAGTCGATATCGGTGTACGGGTTGAAGTTTCGCCGCACCGACCCCTCGGACAGTGTGGCGAGCATGTCCACATACGCGGCGTCGTCGCACACCTGCATGCTGCGGTGCCACCGTCGCACCATTCGCGTCCTTGCCATCCCAGGCCTCCGAGGTTCACAGTCGGACGTACGTGCCCTATACAGTACCGCCGGTACCGCATATTTTCCAGCGTCTGGGTATTTTCCACGGCAGGGTCGGCCCACCGCGCGTTCGGCCCCCCCGCGCTCACTACCCTGAGCGGTATGGCCGATCAACTCAGGATTCCCGCCGACATCAAACCCCGCGACGGCCGCTTCGGGTGCGGCCCGTCGAAAGTCAGGCCCGAACAGCTGACGGCGCTGACAACGACCGCGGCCCCGCTGTTCGGAACGTCGCACCGGCAGGCACCGGTCAAGGATCTCGTCGGCCGGGTGCGGTCGGGGCTGATCGAGCTGTTCTCCGCGCCCGACGGCTACGAGGTGATCCTCGGCAACGGAGGGGCGACGGCGTTCTGGGACGCCGCCGCCTTCGGGTTGATCGACAAGCGCTCGCTGCATCTGTCGTTCGGCGAGTTCAGTGCAAAGTTCGCCTCCGCTGTCGCCAACAACCCGTTCGTCGGCGACCCCATCGTCATCAAGTCGGATGCCGGCAGCGCGCCCGAGCCCCGGAGCGACCCGTCGGTGGACGTGATCGCCTGGGCGCACAACGAGACCTCCACGGGGGTTGCGGTGCCGGTGACCCGGCCCGCCGGTTCCGGCGACGCGCTGGTGGTCGTCGACGCGACCTCCGGTGCGGGCGGCCTGCCGGTGGAGATCACCGACACCGACACCTACTACTTCTCGCCGCAGAAGAATTTCGCCAGCGACGGCGGGCTGTGGCTGGCGATCATGAGCCCGGCAGCCCTGGCCCGGGTCGAGTCCATCGCCGCATCCGGGCGATGGATGCCCGATTTTCTGTCGCTGCCGATCGCCGTGGAGAACAGCCTGAAGGACCAGACGTACAACACCCCGGCCATCGGCACCCTGGCGCTGATGGCCGAACAAATCGACTGGATGCTGGGCAACGGCGGGCTGGACTGGGCGGTCAAGCGCACCGCGGATTCGTCGCAGCGGCTGTATACGTGGGCCCACGAGCGTCCCTACACCACGCCGTTCGTGTCGGACCCCGCGCTGCGCTCCCAGGTGGTCGGCACCATCGACTTCGCCGACGATGTCGACGCCGCGGCGGTTGCCAAGATTCTGCGGGCCAACGGCATCGTCGACACCGAGCCGTACCGCAAACTGGGCCGCAACCAGCTGCGGGTGGCGATGTTCCCGGCGGTCGACCCCGACGACGTCAGCGCCCTGACCACCTGCATCGACTGGGTTGTCGAGCGGCTCTGACGCGAACTGAAACGACCCGCGTGTCAGCACGGGTTTACCGCCGTCGGAGCACTAGAGTTCGGTCGTGACAGGACCGTTACCTCAAGTGCGCGGAGCCTGTCGGGGACCTGGCGAGGAGAGGCCATGCGGGAAATCAGATTGGTTGGACTCGATGCCTACGGCAAACACATCATCTGCCAGAGCGGTGACGCGGCGGAATACTTCAAACTGCCGCTCGACGAGGACCTGAGGGCCGCCGTGCGAGAAGAACGGGTAGCGGCCGACCAACCGCAGCTCGACATCCCGATCACCAACATGCTGACCCCCAAAGAGATTCAGGCCAGGATCCGCGCGGGAGCATCCGTCGAACAGGTCGCGGCGGCGTCGGGCTCGGACACCTCGCGAATCCGCCGATTCGCCAACCCGATCCTGATGGAACGGTCGAGGGCTGCGGAGCTGGCAACCGCCGCGCACCCGGTGCTCGCCGACGGCCCGGCGGAAATGACGCTGCTGGACACGATCAGCGTCGCCCTGGTGGCGCGTGGCCTCGACCCGGGCGAGCCGAGTTGGGACGCCTGGCGCAACGGGGACGGCCGCTGGACGGTGCAGGTCGCATGGAAGGTCGGTCGCTCCGACAACGTCGCACATTTCACCTTCGTCCCCGGCGCTCACGTCGGTACGGTGACGGCCCTCGACGATGCCGCCCGCGAGCTGATCGACCCCAGCTTCGACCGCCCGCTGCGGACGGTGGCGCAGGTGGCCCGCCTCGACTTCGACGAGCCCGCGCAACCGCCTGAGCCCGCGGCTGCGCCGGAGCAACCGCAGGCGCACCCGCGGCGCGGTAAAGGCAAACCGGCCATACCGGCGTGGGAGGACGTACTGCTCGGGGTGCGCTCCAGCGTTCAGGGCTAGCCGGTCACAACGAGTAGCACGAGCCACCCAACGGCGACGCCGACTCCCGCACCCAGGACGAACCAGCGTCGCACCGGGGTGTGCCGCCAGCCCCACAGCGTCGGCGCCAGTCCCCCCGCCGCCAGGATGTTGAGGCCGACCGCCAGGAGCGGATGCACCCGGACCAACCCGAGGCTGAGCATCACGACGGCTACTCCGATCACGGCGGCAACGAAGCCGGCGACCGTCAAACCCGTTGCCCAGGGCTGGGAATGGTCGCCCTCGTTACCCACGATCCGACCCTAACCCCGCTGTCCGGCCGGCCGAGCGCTCGTAGAACGCCAACGCGGCCGCGGTCGCGACGTTGAGCGAGTCGGTGCCCCGCGACATCGGGATGCGCACCCGCACGTCGCTCATCCGCAGGGCCGTCGCCGTCAGCCCGGGCCCCTCGGCGCCGACCAGAACCGCGACACGTTCGTCGGCCACCGCGGCCAGGGCCTCGCCTATCGGGCAGGCCCCCTGGTCCGGCGTCATCGCCAGCAACCGGAATCCGCCCCGCTTGAGCCCCCCCAGGTCGGCGGGCCACTCGGTGGAACGCGCGAACGGCACCAGCAATGCGTGGCCCATGGACACTCGGACGGCGCGCCGATACAGCGGGTCGGCGCAGCCGCCGCCGAACACCACCGCGTCCACACCGAGCCCCGCCGCGTTGCGAAAGATCGAGCCCAGGTTCTCGTGGTCGTTGACGCCCTCGAGGACGGCGACGGTACGCGCGCCGTCCACCACCTGCGCGACGCCGGGTTCGGGCACCCTCCTGGCCACCGCCAGCACACCCCGGTTGAGGTGGAACCCCACCACGCGCGCCATGACGTCGGCGGATGTCCGGTAGCACGGCGCCGCGAATCCGACGAGGTCGTCGGCGAGTTCGGTGAGCCTGCGATCGGTACCGAGGATCGCGTGCGGGACGAATCGCGACGCGAGCATGCGCTGCACCACCAACACGCCCTCGGCGATCACCAGCCCCTTGCCAGCCGGCAGATCGGGGCGTCGATCGATGCTGTTCAGGTCGCGAAAGTCGTCGAGGCGCGGGTCCTCGGGATCGTCCACGTCCTGAATGCCGAAGTCCTGAATGCCGAAGTCCTGAATGCCGAAGTCCTGAATGTCCATCTCGTCCGGGCCGCCGGTCACGGGCCTTCGTCGACCATGGCCACCATCAGGGTGGCCGCGTTGCGCAGGACGTCGCGTTCCCCGGCGCCGAGCGCCGCGAGCCGCGCGGTGAGCCATTCCTGGCGCGCCTGCCGAGTGGTCGTCACTAGTTCCGAACCCGACTCCGATACCGCGATCATCACCTGGCGGCGATCGCCGGGATGCGGGGTGCGGTCCACCAGACCCATCTCGACCAGCGAGGCGATCACCCTGGTCATCGAGGGCGGCTGAACCCGTTCCCGAACCGCCAGCGCGCCCGGCGTCATCGGGCCCTCGGTCGCCAGGGTCGCCAGCGCCGACAGCTGAGACAACGTCACCGGCGACGATGCGTTGCGAAACCGAAGTTGACGGGCGAGCCGCATGACCGCCAAGGACAAGTCGCTGGCCAGCCCCGCATCGCTGTCAGGCATGGCGAGAGGTTACACGCAACCCCAGCCTCCCCCACCCGTCGGCTCTGCCGCGGCGCCGGCCGGACTATGGTTGGCGCGATGGCATCCGAACCGTGCCCACCGCCCGAGGCTCCGCCGCTGCCGCCCGCGCTGCTTCGGATCTGGCCGGCTGTCGCTCTGGGCGCCCTGGGCTGGCTGTTCGCGGCGGCCGCCGCGTTCCTTGTTCCCGGCCTCGAGACCTGGCGGCCCGTGACGCTCGCCGGGATCGGCGTCGGCGTGTTCGGCACGAGCCTGTTCGTCGCGCAGATCGCGGCCGCCCGCCGCGGGGCGCGCGGCGCGCAGACCGGGCTCGACACGTATCTTCGGCATCAGTAACCCGGCATTCCACGACCTGACACGACACCCGGAGGTGCAATGGCAGCCCCGCTTTTGCAAGCACATATCGACATCGACGCGCCGGTCTCGACGGTCTGGGCGGCGATATCGGATCTTCGGCGCATGCCGGAGTGGAGCCCGCAGTGTCGGCGGATGAGACCCCTCGGCCCCCTGCGTCAGGGCACCCGCACCCTCAACCTCAACCGCCGCAACCGGCTGTTCTGGCCGACGACGTGCACCGTCGTCGAGGTCGTTCCCGAAGAGAAGCTCGCATTCCGGGTCGACCTCAACCGCACCGTCTGGAGCTACGAACTGGAGCCCGTCGGCGAGGGCACCCGATTGGTCGAGAGCCGGCACGCCGAGAACGGCTTGAGCGCGGTCTCCAACCTGCTGCAGAACCTACTGCTCGGCGGGAGCACCTCATTCGAAGGTGAATTGCTCGACGGCATGAACGCCTCGCTAGCGAAGATCAAAGCCGCCGCCGAGCGAGGCTAATCGGCCGATTCGGTCTGCTGGGCCGGCTCGGGCTGCTCCGCCTGAAGTGCCGCCGGGGTCTGCATGACGTCGAGTGCGCCGTCGTCATACGGCTCGTACACGGGCGAGCCCAAGCCGGGCGGAGCCGGAACGTCGGAATGCGCGCCGCACCCGTAACGCTTGTCGACGACGCGCCCGTCCGCCGACAGGTCGTTGCCGCAGACGCCGAACATCTCGCCCAGCGCACCCGCCAGCGGCACCAGGAAACCGCAGTCGCGGCACATCCGCTTGGTCGAGCGGGCCATGGCCGAGTCGGGGCCGTAATCCCCGGTGTGCCAACGTTCGGCCGCCTCGGCGCGACCGAAGGCGCTCAGCACCCAGCGACGGCCCAGACCCACCTCGGCGGCGACCTCGTCGACCTGCGGATCGCCGCTGGCGGCGTAGCCGGGCACCAGCCGCGGGTCGTCGGTCGCGGGCGCCACCAGATCCCCCGGGCCCAGATCGCCCGGTCGCACCCTGTTCTCCCACGGCACCCACTGCGGAGCCAGCAGCGCTGTCGGCCCGGGGATCAGCACCACTTCGCTGACGGTGACGTGGTCCGAGTCGGGGACGGCGGCGACGACCACGGCCCATTGCCAGCCCTGATAACCGGGCAGGTGGGCGAGGAACCGGTGGGTCGCCGCGTTCGGATCCTCGCAGGAGACGCCCAGATAGTCCCCGACGGCGTGGGGTTCGCTGAACTCCGCAACAGCGGCTCTGGCTTGATCGATCGCACCGGTGAGCACGCCCGCCAGTTCCTCGGGCCAGCCGGCTACGGCGACCACGACGGATTCCTCGGTGGGCCTGGTCACGCTGTCCCCTCTCCTCGATGCCGACTCCCATACTAGGTTGACGAGCCACACCCGTATCTCCGGGCGCACGGCGGCCGCATAGGACAGAATTGAACCCGTGTCCAGGCGGCGGCGTGACCAGGGGGGCCGGGCGGCCTCCAACCCGGGCAGCCGACCCCGCAAGGGGCCCGCCGACCAGCATCCGGGGATGGCCAATTACCCGGTGGGCGGCGCCGAGGATGCCGACCGTCGCGGACCCCGCCGTCCGCAGCCCACTCCGAGCGCCAACCGCCATCTCCCGCCGCTCGACCACCAGCCGAAACAGGCCCCTCCACGTCGCGGCGGAGCGGCGCCGCGCGGCCCCGCACCCGGCGAACGGGTCACCGTCACCCGTGCCGCGGCGCAGCGAAGCCGCGAAATGGGTTCGCGGATGTACTGGATGGTCCAGCGCGCCGCCACCGCCGACGGCGCGGACAAGTCGGGACTCACGGCTCTGACGTGGCCCGTGATGGCGAACTTCGCGGTGGATGCCGCGATGGCCGTCGCGCTCGCCAACACCCTGTTCTTCGCTGCGGCGACCGGGGAAAGCAAGGGCCGGGTCGCGCTATACCTGTTGATCACCATCGCGCCATTCGCGGTGATCGCGCCGCTCATCGGGCCGGCGCTCGACCGGCTGCAGCACGGCCGCCGCGCGGCCCTGGCCGCCTCGTTCGTGCTTCGCACGGCCTTGGCACTGGTGCTGATCATGAATTACGACGGCGCCACGGGCGGCTACCCCTCGATGGTGCTCTATCCCTGCGCGCTGGCCATGATGGTGCTGTCGAAGTCGTTCAGCGTGCTGCGCAGTGCGGTGACCCCGAGGGTGATGCCGCCGACGATCGACCTGGTTCGCGTCAACTCCCGGCTGACAGTCTTCGGACTGCTCGGGGGAACCATCGCCGGCGGCGCAGTTGCGGCGGGCTTGGAGTTCGCGTGCAACCGCTCGCTGCATCTACCGGGAGCGTTATTCGTCGTCATCGCTGTCACGATCGTCGGCGCCTCGCTGTCCATGAACATTCCGCGTTGGGTCGAGGTCACCACCGGCGAAGTCCCGGCCAAGTTGAGCTATCGCAGCGGCGGCGAGCCGGGGCGGGGAGGCCGCCCGGACGGCGACGGCGTCAAGAAGGTCGGTGGGGCGCTTCGACAACCGTTGGGCCGCAACATCATCACCTCCCTGTGGGGTAACTGCACCATCAAGGTGATGGTCGGCTTCCTGTTCCTGTACCCGGCCTTCGTCGCCAAGTCCCACCAGGCCAGCGGCTGGGTCCAGTTGGGCACCCTCGGCATGATCGGCGCGGCGGCCGGCATCGGCAACTTCGCCGGAAACTTCACCTGCGCCCGCCTTCAGCTGGGCAGGCCGGCCGTGCTGGTGGTGCGCTGCGCGGTGGCGGTGTTCGCGGTCGCGTTGATCGGCGCGGTGGCCGGCACCCTGATGGCGGCCGTGATCGCCGCGTTGGTCACCTCGGGTTCCAGCGCGATCGCCAAGGCCTCGCTGGACGCCTCCCTGCAACACGATCTGCCCGAGGAATCGCGGGCATCCGCCTTCGGCCGCTCCGAGTCGTCGCTGCAGCTGGCCTGGGTGCTGGGGGGCGCGCTGGGTGTCTTGGTCTACACCGAATGGTGGATCGGCTTCACCGCCGTCACCGCCTTGCTGATCCCCGGGCTGGCGCAGACCCTGGTCAGCTTCCGCGGCGATTCGTTGATTCCCGGGCTCGGCGGCAACCGGCCCGTCATGGTCGCGCAGGAGGGATGGCGCCGCGACGCGGGCAGCCCGGCGGTGGTGCCGCAGTGAAACCTGCGCGCAACCGGGGCATGGCCGTGGCGCTCGCCGCTCTGATGGCGGTGCTCTGCGTCGGCATCGGTGTCGGCACCTGGCTGGTGGTCCACCGCACCGGTCCGTCGCGACCGCAGATCAGCGCCTATTCCCACGGCGATCTGATCCGAGTGGGGCCCTACCAGTACTGCGACGTGCTCAACCTCAACGACTGTCAGACACCGCGGAATCAGGGCGACCTCCGGGTCAATGAGCACTACCCGATACAGCTTTCGGTGCCCGACGCCGTCTATCGCGCGCCCTGGCGGTTGCTCATGGTCTACGACAACCCCACCAACACCACCGCCGCGATGTATCGGCCCGGCACCCGCCACGCGGTCACCATCGCGCCGGTCGACCCCCAGCGCGGGCGGCTGACCGGGATCGTCGTGCAGTTGCTGACCCTGGTGGTCGACACTTCCGGCGAACTCCGCGAGGCGCCGCACGCGGAATGGTCGGTGCGGCTGAGCTTTTGAGCTCCGCCGAACGTGGACTAGGTGGGCGACACCGGCGAGGTTGTCCACAACAACTCGACGCTGACTGGAGAATGCCGGTACCACTTGGCATTTTGTCGGCATGGACATCGCGGGCCGACCGTTCAGAGGCTCCGAGGCCCTCGCGGCCGGAGTGGTCTCCCGGCACCAACTGCGAACCGAATTCGACATGGTGCACCGCGACGTCTACCTCCGCCGCGGCCAGCGGTTGACTCCTGAGAGGCGAGCCGTGGCCGCCTGGCTGTGGTCGGGGCGGACCGCGACCGTGGCGGGTCTATCGGCAGCGGCACTGCACGGTTCGGCGTGGATCGACGATCGGTTACCTGCCGAGTTGAACCGGCCCAGCCGCGATAAGGCCCGCGGCATCATCCTGCACAGCGACACACTCGGTAGCGGCGAAACATGTCTGCTCCGCGGAATTGCCACGACCACGCCGGCGCGCACGGCGTTCGACCTGGGGCGACGAAAAGGTCTGACCGCAGCGGTCATCCGACTCGACGCGCTGATGCGCGCGACCGACGTGAAGGCCGCCGACGTCACATCGCTGATCGACCAGCACCCGGGCGTGCGCGGATTGGTGCAGTTACGGCAGGCCTTGAATCTTGCCGACGGAGGCGCGGAATCGCCGTGGGAGACGAGAACCCGGCTGGTGCTCGTCGGCGGTCGACTGCCGTCGCCCGCGACGCAAATCCGGGTGCGCAACGACGCGGGTGCGGTCTTCGCGCGAATCGACATGGGGTGGGAGCAGTGGCAGGTCGGCGTGGAGTTCGACGGAGCCCAGCACTGGACCGATCCCGCGCAACGAAGCTGGGACATCGATCGGCTGGCTGAGCTCGAGGCGCGGGGCTGGACGATCATCCGGGTCAGCGCCGACATGCTGCGGCATCGCCCGCACGTCGTCATCGAACGCGTGGGTCGCGCCCTCAGGTCCGCCGGATGCCTACTCTGAGCTCCGCCGAACGTGGACTAGTTGGGCGACAACGGTGCGATCACGCGCACCAACTCGACGTTCGGCGACGAACCTAGGCGTCGAGCTCCCGGGCCACCGCCGTGACCACCTCGGAGACCCGGCGCGCGGTCTTGCGGTCGGGGTAGCGTCCCTTGCGCAACTCGGGCTGCACGGCGCCCTCCAGCAGCGTGATCATGTCCTCGACCATGCCGTGCAGTTCGTCGGGAGTGTGCTTATGCTCGGCGGACGTCTCGCGGCGGGCCTTGGCGAGGCTGGGCGGCGACTCGAGCAGCGTGACGCTCAATGCTTGCGGTCCGCGCCGCCCGGACGCGATGCCGAACTCCACCCGCTGGCCCGCCTTGAGCCCGTCGACCCCGTCGGGCAACGCCGATGAACGGACGTAGACGTCTTCACCGTCGTCCTGGGACAGGAAGCCAAAGCCCTTGTCGGTGTCATACCACTTCACCTTGCCGGTCGGCACTGGTCTCACCTGCTTGTCTGACGGGTCGCTAGCATGAATGACACAACAAACGCCCCGCTTGCGCGGGACGCAAAGACGCAGCCCGATCCTACTCGGACGCCCGATCGCCGATTCTGCTGAGATGGCGATTGCCAGGCGATGAAAGGAATGCGATGCGCTACGCCGACGGGCCGGAGATGATCGTCTCGGTCGAGATCGATGCTCCCGTGGCGACGGTCTGGGGTCTCGTCACCGACATCGATCTTCCGGCGCGGTTCTCCGACGAGTTCCAGGGTGCCGAATGGCTCAATGCCCCTCATGGCCCGGCCCTCGGCGCGACGTTCAGAGGTCGTAACCAGATCCAGCGGATCGGGAGCTGGGAGGTGGTGTGCACCGTGACCGAGTTCGAGTCCGAACGCCGCTTCGGTTGGGCGGTCGGCGACCTGGCGGCTCCCGCGGCGCGGTGGCGATTCGAGCTGGAGCCAATCGGTTCGGGGACCGTGTTGCGCCAATGGGCCCATATGGGCCCGGGCCGGTCTGGGCTCACGCCGAGGATCGAGGCGCATCCCGAGCGCGAAGAGGCAATCGTCGAGATGCGCCTCGAAACGTGGAAACGCAACATGGAGGCGACCATCGGGGGAATCAAGGCCTTGGCGGAGGGATTCGCGTGACGAAGTCCCTCCATGGTTCCCCCACCGGGCTCGGCCTGCCGAGGATGCCGAGGCGCATCGACAGCACCGACGGCTCCGCCGGCCCCTCGCCGACCGAGGGCCCGCTGCTGGACACCTACGGCCGTGTCGCCACCGACCTGCGGGTGTCGCTGACCGACCGCTGCAACCTGCGGTGCACGTACTGCATGCCGGCTGACGGCCTGGACTGGCTGCCCGGCGAGCACCTGCTGCGGCCCATTGAGCTGGCCAGGCTGCTACGGATCGCCGTCACCCGGCTGGGCGTCACCAGCGTGCGATTCACCGGCGGCGAACCGTTGTTGTCCCGCCACCTCGACGAGGTGATCGCGGGAACGGCCCGCCTGACACCCCGCCCGGAGATCTCGCTGACGACCAACGGAGTGGGGTTGGCGCGTCGAGCCGCCGCTCTGGCGGAGGCGGGGCTCGACCGGGTCAACGTATCGATGGACACGGTGGACCGGGAGCACTTCGCGGCCATCACCCGCCGCGACCGGCTCGATGACGTGGTGGCCGGTTTAGCCGCCGCCAAGGCGGCGGGCCTCACGCCCGTCAAAGTCAACGCCGTCCTCGACCCCGTCACCGGGCGGGAGGACGTCGTCGGGCTGTTGCGGTTCTGCTTGGAGAACGGCTACCAGTTGCGGGTGATCGAGCAGATGCCGCTGGACGCGGGTCACCACTGGAACCGCGACACGGCGCTCAGCGCGGACGACGTGCTCTCGGCGCTACGGCCGCACTTCCGGTTGCGCCCGGACCCGGCGCCGCGGGGTTCGGCTCCGGCCGAACTATGGCTGGCCGACACGGGTCCCGGCTCACCCGGCGGAAAGTTCGGCATCGTCGCGTCGGTCTCGCACGCCTTCTGTTCGGCGTGTGACCGCACCAGGCTGACGGCCGACGGCCAGATACGCAGCTGCCTGTTCGCCACGGAGGAAACAGACCTTCGGGGTCTGCTGCGGAGCGGCGGCAGCGACGACGCGATCGAGTCGGGCTGGCGCGCCGCGATGTGGGGCAAGCCTGCGGGGCACGGCATCAACGACGCGGGCTTCGTCCAGCCCGCCCGCCCGATGAGCGCGATCGGTGGCTGAGCCCGAATGACGACCAACGAGCAATCGGTTCAAGACCTCATCAAGAGTTACCATGATGCGCCGTACCCATCTTTCAAAGTCTCCAACTACTTTCACATTTACGCAGACTTGTTCTCCCATTTGAGAGGACAGGAATGCACATTTATCGAGACCGGTGTTCTGAATGGCGGGTCTCTCTTCATGTGGCGGAACTGGCTGGGGCCTCAAGCCCGTATCATTGGTATTGATTTAAACCCCAATGTCAGCAAGTGGAAAAACTTTGGATTCGAGATTTATATCGGCGATCAAGGTGACCCACAATTCTGGCATGAAACGTTCCACGCCATTGGGCAGTTTGATGCGCTGTTAGACGATGGCGGCCATCAATCTTTTCAGCAAATTGCTACGTTAACTGAGGGATTGAAAGCAGTTAAACCTGCCGGCCTGATTGTCGTCGAAGATACGATTACGAGCTACATGGAAGACTTTTCCGAGCATGGCGACAATTGTTTCCTGAACTATGCTAAAGCGGCCACGGACACATTGATCGCTCAATGTTGCGATCTATGGCGGGGGGAGTTTCGACAGGTTGTCAACCACGAAGTCATGCGCCAGTTTTCGCACGTGCGTAGCATCGAGTTTTTCCCCGGCATGGTGGCTTTCAAGATAAGATCTGACGCGGCTGACAAACCGGCGCTCATCTGGAATAAAAATCCCGAGAGTGGTGAACGAGATTTTCGCTCAGCTGGAACGTCCAAATCACTTACCGTTAACTGGCCTGATCCATTCACGGAGGAAAAAATCGTTGTTCGCGGACGATAGGTCAGCTGACGGGATCGAGGTGACGGTCCGCTACTTCGCCGCCGCACGGTCCGCCGCGGGTAAGGACTCAGAAACGGTTGTGTTGCGCCCAGGCACCACCGTGGCGGAGTTGCTGGATCACCTCACCGAACCGGGGAGTCGCCTCGCCGCGGTGCTGGGTCGTTGCTCGTGCCTATGCGACGGAGTCGCCGTACGGGACCAGGCAGCCTCCTTGTTGGCCGGCAACACCATCGACGTCCTGCCGCCCTTCGCCGGTGGGTGAAAGTGTGACAACGCTCACATCACGGACCCATGACAGTGCGAACGCCCGTGAGCTCGTCATGGTGCCAGCTGGGAAAACTTCCGGCTCTCCTCGGGTTTTCTCACGTCGCCGGTGACGAGACACCGATTGTCTCCGGACGTGACCAGGCCACGAGAACCCGCTAGCGTCAGGCCGGGTTCGTCACACAGACCGGGTTGGCGAACCTCCCCCACCTGTCGCGCCGAACTCCATCCAGTAGGCGGGGGAGACCATACGTGGATGGAGGCGGGGGACCCATCGGTCCCACCGCGACCGAACCGGGGCCGCGTGCGGCCCCAGGGGTGAAGCCGGACTTCGTGTCCCGAGTGCGAAGCCGGCCGGGTAGCCTCTCCCACCCGAACCCGACAGCTGACCTCGCAGGCGCGTGACGAGAGGGAAATTCGCGACCCATGAGTGGACGTCACCGTAAGACCGCTTCTTCCCACATCGGCATCGCCAAGCTCGCCCTCACCGGGGCGGTGCTGGGCGGCGGAAGCCTCGCCCTCGCCGGCCAGGCGGCCGCGGCCACCGACGGCGAGTGGGACCAGGTAGCCAGCTGCGAATCCGGCGGCAACTGGTCGATCAATACGGGCAACGGGTACCAGGGCGGATTGCAGTTCTCCCCCGGCACCTGGGCCTCGCACGGCGGCGGGCTGTACGCACCGTCCGCCCAGCTAGCCACCAAGGAACAGCAGATTGCGGTCGCCGAACGCGTCTTGGCGACCCAGGGACGTGGCGCCTGGCCCGTCTGCGGGCATGGACTGTCGGGGCCGACGACGCGCGATGTTTCCGCTTCTGCCACCACGAACGCGCCCCTGGACGCGCCGGGCGTCAGCGGAGAACCTGCGCCGCTGGCGACGATCCAACGGCCCGACGCGCCTCCCGCGCCTCCTGCTGACCCGTCCCCGCCGGTGCAGTCGGCCCCCCTGGACGCATCGACGCCGGCCGACGCGGTGATATCCGACGCGGCCTCGCCGTCCGCTACGACAGACGCGACCGTCACCGGGACCGGATTGCAGGAGCCCACTCCGCTCGACGCGTCAGCTGTTGATGAGTCGCAAGGGGCAGCGCAGGTCGGCTATACCGAACGACTGCGGGACGCCATCGAAGGAAACGGCATCAGCGGGAACGACGCCCTGGACTCCCTGGGCTGATCCGTCCCGAGGGCCGGGTTAGGCCGAGCCCACCCATTCCTCGGTTCCGTCGTCGAAGAACTGGTGCTTCCACACCGGCAGCCGCTCCTTGATGGCGTCAACCAGGTGGGCGCAGGTGGCGAACGCGGCCTGACGGTGGTCGGCGGTCACCGCCGCCACCAGCGCCGCGTCCCCGAGGTGCAGCACCCCGATCCGGTGGCTGGCCGCGATGGCGCGGACCCCTTCGCACCGCTCGGCCACCTCGGCGGCCACGTCGGCCAACACCTCGGCCATGACCTGGCCGGCCGAGGGATGCGCCGAATACTCCAACCGCACCACGCGCCGCCCGCCGTCGTGGTCGCGAACCGCGCCGACGAACCCCACGATCGCTCCCGCCGAACGGTGGCTCACCAGCAGCTCGTGTTCGGCGAGGACGATCGGGTGTTCGGTCACTGCGGCGCGCACGACAAGCGTCATCGACGGTGATCCTTACCGGCGATCTGGTCGAGCGCGTGGTCGAGCACGTCGTCGAGGACCGTGAGGCCGTCGCGCACCCCGCCTGGGGAACCCGGCAGGTTGACGACCAGGGTCCGCCGCGCCACGCCGCACACGCCACGCGACAGCACCGACGTCGGCACCTTCGGGAGTCCGGAACGGCGGATGGCATCGGCAAGCCCCGGAATCAGGTAGTCCAGAACCGCCATGGTCTGTTCCGGGGTGTTGTCGCTGGGTGAGATGCCTGTGCCGCCGGAGGTGACGATCAGGTCGACGCCGGCGTCGATCGCAGCGCGCAATGCCCCGCCGACCGGCTCGCCGTCGGCGACCACGTCAGACTCCACGGGCGAAAAGCCTTTTTCAGCAAGCCATTCGGCGATGATCGGCCCGCACCGGTCGTCATAGACGCCGCTCGACGCGCGGGTCGAGGCGATGATCACTCGCGCGGATCGGGCGCCCATCACCGTGTCCAGGTTCCGGTTTTGCCACCCTCCTTGCGCAACACGCGGATGTCGTCGATGCGCGCGGAGGCGTCGACCGCTTTGATCATGTCGTAGAGCGTCAGCCCGGCGACGCTGACGGCCGTGAGCGCCTCCATCTCCACGCCTGTGCGGTCGGTGCTGCGCACCGTCGCGGTGATCAGGATCACGGCGTCCCCGACCTCGAAGTCGACGTCGACGCCGGTCAGCGTGAGTTGGTGACACAGCGGGATCAGATCGCAGGTGCGCTTGGCCGCCAGGATGCCCGCCACCCGGGCCGTCGCCAGGGCGTCGCCCTTAGGCAGGCCCCCCGCCGACAGAAGAGCCACGACATCGGCCGTCGTACGCAGCACACCCGCGGCAACGGCTGTGCGTGTGGTGGCAACCTTGGCGCCGACATCGACCATGTGCGCCGCGCCCCGCTCATCGACGTGCGACAGCGCCGATGCCGGGGTCGCCGAGGACGCAGACGCCCCCGAGACCGCAGTCATCTCGCTGAGCTACCAGGTGTTGTCGGTGACGGGGTGCAGGTACGGCAGCTCGTCAGCGGGTAGCGGAAACACCAGATCCCCGAAGGGAGACAGGGCGCCCGTCCGATCGCTCGCAAGCTCGCTCACCGGATGGTCGTCGGACTCCCTCGCCGGCCAGCCATTGTCGACATATCTGGTTTTGCGGGATTTGCCCTCAGCAGTGTCAGCCACGGAACCATTCTGACACCTTGCGCTGCGGCCCGTTGAGCAAGGCCGACAGTCAGTCGCCGTCTGCCTGGTGTGCGTGGGCTGCCCTACGCTGGTCGGCAATGACCGACAACACCCCGGACATCCCGCTGGGGTCCTGGCTGGCCGACGCGCCGGACGAGCGGCTGATCCGCCTGCTCGAACTGCGTCCCGACCTGGCCCAGCCCCCGCCGGGTAGCGTCGCAGCACTGGCCGCACGGGCACAGGCCCGTCAGTCGGTGAAGGCCGCCACCGATGAGCTCGATTTCCTGCGGCTCGGCGTGCTCGACGCCCTGCTTGTCCTGCAGGCCGACAGCACGCCCGTGCCTGTGGCCACACTGCTGGCACTCATCGGTGATCGCGCCGCCGACAGCGACGTGGGGATCGCCCTGGAGGACCTGCGGGAACGCGCCCTGGTCTGGGGCGAGGCGACGCTGCGCGTCGCCCCCGACGCCGGCACCGCGCTGCCGTGGCATCCTGGCCAGGCCACCCTTGAGGACGCCTCGCGGAGCGGCGAGCAGATCGCCCAGTTGCTCGACGGCCTCGACCGCACGCAGTTGGACGTGCTGGAGAAGTTGCTCGAGGGCTCGCCGCTGGGCCGCACCCGCGACGCCGCTCCGGGCGCCCCGGCGGACCGGCCCGTGCCGCAGCTGTTGGCGCTGGGCCTGCTCCGACGCATCGACGCCGAGACGGTGATTCTGCCCCGCCACGTCGGGCAGGTGCTGCGCGCAGAGCAGCCTGGTCCGATGCAACTGACACAACCCGATCCGGTGGTGTCGACGGGCACCCGAGAGGATGCCGACGCGGCGGCCGCCGGAGCGGTCATCGACCTGCTGCACGACCTCGACGTGCTGCTCGAAACACTTTCCGCCGCACCGGTTTCCGAACTGCGCAGCGGCGGCCTGGGAGTTCGTGACGTCAAGCGCCTGGCTAAAACGACTGGGATCGACGAGCCGCGTCTGGGCCTGATCCTGGAGGTCGCCGCCGCGGCCGGACTGATCGCCAGCGGCCTACCCGAACCGTTTCCGGCTGTCGGTGACGGGCCCTTCTGGGCGCCCACGGATTCCGTTGACCGGTACAGCGCGATGTCCCCCGCGGAACGTTGGCACGTCCTCGCCGTTGCCTGGCTCGACCTTCCGGGCCGCCCGGCGTTGATCGGCACGCGCGGTCCTGACGCCAAGCCCTATGGTGCTCTCTCCGATTCGCTGTACTCAACAGCGGCCCCGCTGGATCGCCGGTTGCTGCTGAGTCTGCTCGCCGAACTTCCGTCCGGCTCCGGAGTCAGCGCGGCGGAGGCGTCTGCGGCGCTGGTCTGGCGCCGCCCGCGCTGGGCCCGGCGGCTGCAGCCCGGGCCCGTCGCGCATCTGCTCGCCGAGGGCCACTCGCTGGGCCTGGTGGGCCGTGGGGCGATCAGCACGCCCGGCCGCGTCCTGCTGGAGGACGCCTCGGACCTGCAGAACGCCCGGCAGGCCTCCCAACAGGCGATCGCCGCGATGGCGGAGGCGATGCCCACACCGATCGACCACTTCCTGGTTCAGGCGGACCTGACGGTCGTCGTGCCCGGGCCGCTGTGCCGCGAACTCGCCCAGAAACTGGCGGCGGTGGCCACAGTGGAATCGGCCGGCGCCGCCATGGTGTACCGGGTCAGCGAACGGTCGATCCGGCACGCACTGGACATCGGAAAAACCCGCGACTGGATGCACCAGCTCTTCGCCGAACACTCTAAAACCCCTGTGCCGCAGGGACTCACCTACATGATCGACGATGTCGCGCGCCGGCACGGCCAGCTCCGGGTCGGCATGGCCGCGTCCTTCGTGCGGTGCGACGATCCGGCCCTGCTCGCGCAGGCGATCGCCGCCACCGAGGCGCTGCAGCTGCGCGCCCTGGCGCCGACGATCGCCGTGTCACCAGCCCCGATCGCCGACGTCCTCATCGGACTGCGGGCCGCCGGCTTCGCTCCGGCCGCCGAGGACTCGACCGGTTCGATCGTCGACGTCCGGCCGCGCGGCGCCCGGGTACCCGTGCCGCCACGGCGCCGGCTGTATCGCGCGGCCCCGCGTCCGAACACCGAGAATCTGGACGCGGTGGTGGCCGTGCTGCGCAGGGTGACCGCCGCCCCGTTCGGCACCGTCCACGCCGATCCGGCGGTCACCGTGTCGCTGTTGCAGTCCGCCGCCCGCGAACAGGACACACTGGTGATCGGCTACCTCGACGCGGCAGGGGTGGCTACCCAGCGGGTCGTCGCACCGATCTCCGTCCGGGGCGGTCAGCTGGCGGCGTTCGACTCGGCGTCCGGACGGCTGCGTGATTTCGCCATCCACCGCATCACGTCGGTCGTGTCGGCCGAAGGCCGATAATGGTCATATGACAGACGGACCGTTGATCGTGCAGTCCGACAAGACGGTGCTGCTGGAAGTGGACCACGAGCAGGCCGGCGCCGCGCGCGCCGCCATAGCGCCGTTCGCCGAGCTCGAACGCGCACCCGAACACGTGCACACTTACCGCATCACGCCGTTGGCACTATGGAACGCGCGCGCGGCCGGGCACGACGCCGAACAGGTCGTCGACGCCCTGGTCAGCTACTCGCGGTACGCGGTGCCCCAACCCCTCTTGGTGGACATCGTCGACACCATGGCCCGGTATGGGCGGCTGCAGCTGGTCAAGGATCCGGCACACGGGCTCATCCTGGTGAGCCTGGACCGCGCAGTGCTCGAGGAGGTGCTGCGCAACAAGAAGATCGCCCCCATGCTCGGTGCCCGGGTGGACGCCGACACCGTACTCGTCCACCCCAGCGAGCGCGGCCGCGTCAAGCAGCTGCTGCTCAAGATCGGCTGGCCCGCCGAGGATCTCGCCGGCTATGTCAACGGGGAGGCGCATCCGATCAGCCTGCGGCAGGACGACTGGCAGCTGCGGGACTATCAACAGATGGCGGCGGACTCCTTCTGGGCGGGGGGCTCAGGTGTGGTGGTCCTGCCCTGCGGCGCCGGCAAGACGGTGGTCGGCGCGGCCACGATGGCCAGAGCGAGCGCGACCACTCTGATCCTGGTCACCAACATCGTCGCCGCTCGGCAATGGAAGCGCGAGCTGATCGCACGCACATCGCTCACCGAGGAAGAGATCGGGGAATACTCGGGGGAACGCAAGGAGATTCGCCCGGTGACCATCTCGACCTATCAGATGATCACGCGCCGCAGCAAGGGCGAGTATCGGCACCTGGAGCTCTTCGACAGCCGCGACTGGGGCCTGATCATCTACGACGAGGTGCACCTGCTGCCGGCGCCGGTGTTCCGGATGACCGCCGACCTGCAATCGAAACGGCGGCTGGGCCTCACCGCCACCCTGGTCCGCGAAGACGGCCGCGAGGGCGACGTGTTCTCCCTGATCGGCCCGAAGCGCTACGACGCGCCGTGGAAGGACATCGAGGCCCAGGGCTGGATCGCACCGGCGGAATGCGTCGAAGTGCGGGTCACCATGACCGACAACGAGCGGATGACCTACGCCGTCGCCGAACCCGAGGAGCGTTACCGGCTGTGTGCGACGGCGCGTTCGAAGATCGCCGTGGTCAAGTCGGTGCTCAGTCGGCACCCCGGGGAGCAGACGCTGGTGATCGGCGCGTACCTCGACCAACTCGACGAGCTCGGCGAGCAGTTGAACGCCCCGGTCATTCAGGGTTCGACGAAGACCCAGGAACGCGAAGCACTGTTCGATGCGTTCCGCCGCGGCGAGGTGTCCACGCTGGTGGTGTCCAAGGTCGCCAACTTCTCCATCGACTTGCCGGAAGCCTCGGTGGCTGTTCAGGTTTCGGGTACTTTCGGGTCACGCCAGGAGGAAGCGCAGCGGCTGGGCCGGCTGCTGCGTCCGAAGGCCGACGGCGGCGGCGCCGTCTTCTATTCGGTGGTGGCGCGCGACAGCCTGGACGCCGACTACGCCGCGCACCGGCAGCGGTTCCTCGCCGAGCAGGGCTACGGCTACGTCATCCGCGACGCAGACGACCTGCTGGGCCCAGCTATTTAACGTGCTGACGCAGGATCAGTCGACCGCGCCCGCCGGCACGACCCAGCTACAGGATTGCCCGGTAACGGCGGCAATAAGATCGAAATCAGCGTCGTAGTGCAGGACGGTGAGTCCGTGTTCCTCGGCGGCCGCGGCGATGAGCAGATCCGGGATTTTCCGGCCGCGCTGCCCTCGTTGAGCGAGCAGGCGCTGGACCTGCAACCCCCGGCGATGATGCGAGGCAGTTGATTCGACCAGATCGAACGCCTCCAATGCCGCCGAGAGGCGGTCCCACTCCAGCTCATTACGAGCGGAGTAGCCAACCTCGAGATCGGAGATCCGCGTGCTGGCGAGCTCGCCGGCCGCCGCGAGCGGTTCCACCACGTGGCGCACGGCGGGTTGGTCCAGCCGTTTGATCACGCTGGTATCGACCAGAAATCTCAGCGCCATGCCTCAGCACGATCCTCCGCCGACGCGCCAGCCAGCACGTCGATCGCGGCGGCGATACGCCGCTCTCGCTGGGTTGTCGCGCGACGCAGAGCCGCGTTGACAGTGTCTTTGATCGTGGTCGTGCCCAACTCCGCGCGAGCCAAATCCAGGGCCTGCTCATCAATGTCGACGAGATGTTTTGCCACAACGTCAGTATATACCGGCACAACCGCTATATATACGGCCCGCTATCGTGTAGGCGCCACACACACACGAGGAGACGACCATGCCGGTCACGGTGACACTGGAACTGACAATCAAACCCGACGCGGTGGCCGCGGCGCGGGAGCTCATGGGGCGGGCGCTCCAAGACACCCGCGCGTTCGCCGGCAACCTCGAGACGACTGTCCTCGTCGATGAGCACGACGACGCGCACTGGCTCATTTACGAGCTCTGGGACACGGTCGATCATGACGAGGCCTACCGCGCCTTCCGCGCCGGCGAGGGCAAGCTGACGGAGTTGCCGCCACTGCTGGCGGCGCCGCCGGTCAAGATCAGGTACGTCACGAGCGACATCTGACCCCGCCGTTCAACTCAGCGCGGGGATGACCTCGCGCTCGAACAACTCGATACCGGAACGGTCGTAGGCCGCCTCCGGGAAATAGCAGATCACGTACTCGCAGCCGAGGTCGCGGATCTTCGCGATCCGCTCGATGACTTGTTCGGTGGTGCCCGTCGCCGACTCCGGTCCGCTGGTGCTGGCGATCATCGAATCCACCACCGCGTCCGGCACGTGCGCCACCAGGCGGTCGCGGATCCGCCGCAGCCGATCGGCGACGTCGGCCTCCGACGTCCCGATGATGGCGTTGACGTTGACCGAGCGCGCAATAGCGCCGAAATCGGTGCCCACGTCGCGACAGTGGTCCGCCAGGATGTCGGACTTGTGGGCGAAACCCTCGGGCTCCGGCGTGAAGTTGGTGTACTGCGCATACTTCGCCGCGATCCGCAGGGTCACCTTCTCCCCTCCCCCGGCGATCCAGAGCGGAATCCCACCGGGCTGCAGGGGTTTCGGCGCGACGATCGCGCCGTCGACCTGATAGTGCTTACCGTCGAAACTCACTGTGCCGTCGCGCCAGGCATCGCGCATGATCTGCACGCCCTCGTCGAGGCGGCCCAGCCGCACGCCGGCCGACGGAAACCCGTACCCGTATGCACGCCACTCGTGTTCGTACCAGCCGCCGCCGATCCCCATCTGGACGCGGCCCCCCGAGATGATGTCAGCCGTCGCGGCGACCTTGGCGAGGTAGACCGGGTTGCGGTAGCTCATCGCCGTGCACATCTGGCCGAGCTTGATCCGCGATGTGGTCGCCGCGTACGCCGCCATCAGCGACCAGGCCTCATGAGTGGCCTCGTCTGTCGGCACGGGCACGGTGTGGAAGTGGTCGTACACCCACAACGAGTCCCAGGGGCCGGCGTCGGCGTGCGCGGCGAGGCCGCGCATCACCTCCCAGTGCGTAGCGGGTTCAATGCCGACAAGGTCCATCCGCCAGCCCTGCGGGATGAAAAGTCCGAAGCGCATAGCGGCAACTGTAACCGGGCGGCATGTTCGACGCTGGTTGCATCCCGCCGGCGCCTAGGCTGAACGAACCTCAGTCAATCCCCACAGTCAATCCCCTCAGCCCATCCCTGAAAGGGCCGTCGTGCGTGTTCTGGTCTCCGGTGCCGGCATCGCCGGGCCGGTCCTGGCGTACTGGCTGACGCGGCACGGCGTCGACGTCACTGTCGTCGAGCGCGCGCCGACGCTGCGCGCCCACGGCGGCTCCACCGTCTCCCTGTTACCCCCGGCGCTGGACGTCTCGGCACGCATGGGCGTCCTCGCCCACATCGAAGCACTCGCGACAACGCGCCCCGCCGACGTCGGCGGCGCCAACCCCGTTCGGCGCGTGGACATCCTGCGGGACGACCTGAGCGCGACCTACCACGCCGCGGGAGGCGATGACGTCGACTACGTGTTCGGCGATTCGATCACGGGCATCGATGCCGACGGCGAGGTGACCTTCGAGAAGATGCCGGCCCGGACGTTCGATGTCATCGTCGGCGCTGACGGGTTGCACTCCACCGTCCGGCGCCTCACCTTCGGCGCCGAGGCGGAAGTGACCCGCTTCCTCGGCGGCTATGTGGCGGTGGCCTCGATGTCCAAGGAGCTGGCGAATCCCGGCGAGGTGGTTGGCCACGTCGACGTCGGTCGACGCGCGGCGATCTCCACCGCCGATCACCTGCAGGACGCTCGCGCGGTGTTCCTCTTCCGCGCAGAGGAGCAACTCGGCGACCACCACGGCGATGCCGCCCGTCAGCGGGAAATGTTGCGCGAGGTGTTCACGGGTATGCACCCTCAGGTGGATCGCTGGCTGAGCGGAATCGAGAACACCCCGGCGTGGTACTTCGACACGATCGGCCAGCTGCGGCTGGACAGACTGTCTCGCCGGCGCGTCACCCTGGTCGGCGACGCCGGATACTGTGCCGGCCCCGCAACCGGCGCCAGCACCAGCCTCGCGGTGCTGGGCGCCTACGTGCTGGCCGGCGAGCTGGCCCGGTCGAAAGGCGATCACCTGCGCGCGTTCGCGGCCTACGAGCTGGCGATGCGCGAGCCGGTGCGCCTCAGCAGGGGCCTCGCACGCAACGCCGCCCGGTCGTTGATTCCCAGCTCCCGGGCCGCCGTGTGGGCATCGACGCGCGGGGCCGAGCTGCTGTCGCGCCTGCCCACGCCGCTCGCCAGGACCACCGTCACAATGAGTGGTGGACGCGTGTACGACTCGATGCACGTGCCCGACTACCCCGCGATCGACGACTGACCACACGGCCCGTAAACCCTGCCACGAAAGGACTATTCATGGAGCTCACCGGTGTCGGGATCTGGAGCAGCCAACTGCGCTACGGCGACGCCGGCGAATCAGCAGAGGCAGCAGCCGAATTGGAGGCGCTAGGCTTTACAGCGCTATGGATACCGGACGTCGGGGGGCCGGTGCTCGACGCGGTGGCCCACCTGCTCGCCGCCACCACGCGAACCGTGATCGCCACCGGGATCCTGAACCTGTGGATGCACTCGCCCGCCGATGTGGCGGAATCACATGCGGCCCTGACCGACAAGCACGGGGACCGGTTCCTGCTGGGCATCGGCTGCAGCCACGCGGCGCTGATCGACGCCGGCCAGCCGGGCCGCTACCGCAAGCCGCTGGCGGCCACGTCGGCGTTCCTGGACGGGCTGGATGCCGCACCCCGCCCGGTGCCCATCGCGAGCCGCGCGCTCGCGGCTCTGGGCCCCAAGATGCTGGCGATGTCCGCGGAGCGCAGCCGTGGGGCCCACCCCTACCTGGTCAACCCCGAGCACACCGCCTACGCCCGTTCCGTCCTCGGCGCCGGCCCGCTGCTGCTGCCCGAGCAGGGCGTCATCCTCTGCGACACGTACGACGAGGCGCGGCGCATCGGAAACGATGTGCTGCGCTCATACCTGTCGATGCCGAACTACGCCAACAACATGCTGCGCAGCGGCTTTTCACAGGACGACGTGACTGCGATCAGCGACCGGCTGTTCGACGCGCTCATCGCGTGGGGCGACGAGGAGGCGATCATGCGGCGGATCGCCGAGCATCACGCGGCTGGCGCCGACCACGTCTGCGTGCAGGTTCTCACCGACGATCTGCGCACCTTCCCCCGCGAGCAGTGGCGGCGCATCGCCGCGGCCGTCAACGCCGCTTGAGCCCGAATAGGCCCGCAGGCCGAGCGCCCCACTACGTCAGCGACGTCGGCGGCAGGAAACGATCGCCGTAGGCGCCGGCCAGCTCACGTGCCCGGGCGACGAAAGCCGCCTTGCCCGTCCCGGCCGGTCCGGTGTACCCGACGATGAACTGCGCGGCACCCCCGGTCCACGGCGGGAAGCCGATGCCCATGATCGAGCCGATGTTGGCGTCCGCGGTCGAGGTGATCACGCCCTCGTCGATGCACTTCTGGGTTTCCAGTGCCTCGGCGAACAACATCCGGTCGATCATGTCCTGCAGCGGCGGCTCGGAGGTACCCGATGTGAACGTCTCTCGCAGCCCCGGCCACAGCCGGGTGCGCTTGCCGTCGACGTACTCGTAGAAGCCCGCCCCGGACAGCCGCGACGGGCGGCCTGCATCGATCATCTTCTCGACGACAGCCTCGGCCGGGTGCGGCGCGTAGGTGCCGCCCGCATCCTCGACGCCCTTGCGGGTGGCGACCGCGATCTTGTGCATCAGTTCCAGGTTGAGTTCGTCAGACAGCTGCAGGGGCGGTGCCGGGTAGCCGGCTTGCGAACCGGCGTGTTCGATCGAGGCCGGTTCCACGCCCTCACCGAGCATCGCCAGCGCCTCGTTGACGAAGGTGCCGATGACGCGGCTGGTGTAGAAGCCGCGGCTGTCGTTGACGACGATCGGGGTCTTGCCGATGGCCAGCGTGTAGTCGAAGACCCGGGCCAGTGCCTCGTCGGAGGTCTTCTCGCCCTTGATGATCTCGACCAGCGGCATCTTGTCGACCGGTGAGAAGAAGTGGATCCCGATGAAGTCCTCTTGGCGTTTCACCCCGGTGGCCAGACCGGTGATCGGCAGGGTGGAGGTGTTCGACCCGAGGACGGCGTTCGGCTCGACGACGTCCTCGATCTCCTGGAAGACCTTGTGCTTGAGGTCTTGGCTCTCGAACACGGCCTCGATGACGAAGTCGACGCCCGTGAGGTCCGCGGCGTCACCGGTCGGGGTGATCTTGGCCAGCAGCGCGTCGGATCTCTCCTTGGTTGTCTTGCCCCGCTCCAGCGCCTTGGCTTCGAGCTTCTCGGAGTAGCCCTTGCCCTTCTGCGCGGCTTCCAGGGTGACGTCCTTCAACACCACGTCGAAGCCGGACTTGGCCGAGACGTAGGCGATGCCGGCGCCCATCATGCCCGCGCCGAGCACGCCGATCTTCGTGATCGGGGTCTTGCCGATGCCGTCGGGCCGCGAGCCGCCGGAGTTGATGGTCTGCATGTCGAAGAAGAACGCCTGGATCATGTTCTTGGCGACCTGGCCGGTGACCAGTTCGGTGAAGTAGCGGCTCTCGATGCGGCTGGCGGTGTCGAAATCCACCTGCGCGCCCTCGACCGCAGCGGCCAGGATCGCCCGCGGCGCCGGCATCGGTGCGCCCTTGAGTTGCTTGCGCAGCAGCGACGGGAACGACGGCAGGATTGCCGCCAGCGCGGGACTGCTCGGAGTCCCTCCGGGAATCTTGTAGCCCTTCACATCCCACGGCTGGGTGTGCGCCTCGGGGTTGGCCTTGATCCACGCTTTCGCGGCCGGGATCAGCTCGTCGACGCTGGCGACGAGCTCGTCGACGAGGCCGGTGTCCTTGGCCGCCGCCGGCTTGAATCGGGTGCCCTGACTGAGCACGTTGACGAAGGCGTTCTGGATTCCCAACATCCGCACCGTGCGCGTGACACCGCCGCCGCCGGGCAGCAGGCCCAGTGTGGCCTCAGGAAAGCCGATCTGGACGCCCCTGACGTCGGCGACGATCCGGTGGTGGCAGGCCAGGGCGATCTCCAGGCCACCGCCCAGGGCGGCGCCGTTGACGGCCGCGACCACCGGCTTGCCCAACGTCTCGAGCGTGCGCAGGTCGCGCTTGATCTCCTCGACCTCAGTGAAGATCTCGCCGGCGTTCTCCGGTCCCGCGGTGATCATGGACTTGAGGTCGCCGCCGGCGAAGAAGGTCTTCTTGCCGCTGGTGATCACCACGCCGGTGACCGAGTCCTTCTCGGCGACAAGGCGTTCGACGGCCTTGTGCATGGACTCCTTGTAGTGCTCGTTCATCACGTTGGCCGACCCGGTCGGATCATCCAACGTCAGCGTGACGATACCGTCGGCGTCCTTGGACCACTCAATAGTGTTCTCTGGCATCGCTTTTCCTTACACTCGCTCGATGATGGTGGCCACACCCATGCCGCCGCCGATGCACAGGGTGATCAGCGCACGACGCGCGTTGCGGCGCTCGAGCTCGTCGACCATGGTGCCCAGGATCATGGCGCCGGTGGCGCCCAGCGGGTGGCCCATCGCGATGGCGCCGCCGTTGACGTTGAGCTTCTCCTCAGGGATGTTCAGGTCCTTCTGGAATTTCAGAACGACCGACGCGAACGCCTCGTTCAGCTCGAACAGGTCGATGTCGTCGACGGTCAGCCCGGCTCGGTCGAGTGCCTTGACCGTGGCGGGGGTCGGGCCGGTCAGCATGATGGTCGGGTCGGCACCGGTGGTCGCGGTGGCCACGATCCGGGCGCGCGGGGTCAGGCCCTGCGACGTGCCGGCAGCCTCGGAACCGATCAGCACCAGCGCGGCGCCGTCGACGATCCCCGAGCTGTTGCCGCCGGTGTGCACGTGGTGGATGTCCTCGACCCAGTGGTACTTCTGCAGCGCCACGTCGTCGAAGCCGGCCATCGCCGCCAGGCCCTCGAACGCGGGCTTCAGCTTGGCGAGGCCCTCCTTGGTGGTGTCGGGGCGCATGTGTTCGTCGTGGTCGAGGATCAGCAGGCCGTTCTGGTCGCGCACCGGAACCACCGACTTGGCGAAGTATCCGCCCGACCACGCCGAGGCCGCCAGGTCCTGCGAGCGCAGCGCGTACGCGTCGACGTCGTCCCGGGAGAAGCCCTCGATGGTGGCGATCAGGTCTGCGCCGATGCCCTGCGGGACGATGTAGGCGTCGTAGGCGGTGGCCGGGTCGGCCATCATCGCGCCGCCGTCGGAGCCCATGGGAACACGGCTCATCGACTCGACACCACCGGCCAGGACCATGTCGTCCCAGCCGGAGCGGACCTTCTGAGCGGCGGTGTTGACGGCTTCCAGTCCGGAGGCGCAGAAGCGGTTGAGTTGTACGCCGCCGACGGTGTCGGGCATGCCGGCGGCGATCACCGCGGTGCGGGCGATGTCGCCACCCTGGTCGCCGACGGGCGAGACGCAACCCAGGATCACGTCGCTGATCATGTTTTCGTCAAGGTCGGGGTTGCGTCTGCGCAACTCCTCGATCAGGCCGACGACGAGGTTCAGCGGCTTGACCTCGGTCAGCGATCCGTTCTTCTGCTTGCCGCGGGGAGTGCGGATGGCCTCGTAGACGAAGGCTTCTTCGGACATGAGGAATTCCTTTTCATTGGTGTCGCGGCGTGGAGTGCGGGACCATCCTCAACACTAGGCCCGGTGACAGCACCCTAACAGGGGTCCCGGCCAACCCGTTGGTTGGGCGGGCCGCCGTCCGCCCACGCCGCTGAGCGTGAAATCAGTTTCACGCTCGGGACCGAACGTGAAGCTGCGCGCACGCTGGGGCGGCTGATCGTGGTACCGACCGCCGATACCATCGACCTGGCCACTGAGCTATGGATACGTTCACGCAATGATCGATCGAGAAATCTGAGATGTCATATCTGATCGCAGTGCCCTCGGAATTAGCGGCGGCGGCCTCGGATGTGTCCCGTATCGGCTCGGCTATCACCGCCGCCCAGGCAGCGGCCGCCGCGCCGACCACCAATCTGCTGGCCGCCGCAACCGATGAGGTGTCAACCATGATCGCGGCGCTGTTCCGTCAGCACGCCGCGGACTACCACGCTCTGGGAGCCCGGGCGGCGGCGTTTCACGGGCAATTTGTGCAGGCCATGAGCGTCGGCGCACGGTCATATAGCAGCACCGAAGCCGCAAACGTCCAGCACGCTGCAGGGTATGGGCAGGACCTGGTGAACGCGGTGAATGTGCCCACCCAGACATTGTTTGGCCGCCCGCTGGTTGGTAACGGCGCCAACGGCGCGCCGGGCACCGGACAAAACGGCCAGGATGGCGGCTTCCTCTGGGGCAATGGTGGCGCCGGCGGCTCTGGCGCCCCCGGCCAGGCCGGCGGCAACGGTGGCGCAGCCGGACTGATCGGCGGCAATGGTGGCGAGGGCGGGGTTGGCGGGGTCGGGACCGGCGCCGGTAACGGCGGTCGCGGCGGCGACGGCGGCAACGCTGGGTTCGTCGGTCATGGCGGGGGCGGCGGGGCGGGTGGGTCTGCTCCCGGCGCTGGCAACGGCGGCGCCGGCGGCAACGGTGGGAACGGCGCGCTGTTCGGCCCCACGTCCGGCGTCGGTGGCGCTGGCGGGTCCAGCGACAGCGGCACCGGCGGCACCGGCGGACGAGGCGGGGACGGACTGCTGACCGGCGCCGGCGGCGTGGGGGGCCCCGGCGGGGCCAGCAGCAGCGGCACGGCGGGCGCCGGCAACACCGGGGGGCATGGTGGCCTCCTGATCGGCGCCGGCGGCCTCGGCGGGGCCGGCGGCG